>JAYVJR010000013.1:0-60739 GCA_043769085.1 Gammaproteobacteria bacterium
TCACTGGCAAGGAACGACGAGTGATGTGTATCGAGATACATGAGCGAGGAGGGACGCAGCCAGAGGAAAAATCCAGCCGGCCCCAAGGGGTTAGGCCACCAATGCCCGGCTACGGCGTTGCTCCCTCCTTACATGGAATGACCATGCTGCGTCGGTCGCGCCTGGTACCCGGGCATTGGTGGCCTAACGCGCCTCGCGCTACCTGTGCAGAGCTTCCCTAGCTGACCACAGCGGCGGATTTCACCAGCGCCCAGACCGCAAGCCCTGGGCGCAGTTGCAGCATTGCCACGGATTTGCGGGTCACTCGCGCGAGCAGCATGGATCCACCGCAGTTAATCTGCACCAGGTCGTATGCCGGGTTTTGATCCGCCGCGATCGCTATGATCTGCCCTCGCAGTTGGTTCTGCACACTGGATGCCTGCGGCTCAGAACATGCCACGCCGACATCACGCGCCAGAATGCGCAGCCGCACCGCTTGGTTCAATTTCAAGCCGGCATCCGCCAGCCAAATATAACCGCCTGCGAATTCCGCGCGCGCCAAACGCCACTGCACATCCTGCTCGACAATACGAGCTGTCAGTAACGCCCCCCTATCGGGTCCAAGGTCAACGCGCGCATCCACAGAACCGAGCACCTCGGCGATCGGACCATTGGCACGAACCTGTCCAGCCTCGATAACAACCAGCGTATCGGCAAGCCGCGCCACTTCGTCAGCTGAGTGCGACACATACAACATGGGTAGGTGCAATTCATCGCGCAAACGCTCCAACCATGGAAAGATCTCCAGCCTGCGTGCCTGATCTAACGACGCCAGCGGTTCATCCAGCAGCAACAGGCGTGGTTGCGTTAGCAGCGCGCGCGCTATCGCAACCCGTTGACGCTCGCCGCCCGATAGCTGATCGTGCCGGCGCGTCAGCAATGGGCCGATTCCTAACAATTCGGTGATATCGTGAAAATGCCGGCGATTTTCCGCAACTGTGCGGCGCAAGCCAAACTCCAGATTGCCACGTACATCAAGATGTTCCAGCAGGCTCGCCTCCTGAAAAACGTATCCGACCGCGCGCCGCCAAGTCGGCACAAAGTGGCCAGTGTCATCGTCCTGCCAGGTCTCGTCAGCAATCCGGATCAACGCATGCGTCGGTCGCTCAAGTCCGGCCACACATCGCAGCACACTGGTCTTGCCGGCGCCCGATGCGCCATAAAGTGCGGTTATACCTTGCGCAGGTAGATTCAAATCGATCGTCAGATCAAAGGCACTGCGCCGCAGTTGGAACCGCAGCAGATGACCCGAGCCGCTCATGTCGGCAGGCGTTCGCGGCGCCGATTCAGTGCTGCCAACGTCAACAAAACCAAAAATGAGAAAACCAGCATTAGCACTGAGAGCGCGTGCGCGGCCGGATACTCCATCGTTTCGACATGACTGTAGATTTGGGTCGAAACCACCCGTGTCTGCCCTGGTATGTTGCCGCCCAGCATTAGCACCACACCAAACTCGCCGACCGTGTGCGCAAATACCAGCACGGCGGCCGTCAAAATACCCGGACGCGCCATCGGCAAAGCGACAGACAAGAAAGCGTCGATAGGCCGTGCACGCAAAGTTGCCGCGACCTCCAACGGTCGTCGACCGATAGCCTCGAAAGCAAACTGCAACGGCAGCACTGCAAAAGGCAGGGAAAACAACAACGAACCCACCACCAGCCCGGCAAAAGTAAACGACAGCGGCCCGGTTCCTAACACCGTGGCCAGTTGCCCGACCCAGCCACCGGAACCTAACAGCAACAGCAGGTAGAATCCAAGCACAGTTGGCGGCAGCACCAGCGGCAAGGCCGTCAAGGCTCCGACCAGCGTTCGCCAACGCGACGTCGAGCGCGCGAGCCACCAGGCGATGGGGGTCGCCACCACCAACAGCAGCAGTGTCGTCACTGTTGCTAGTTGCAGCGTCAGCCACACCGATTGCAAGTCGTCAGTGGTAACCATGGCTTCGAATGATTGTCCTGGCAGCGGCGCCACGCAAAAACAGCGCCAACTGCTGTGCGGCTATATTGGTCGAACCGCGCTTCAACATCACGAAATCCTGGCGCAGCGGCGTGTACAAATTCTGCGGCACGAGCCACACCGAACCCGATCGCAGCCGGCCATCTGATTGCACCTGTGACAGCGAGACGAATCCCAAAGCTGCGTTACCGGACGCTACAAACAGAAACGCCTGTCCGACACTATCGCCTAACACCATGCGCGGTCGCAGGCGCGCGTCGAGCTTAAGCGCCGTCAGCACTTCGATAGCGGCCGCGCCGTAAGGCGCCAGCTTGGGGTCGGCAAGCGCCAGTCGCCTGAAATCTCCTGTTGCCAGAATCGCGCCGCGGGAATCCACCAGGGTTGGCTGTGCGCTCCATAACGCCAGCCGACCCACCGCGTAGGTAAAAATGGAATCCTCGCCGCCAAATCCATCCGCAGCCAGTCGCTGCGGAGTCACTTGATCGGCCGCGAGAAACACATCGAATGGCGCGCCGTTGCGAATTTGCGCGCTCAATTTTCCGGTGGAACCAATGACCAGCACGGCCTGATGACCGGTGCTGCGGGCAAATGCCGCGGCAATCTCCTGCATCGGGCGACTGAAATTGGCGGCGACCGCTACCGTCGTTTCAGCCGCCAACCCATTGATACAGGCAAAACCCAGGGCCCACCGGACCCAGGAAAACAGTTTCATTCCGCCATGCTAGCCGAAACGGCCGGTAATGTAGTCTTCAGTCAATTTATGAGATGGGTTGGTGAAAATCTTGTCAGTCGAACCGACTTCGATCAGATCGCCAAGGTGAAAGTAGGCAGTGCGCTGCGACACGCGGGCCGCCTGCTGCATGGAATGCGTGACAATGACAATGGCATAGGTTTGCCGCAATTCATCGATCAGGTCCTCGATGCGCGCAGTGGCAATCGGGTCCAAGGCTGAGCACGGCTCGTCCATCAGGATCAATTCGGGATTCACCGCCAAGGTGCGCGCAATGCAAAGACGCTGTTGCTGACCGCCCGACAAACTGGTGCCAGGTTGCGCGAGCCTGTCCTTGACCTCCTCCCATAAGCCTGCGCGCTTCAGACTCTCAGTCACAATTTCATCGAGCTCCGAACGATCTGCGGCCAGTCCATGAATTCGCGGACCATACGCGACGTTTTCGAAAATCGATTTTGGAAACGGATTGGGCTTCTGGAACACCATGCCGACGCGTGAGCGCAACTGTACGACGTCCTGACGCTTATCGTGAATATCGCGGCCGTCGAAGATAATCTCACCGGTAACTCGTGCCGACGGAATGGTGTCGTTCATACGGTTGATGCAGCGCAGAAAAGTCGATTTGCCGCAACCTGACGGCCCGATCATTGCCAGCACCTGGGCACGCGCAATGTCGATGCTAACGCTGCGGATGGCCTGTTTCTCGCCATACCAAACATCGACGTTGCGACAGGTCATCAGCGGACTGGGGACCGTGACATCGCCAACTGTGGCCCGGACCGGCGCTACCTCGGGTTGTGCATTCATTAACATTTACCAGCGCTTCTCAAAACGGTTTCGAAGATAAACTGCCGTGGCATTCATTACCACCAGAAAAACCAGCAGAACGATTATTGCGCCTGACGTTCGTGCGACAAATGCACGCTCAGGGAGATCTGACCACAGGAAAACCTGCACCGGTAGCACGGTAGCAGCATCGGTCAATCCCTTGGGCACATCAACGATGAACGCGACCATGCCAATCATCAGCAGCGGCGCACTTTCACCTAACGCGCGGGCCATGCCGATGATGGCCCCAGTCAACATGCCAGGGAGCGCCAACGGCAATACATGATGCATAACGGTCTGCACCTGCGAGGCACCCATGCCCAGCGCTGCTTCGCGAATCGAAGGCGGAACCGCTTTTAAGGCCGACCTTGAGGCAATAATGACCGTTGGCAGCGTCAACAGTGACAACACCAGCGCACCTACCAGAGGCGCCGAGCGTGGCATACCGAAAAGTCCGATAAAAACCGCCAAACCTAACAGACCAAATACGATAGATGGCACCGCTGCCAGATTGTTGATGTTGATCTCAATCAGATCGGTCAGCCGGTTACGGCGGGAAAATTCTTCAAGATAGATCGCAGCAGCCACGCCGATTGGAAAAGACAGCAGCAGTGTCAGTCCAAGCGTCAACATCGAGCCCACCAAGGCACCCCGTACACCAGCCTGTTCCGGATCACGCGAATCGCCGTTGCTAAGGAACTCGCGATTGAACCGTGTTTTCAAGGATCCTGCGGATGACAGACGATCGATCCAGGCAACCTGCTGGTCGGACAGTCTACGTTCCGCCTCAGGTGCGTCACGATCGACCTGACCTTTGATGAACATGTCGACCGCGTCGTCCGCCGGCATCGTCAGTTGGGTTCGTGTACCAATCAAACGCGGGTTGGCAACCACCGCGCGTTGCAAACTCAGGAACGATCCGCTGCTGATGAGTTGATATAGTTCGCGCAGGTTTTGGCGCCCGTCCACATCCGGGAACTTCTCCCGCAACGAGGCTCTGATCAAAGCCTGATAGTCAGCTGAAGCGAGCACTTCGGGTGATCGCCCACCATCTGGATCGATGATCTCTGGATCGTAGTAGACCTCGAGCGTCAGGTAGCTCTGTCGAAAAACCGACGCGCCATCCACGAAAATCTTGCCGAAAAGACCGAAAACCGCCAGTACACCTAACGAAACCGCCACAATTCCGAGCGCGCGAAAAATCCATTCAGACCGATAGCGGCGACGCAGACTGCGCGCCACCAACAATTGCGTATCCTTTGAAGTGCGCTTGGCAACAGAGTTCATTCGTATTGCTCACGATATTTGCGGACCACAAAGAGCGCAATTGCGTTAAGCGCCAGAGTCACGACAAAGAGCACCAGACCCAGGGCAAAGGCCGCCAATGTCTTGGGGCTGTCGAACTCCTGATCGCCAACCAGCAAGGTGACAATTTGCACCGTCACTGTGGTCACCGCCTCCAATGGATTGGCAGTCAGATTGGCGGCCAGGCCCGCCGCCATCACAACGATCATCGTTTCACCGATCGCTCGCGACACCGCCAACAGAACGCCGCCGACAATGCCTGGCAGAGCTGCGCGCAGCACCACTTGCTTGATGGTCTCCGAACGTGTTGCCCCCAGGGCGTAAGCGCCGTCGCGCAGGCTTTGCGGCACAGCCGTAATCATGTCGTCTGCCAGTGACGACACAAACGGAATGATCATGACACCCATGACGAGTCCGGCGTTGAGCGCGCTCTCGCTGGCCACCTCCAGCCCAAAACGTTCACCCAGACCACGCAGCGCTGGACCCAGTGTGGTCGCCGCAAAGAACCCATAAACCACGGTCGGCACGCCAGCCAGAACCTCTAACAAGGGCTTGACGATCTTGCGCAACCGCCGCGACGCATACTCGGCCAGATAAATCGCAGACATCAAACCAATGGGCACGGCTATCAACATGGCAATCAGCGAGATGAGCAACGTGCCGACAAAAAGCGGTATTGCGCCAAATGACCCTTCTGCGCCCACTTGATCGGCGCGGATCGCCATTTGCGGGCTCCAGCTAGTGCTGAAGAGAAACTCCGTCACAGGCACTTTGGCGAAAAAACGTACCGCTTCGGTCAGCACCGACAGCAATATCCCCAGGGTTGTAAGCACTGCGATCAGCGAACAGATGAAAAGTATGGCGCGCACCGCTTTTTCAACGGAATTGCGCGCGCGCATCTCGGGATTGATGCGGCTACGCACTACCACCGTGGCGATGATGCCCAAAGACAACACCAGCAGGGTCAGCGCAACTCTGGCGATGCGCTGCAGGTCCAGATATTCGGCAGCGGCAGCAGCAGTAGCGGCTGGCACTTCTGCCGCCAGCGTATTGCCAGCAACGACATTGCGTAAGTCGTTCACCAATAAATTGAACTCGCCGATCGGCAAGGCTTGCTGATCGGCTGGCAGATGGGAAGTGACCAGCCCTATCAACAACTGATCTTGAAAGATCCACCAAACTGCAGCTACCAGCAGCGCGGGCGCCGCACACCACAGCGCTGTCAGCATGCCGTAATGACCCGGCAGCGAATGCAGGTCGCGAACACCGCGAGGACCGCCCACTGTTGCCAGTGAGCGGCTCCGACCGATCCAGAATGCCGCCGTCGTCAATACCAGCAGCGCCAACAGCGTGAGTGACGGTGTCACGTTACACGTCGAACCGCATCAGAAACCCCAGTTGAAATCCAGTTGCAAGCGCTTGTAGTCGCGATCGAAAACGGGGCCAGTCACGCCCGGAACAGTGGTCGCAACATCATTATTCAATTCATTCATGAAGTAGGTCGCGTTGAAGCGGAAGTTACGCGCAAAAGCGTAACCGAATCGAAGCACAAAGCCATCCCCGTCCGTATTGCCATCGGCAAAATCAGAGTCGACGGTTTGTGCGAAGAGTGAGTCCTTGTCGATTTTCTGGTATTGCAGACCGACTTCCCAAGTCTTCGGATTGGATGCGCGTCCGTATTGCAATCCCAGTGAATAGGCTGTGTCCAAAACCGCATCGCCGTTCTGGGCATAGTCCACAAACGCAGTCAACGGTCGGTCCGCCAACGTGGTTGCCATCTCGCCAAACACTTCGACGATGTTGTAATCAAACTGCAGACAAGTGGCAATCGTGTTTCGGCAAATCGCCCGACTGGTCGTCGTGGTATTGCCGTTCGTCGTTCCTGGAACAGCCGCGAACGGGTTATAGCCTTGGGTTGCCCCGTGATCAAAGTAGGTCGCACCCACCGTAAAGCGCGTCTTGAGCGCCGGATTGCTGCGCCAGCCGGCCTGCACGCCGATCATGTTGGAGTCCGCAAACGCGCTGCGCTCTGTGACATTGTTGTAAAACGCACTCGCGAACAAACCGCCAGGCACGGTGCCCTGATAGGCAATCGCAACGCCCTCAGGATTTACGTCACCGTCAAAGAACAAACTCTGACCAGGCCGGACCCACGGGTACTTCATCTTGCCGGCGGTGACCTTCACGCTGGGAGTGGCTTGCCATTCAGCGTAGGCCAGATCCAGATCCAGTGCCTTGCGCGAGTTACTGTCGGTCAGGGTTTGGTTGGATGAGCGTGGATCGGCGCCGCCCGTCGCGAATTGCAACTCGGCCCGAACCGTATCGTTGACTTTGGCGACAAAGCCAACCCGTGCACGAATGCGGTCGCGAATACGATCGCTGGTGACGTATTGCTGCCTGAACTGTTCGTTGCGCCATCGCAGATCGCCCTTCCAAGTGAAGCGGCCGACCCATTCGCCCACGTTGCCCGCTGTCTTGGCAAGGTTATCGCTCTGCAGGTCCAGTGCGTTCTGCACCTCGGCATTGACCGTCTGTTGCGCATCGACGGCTGCCACCGCGGTTTGCACAGTCTCGGTCTGTTTTGCTTGTGCCGTTTCCAGTTGCGCTACGCGATCAATCAGCGCCTGGATCTGGGCACGCATCGCCGCAACGTCTTCAGCAGTCGCGGCTGGGGCCGCTGACGGCTTGGCGGCGAATGCCGCATTGACCGTCAGCAGGGTGCAAGCGGCCACCACAGCCGCGCGTGTTAGTTTATGGGTCATCATGAATTTCCTCAAATCTGTTGGGTTGGACTTTTTCGTCTAACGGCTTACGGCCGGAAGAGCTTCTGCGCCTTCACATCAGCGCGCGTCTTTGCCAAATCCGCCTTGGGTTGCGGCACCAGGCCGCGATCGGCGAGGTAACCTTCGCTGCCAACTGCCTTGTCGCTCACATATTCCGCAACGAACTCGTTCATGCCCGGAATGACCTTCATATGGGCTTTCTTCACATAGATAAACAACGGCCGCGAGGCGGGAAAGGTGTTGGCGGAGATGGTCTCAAACGTCGGCAAATAGCCTTCAATCTTGACGCCACGCAGTTGCGCCTGATTTTCCTCTAGGAAGCTGTACCCAAATATGCCAAGAGCAGCGGTATTGGCTTCGATTTTTTGCACGATTAAATTGTCGTTCTCGCCAGCCTCAATGAAGGCGCCGTCGTCACGAATAGTGTGGCAGACGCGTTTGAAGCGGCGCTCGTCCTGGCTGCGCAAAGTGTTGATCCAGGCATAGGAGCGGCAACCGTTTTCCATATACAGCTCATGGAACGAGTCGCGCGTGCCCGAGGTCGGCGGCGGACCTAACACCTCGATTTTTGATTTCGGCAGCGACTTGTCGATATCGCTCCACATCTTGTACGGGTTTGGAATCATGGAAGTCGGGTTGCTGGGATCCGGAATTTGTTTCGCAAGAGCGAGGTAAACCTGCTTTCGAGTCAAAGCCATCGGTTGGGCTTTCTTGGATTGTGCGATGGTCAAACCGTCAAAACCGATCTTGATTTCGACAATCTCATTGACGCCAGCTTTGGCGCAGGACTCGAACTCGGCGAGGTTCATGCGGCGCGACGCATTCGCGATGTCGGGATACTGTGGTCCGACGCCCATGCAAAAGAGTTTGATGCCACCACCGGTACCGGTGCTTTCCACTTTAGGGGTTTTGAACTTGCCCTGGCGGCCGAACTGCTCAGCGACCGTGGTCGTGAAGGGATACACGGTCGACGAACCGACGATGCTGATGGTGTCGCGAGCAGCCTGGGCGTTGGCCGCGTTGGCTGCAGCCAGAACCAGCACGAATGCAAAGGCGCGAATGACTTGTTTGAACACGTTGATTTCCTCCTAAGTGACGGAGCGAACTGTATTGCGGTTGTGTTACAGAGATATTTCAGAGTCACGGAATAAAAGGACTTGCGCGGCTGCGTGGCGCGCCCTATAAACGCGCACCTTAACTTGTGTCCCGGCGCAACCACATCGCGATGAGTCAAATCACCAACAGCAAGACCCTGGAACTGACCCTGGATCTGATGGCCCGGAGTTCGGTCACGCCCGAGGACAGCGGCTGTCAGACCGTCATGATGCAACGGTTGCAGGCCGCCGGGTTCAAGGTAGAGCCATTGCGCTATGGCAATGTGGACAATTTCTGGGCACACCACGGCGGTGGAAACGGTCCTGTACTGTGCTTTGCCGGACACACCGATGTGGTGCCGACGGGGCCGTTGGAAGAGTGGCAAAGCAATCCCTTCGTGCCAACCATCCGTGACGGCCTGCTATTCGGCCGGGGTGCCGCCGACATGAAAAGTGGCCTGGCTGCCATGGTCACGGCAACCGAAGAGTTCCTGCAGCGTCACCCCAAACACCAAGGCACGATCGCCTATTTGATTACCAGCGATGAGGAAGGCCCTTCAGTCGATGGCACGAAAAAAGTAGTCGAGACTCTGATCGCGCGCCAGCAAAAAATCGATTGGTGTGTGGTCGGCGAACCGTCCAGTGAAAAAGAGTTGGGCGACACCATCAAGATCGGCCGCCGTGGCTCGGTGTCAGGGCGCCTGACAGTCCATGGCGTCCAAGGCCACGTTGCCTACCCGCATCTGGCTGAGAACCCAGTGCACACCTTAGCCCCGGCGCTCGCTGAACTGACGAGTCGCGTCTGGGACAACGGCAACGAGCATTTTCAGCCAACGACATTCCAGATTTCGAACATCAACGCAGGTACCGGCGCACCGAACGTTATTCCTGGCGAACTCAAGGCGCGATTCAATCTGCGCTTCGGCCCGGTGCAGACTTTGCCAGGATTGCGTGAAACGGTTGAGGGCATCCTGAGCAAACATAAGGTTCGCTTCACCATCGAGTGGTATGTGTCGGGCGAGCCCTTCTATACGTCGCCCGGCGCATTGTCGGCCGCCGCGGTGGGCGCGATCCAGGATGTCACGGGGCGCACGCCCAAGCTATCGACCGGCGGCGGCACATCCGATGGCCGATTCATCGCGCCGATGGGCGCGCAAGTGGTCGAACTCGGTGTCACCGGCACGACGCTGCACAAGGTCAACGAAAATATTCGCGTGCACGAGATCGACCAGCTGCATGGCATTTATCTGCGACTGCTGGAACGGTTGTTAGCCTAACGACATTGTTCAGAAAACGCGGCTGCCCACCCACCAGGCGACCGCTGCAATAAACGCGGAACTGGGAATAGTCAGTACCCAAGCCAACGCAATATCGCCAAATACCCCCCAGCGCACGCCATTAGGTCGGGTCGCGGAACCCACGCCGAGAATTGCGCCAGTGATCGTGTGGGTGGTGGAGACCGGTATTCCTAACGCAGTGGCCGTAAACAAGGTCACCGCACCGCCCGTCTCTGCAGCGAAACCACCTACCGGGCGCAACTTGGTGATGCGCTGGCCCATGGTCTTGACGATGCGCCAGCCGCCGAACAGCGTGCCGAATGCGATGGTCACATAGCACGAGATCACGACCCAGTGCGGCAACGTATCCTTGGTAGTCAGGCCAGCCGCGATCAACAGTAGCCAGATGATTCCCATGGTTTTCTGCGCATCGTTGCTGCCATGGCCGATGCTGTAGGCCGCGCAGGACACGAGTTGCAGTCGTCTGAACCATCGATCAACCGCACTGGGTGTCAGACGACGGCAAATCCAAGCTGTCAAAACCATGACCAATGCGCCTAACGTAAAACCAAGCACCGGCGACAACACGATGAAAACGGCAGTCTTGGAGATGCCCGTGCCAATCAGTGGGCCGGTCCCCACTTTGGCGACAGTTGCACCAATCATGCCGCCAATCAGTGCGTGCGACGAACTGGACGGAATACCGTAGTACCAGGTAATCAGATTCCAGCTGATCGCGCCCACTAATGCGCCAAATACGACGTAGTGATCGACTACATCCGGCATGACAATGCCCTTGCCGATGGTCGCGGCCACTTTCAGGTCAAACAGCAGGTAGGCGACAAAATTGAAAAACGCTGCGAAGGCCACGGCCTGCAATGGCTTCAATACGCCGGTAGAAACGACCGTCGCGATAGAGTTTGCCGCATCATGAAAGCCATTCATGAAATCAAAAGCCAGCGCCAGCGCAATGAGCGCCACCAGCACTACAGTCGTCATGCCCACATCCATCAGGAATTCTCGAGAACCAGGCTCTCGATGACGTTAGCCACGTCCTGGCATTTGTCCGTGGCCGCTTCCAGCAATTCGTAAACCGCCTTCAACTTGATCAGCTGCCGCGTATCCGTTTCTTCGCGGAACAATGATGAGATCGCAGCACGCATGATTCGGTCGGCGTCGGACTCCAGCGAGTCAATTTGCTGGCAGATGGTGAGGATTTCCGGCGCACGATCCAAGTCGCTGAGCAACCCGACCGCGATCTGCAGCTTCTCGCAACAATGATTGAGACACTCTGCCAAACGCTGGGCTTCAGGCGTTAGCCTCTGAATGTCATAGAGCGCGAAAGACTCGGCGGTATCCTGAATGAGATCCAGGATGTCATCCAGACGTGAGATCAGTCGATGGATATCGTCGCGGTCAAACGGCGTTATAAAGGTCGTGTGCAACAGCGCTACGCAATCGTGCGTGATGCGATCGGCGCGATGCTCCAGGTCCTCGATTTTTTCGATCTGCTTGGTGCGTTCTATGGAATCGTTGTGAGACGCAAGCAACTGCACGACGGCCACACCTGCCTGTTTGATAAGGTCAACATGGTCGTTGAAAAACGCATAAAAACGTTTTTCCTGCGGCATCAGCCGCGAGATGAATTTCATGCTTACTCCCCCAGCCCTGAGTGGCTTGCCCTGACTGGGCAATGAGCATTGTAATTATTTTGTAATAATCTTACGAGCGTTTACCAAGATACCTGCGACGGCAAGACCGACTACGGCGATCAATACCCACGCCGGCATAGACAAGCCTAGAAACTGCCAGTCAATTTTGGCGCACTCGCCGCCCCCGGTGAGCACCTTGCGGACGACTTCCATCAAGGGGAACACTTCCATCATGAAATCCAGCGTGGCTCCGCAGGACGGAACCGACCCCGGCGGCAAACTCTGGATATAAACGTGCCGACCCGCCACGTAACCCGGGAAAAGCGCCACCAGAAAAATCAGCCAGGCATAAAAACGAGCGCCGGTTTGCGAGACCGGGTGATGAATTGCCGCAGACAGAAAAACCAGACCCATGGCCGCCACGCCGACGCGTTGGAACATGCACAGCGGACAGGGCTCCAGATGCAGAAATTTCTCGGCGTAAAAATACGCATAGCCGAGCAGCAGCGCGCAAGCCGCAAAACCCAGCAGATTTAACCGACGGCGGTCTTGAAAAAAACTCACGGTGCCCTATTTGGCCAGCTTACCTAACAGTTCCGATTCGACATCTTCCAAACGGGTATGCCTGATATCCTTGCCATGAACCATATAGATGACGTATTCGCACAGGTTCTTGGCGTGATCGCCAATGCGCTCCAGCGCGCGCGCGATCAGCAAACTGTCCAAAGCGCGACGAATGGTACGCGGATCTTCCATCATAAAAGTGATGCACTGCCGCTGGATCGCCTCGTACTCCTCATCAACCGCACGGTCCTGTTGCGCGACGCGCAATGCCGACTCGGAATCGAGGCGCGCGTAGGCGTCTAACGCGGCATGCAGCATGTCCTGAACGACCCGCCCGAGATGTTTGAGTTCCCGGTACTTGTCGGCCGGTCGCTCTTGCGCGGCGAGACGCGAACCTATGTAACCGATCTTCTCGCATTCATCGCCGACACGTTCCAGGTCCGTGATCGATTTGATCACTGCCAGCACCACACGCAGATCGCCGGCAGCAGGCGCGCGGGTCGCGAGAATGCGCTGACATTCTTCATCGATTGCGACTTCCATCGCATTGACCTGAAAGTCGTTGCGGGCTACGGCCTCGCCTAACGCGCTGTCGCCCTCCACCAGCGCAGTGACCGCCTGGGAAAGCTGTTGCTCGACCAGACCGCCCATGCTCAGTACTTTGCTGCGCAGATGCTCCAAGTCTTCGTTGAAGCGCCTGGAAATGTGCTGTCCGAGATTACTGGTATCCATGTCGTTTTACCTTAGCAAGGTATGCGGTTAATTGCCACGTGCGCTCGACAGTCTGGTACTCGGGAAATGGCAGGTGAACACACTGCCGCTGCCCAGCGTGCTGTGAATATCCAATTGCGCATCGTGCAATTGCAGAGCGTGTTTGACGATGGCCAGACCCAGCCCAGTACCACCCGTTTCACGACTGCGACTAGCGTCGACGCGATAAAATCGTTCCGTCAACCTGGGGACATGCTCTGGCGCGATGCCGGGCCCATTGTCTGACACCGACAAATGACCACCCGCAGCGTCAAGCCACCAGCGCATACGCACCGCACCATCGTTGGGAGTGTATTTGACCGCGTTTTCCAGCAAATTCCAGAATGCGGAATGCAACAACGCGCGATCGCCGCGAATACCCTGGGAGCTGTCAGTTGTCAGCTCGATAACTGCCGGCCGCCGCGCCATCAGCTTGGCATCGCGATGCAGCTGTTGCAGCAATTCAGGCAAGTCAACGTGTTCGCCGCGAATTTCGGTTTCGCTGGCGTCGAGTTTTGACAGTGATAACAGATCGTCCAATAAGGCGCGCATGCGATCTGATTGACGACGCATTTCACTCAAGGGCCCACGCAAAGCCTCGGGAACCTCGGTGTCAGCGTCCAGCGCCTCCAGATAGCCCGCAATCACCGTCAGCGGCGTACGCAACTCATGCGACGCATTGGCGACGAAGTCGCGCCGCACTGTTGCCAGTTGTTGTGTAGCCGTGACGTCGCGGGCCAACAGCAGCTGCCGACCCTCACCAAATGGCACCAGACGCAGCAACAGCCACCGCTTGACATCGCCAGGCACTTGCACGACTAACGATCGATCTTCGGGGGCTTTCACCAGAAAATCGTGAATCTCGGGCTGCCGCAGCAAATTGTCGATGCGAATTCCCTGATCCCGTCTGCGCTTGAGACCTAACAAAATGAATGCCGGTTCGTTGAACCACTGGATTTCCCGCGATGCGTTCAATACCACGACCGCGTCGGGCAACGCCGCCGTGGATTCACGCAACTCGCGCAGAACGCCGAGCATGCGGGCCTTGTGGTAACGCTTGCGCCGGTGCAAACGCACAATGATGGCACCGACCTCCGACCACAAGCCAAAGGTGCGCGGCGGATCAGCCGTACGCCGATTGCGCAACCAGAACGCGAGCCGGTTCAGCTCCACCCAGTGCCAGGCAAGCGACGCCGCCAGCGCAACCAGGATACCGATGAGAATCTGCTCGAACGCCAGACCCAGCAGGGCACCGAGCGCAACAATGCCCAACACCCGCGCCGCAGCGAAAACAATCAGTTTGCCAGAGCCGGACATATGTGGATGCTAGTCCGCCCGTGCCGAGAAGCGATAGCCCGCGCCGCGGACCGTCTGTACCAATCGGTCGAGTTTTTGGGGCTCCAATGCCTGCCGCAAGCGACGGATATGTACGTCGATGGTGCGTTCTTCGACGTAGACATCGCCGCCCCAGACACGATCCAGCAATTGAGCGCGCGAGAAAACCCGATCGGGGTTGCGCATGAAGAATTCGAGCAGACGATATTCGGTAGGGCCTAACGCCAGCGTCTGACCGCCCGAACTGACCCGATGCCCGACCGTATCGACAATTAGTCCTTCGCACTCCAACTGGTCGCCGGACGCGCCCGGCGCCACGCGCCGCAGCACCGCCTGAATGCGCGCCGCAAGTTCGCGTGGACTGAACGGCTTGGTGATGTAATCGTCCGCGCCGCCATCCAGGCCCGTGACTTTGTCACCTTCGGCAGCACGCGCTGTCACCATGATGATGGGCAGTTCGCGTGTGTCTGCGCCCTTCTTGAGCTCTCGGGCCAGTTCAATGCCGCTCAAATCGGGCAGCATCCAATCGAGCAGCACCAGGTCTGGACGCTTGTTGGCAATAGCAACCCGCGCCGCACGGCAATCCGGCGCTTCCAACACTTCGAAGCCGGCGCGTTTGAGACCAAAAGAAATGAGCTCACGAACCGCACGCTCGTCCTCCACCACCAGGATCAACTTGTTCGCCATGGCCTCTACCGCTTTTTGATCCCGCAAAGGCTATTACAAAATTGTTACGGTCGCGTGACGACATTGTTCCGCAGGTAGACAGGCTGTGCTTGGACTGCAGGAACGGCTAGACCCAACTGCAGATCTTCCGCCGCTAGCGATACGATGTCGCGCGCACGCGGTAAAGCGCCTGGCAAACTGACCGCCCAACCGCTTGGTGCCATCTCTGCAAGGCGAGAGTAAGCCGCGAAACCCTGGCCCACTGCGACCGCGGTCGCATTCGCAGGCAGCCCCCAGGCAACCGACGACGGTGGCAGAACCTGCTCGACGCCGATTAACCGACAGTTTCGGCCGTAGATGGCGTGGTATACCTCGCCCATTCGAGCATCGGCGCAACAATGCGCGTATTCGGCAGCAGGCGCAGACAAAAAACCCAGCGCGGCAAGAGCGCGCAAATTCGATACAGGCAAAACCGGCAGATCGGCGGCAAATGCCAGGCCTTGGGTAACCGCCGCTGCCAGTCTGACGCCCGTAAAACTGCCGGGGCCGCGACCAAAGGCGATGGCATCCAAATGCTGCAACCGCATCCCTGCCTCGGCCAGCAATTGATCGATCATCCCGAGTATCAGCGCTGCATGTTCACGCGGTGTTTGCCGGCAAAGATCCCGCACGCTGCCATCGATCCACAACGCCGCAGAACAATTTTCAGTGGCGGTATCCAGCGCCAGAATTTTCATGCGGCATGCCCCATGCGCCGCAGAAATCGGCTGGCTTCGTCGGGGTCGCGCGTGACCGGCATGGGCGGCAGGCAACTGCGAAACACTCTGCCGTATCCCTTGCCTAACAGACGTGGATCACAGATCACAACGACGCCGCGGTCCTCTTCGCTGCGGATCAACCGCCCCACTCCCTGCTTCAAGGCGAGAGCGGCTTCAGGCAACTGATAGTCGCCGAATGGATTGCCACCGCTGCGCCGCAGGTATTCGCTGCGCGCTCGCACAATCAGGTCGTCCGGCGATGCGAATGGCAGCTTGTCGATGATGACCAGCCTCAGGGCAGCGCCTTTGACGTCCACACCCTCCCAGAAACTTGCAGTACCTAACAGGACGGCATTGCCAGCAGCGCGGAACTCGCGCAGGATTTTCTCGCGCGGCGCTTCGCCCTGCACTAACAGCGGACCTGGAATGGGCCCGCAGAGTCCGGCGCGCAACATTCGGGCGGCCTCGCCTAACGCGCGATGACTGGTAAACAACAGGAACGCGCCGCCTCCTGCGGCCGACACCAGCGGCCAGACAGCCCGCAACATGCTCTCGCCAAACTCGCGCGACGCCGGCGCAGGCAGGTTCTCCGGCAAATACATCAGTGCCTGGGATTCGTAGTCGAACGGGCTTTCGATGCGCAGCGTGGCGGCGGCACCAAGACCCAGACGGCTTGCGAAATGCGAGAAATCGTCGCCCACCGACAATGTCGCCGACGCGAATATCCACGAACAGGGCCGCGCACCGGTCATCACGCGGAACCGCTCTGCTATATCGAAAGGCAAAAGGCTAATGGTAAAACCGCGCGCATGCAGCTCGCTGGCCCGAGCTCCAGGCTCCAACTCTTCATCGGCGATCCGATCAAGCGTGCCAGACTGCATCGCTGCGCGCTCTGCGCAGAGTTGCAAGCCATTGTCCCGCGCAACATTGACAGCGCTGATTCGTTCGGCGAGCAACCGCAACGCGGCGACCAATGCCGCCGCGGCTTGAGTGAACTCGCGCAGGCGCGGATCTAGTTCCAGGCGCCCGACACCGCGCGGCAACGCTGCCGCGAGTTCGGCGACCGTGTCCTCGACAGCTCGCAGTCCGCCCTGCACGTCCGCTACCGGAATGGCGGCGCGCAGCAGTCCCGCGCGACAGTCGTCCAACAGATTTTCAATCTGCCGGCTGGTGACGCTGGCTCCAAAAAACTGCATGGCAAGATCCGGGATCTGATGCGCCTCGTCGAGGACCACGACATCGGCGCTGCCCAGCAAATCGGCGAATCCTTCCTGTTTCAAGGCCAAATCTGCCAGTAGCAGATGGTGATTGACCACCACAACATCGGCTTCCTGAGCGCGCCGGCGCGCCGCAACGACGTGGCATGCGCCGTACTGCGCGCAGCGCTGCCCGAGACAGTTGTCGCGGGTGGACGTGATTTCCTGCCACAGCGAACTACTGTCGGACAAACCTGCAACCTCAGCAAGATCGCCGCTGTCGGTACTACCCGCCCAAAGCGCAACGCGTTCCAGTGTGCCGTCGGCGCGCGCAAGTCCCGACAAGGCCTGCTGCTGGCGGGCATTGTCGAAGCGCAGCCGGCATAAATAGTTGCTGCGGCCTTTGAGCAAGGCCACCTTCGCCGCACGACCTAACACAGTCGCCAGCTGGGGCAGATCGCGAGCGTACAATTGATCTTGCAGCGCCCGCGTGCCGGTGGAAATCAACACGCGCAATCCGCCTAACAATGCTGGCACCAAGTAGGCGAAGGTCTTGCCAGTGCCGGTGCCGGCTTCGACGATCAGCGGCTCGCGATTCTGCATGGCCTCGTGGACGCGCTGCGCCATGCGACCCTGCGAAGGTCGCGCAACGAAACCAGGCATCGAACGCTGCAAGGGCCCGGCGGCTGAAAACACGGCGCGGATATCCAGATCCAGCGTCATGCTCTGCACCGGTCTAGGGAGTCGGTGCCTGCATCGGGGCGGGCGAACGCAGCGTGTCGAGACGCAAATCCTTGAAGGTGTCCTGATCGAGCTTCATGCGTAGCTGCAGATAGGGACCCTGCTGTTGCTGCCGACCCGCGGCAAAGTCGCGATCGTCGAAGCCACGGAAGTTGTAGCCTAACGAGATCCAGAAATTGCGGGCGGGCGAGAACCCAAGGTCCACGCCCAACTGATCGATTCCAGATTCGGCGGTTATGTTGCGCGTGGTGCCGATATGCAGGCCAGCGTCGAATCGCCGCGTCAGATCGCGCCGCCAATCGAGCGCCAGCAAGCCGCTGACGCTCATATAGCGGTCTGCTCCCAGCGTACTTACCTGACGCTTGAGGCCAAGCTGCAGTCCCAATTGTGTTTTCGAGTTCCATTGCCAGTTTGCGTGCAGATTGTCGACCAGTCTCAGAGTTTCATAGTTTGACAGAGGTCCGCTTCGAGCGTCGCGCCGCAAATCGAGCCGGTTCAACACGATCCATCGCTTGTCATCAGGTCGATAGGCCCAGGCAAAACGCACATCGGTCGCGTCGCTGCCCTCACCGCTCAGTGCGTCGCGTTTTTCGGTCTGACCCGAGAACGACAAAGCATGCCCAGCGCGTTCGGCTCGATACCATCCGGCGGTTGCCAGCCAGCGATTCTCTGTATCCGCCGTGCGCCGCTCGAGTCGCGCTGCCATCGTCCAGTCGTCGCGGTGAAATTGCGCGCCGGCAAATGCCGCTAGAAAATCGTCCTGCAGCGACCCTGAAGCCAGCGGCAAATCTGGGTTTTGAGGCACGAGATTCGCGCCTCGCAGGGTATTGCTTTGTTCCATACCCACTTCCAACGACCAATCAGGCGACAACTGCCAACCCTGATTAAGACCCAGCACGCTGGCCACCCGCGGACCATATTCGTTCTGCGAGCGCGTCACACTGCTAACAACCTGAGTACGCTCAAACGGCTGGCTGCGTAGACCAATACGGCTCATATCGGAATCGAGCGCAGCGCCGTTACCATGCTCCCATTCGACGAACAGCGTGGTTGCACGCGGCAGATGATAGTCGAGTCCGAGCAGACTGCGGGCCGGATAGTCAACGCTTGCGTCACGACCGCCCAAAGCTGTTGACACGGTACCGCGTACTGTCATTTTTCGGTCCAGCAAATCGTAGCTGCCCGTCGCACTGACAATGTCCGACTGGCGATTGGCGCCACCCGGATCGTTGTCGCTGACATGTTCGACGCCGACACCCAATGCCAGACCATTGCTCTGGTAACGAATTTCCGCCTGCGCGAGTTGCCGCGATGCGCTCGTTGCCAGACTCTCCTGCAGGAATGTCTGCGCCTGTAGTGACCAGTCGCGGCGCCATTGCCAGCGCGCGTCGGCGCCTAACTTACGCGAACCTCCCAGGCCGGCGAACTGCTGCCCGACGCCAAATCCCGCGTCCTCGGAGCGTGCATAGACACGCGCTTCCAGGCGCTCATCCACGTGGCGCAGCTCAGTCAGCCAGGCATTCGCCGTCGCGGAACGCAATGGATCGTCGGACCGGCTGTGCGCAATTTCAGAGCGCCATTCGGTCGCGTTTGACAACTGCAATTTGGCATCGAGCGCAATCAGCCGACTGTCGCCCGCCAGCGCACCGTCCTGTACCAGCGTTGCGCCAAACACTTGGTGGCCATCCTGACTCTGCAAGCTAACACGCGCACCGGCACTGGTCGTTTCTGCGCCATTTCCCAAGGTCTCGTACTCCGCCACGATGGTGATCGGATTGAAACTGCTATCACGCGAAGGCAAAGGTTCGCGAAATCGCAAACTGCCCGTGGCGTAATCGATGCGATAGTCCAGGAAGCGCGACAATTCGCGCACACTGAGCAGCCGTTCCGGGTTGAAGCGATCGCGGGTCTCGAGTCGCAGCTTATCGCTGCCGACCACGATCGGCGCACGTGACAGTTGGTAACTGCCCGATGTTCCATCGGCAGCAATCTGATCACGCACCACGCCCAGATCGGTGCGCGCCGCGAATGCACTAGCCGCGAATCGCTCACCGCCATAGTCGGCTTTCAGGCCGGTTAGACTGCGGTTATAACGCCCTAACTCCGTCACGGTGAAGCCCGAATCGAAGTCGCCGAACAAGGCAACGAACTGACGGCGCTCTAACTTCAAGTACAGCGGTTCGCCACTTGCGGCCTCATCTCGCGGTTCGGTGCCATCGCCATACAATAGGTAATACTGATCGGGTTGCACCACGCCTTTGAGCCGTTCGCGAGCCGCTTCACGATCCCTGGCCGAGTCATAGGCAACTGTTAGCAGGAAATCGCCGCGTATGCGACCTTTGGCAAAGAACGCGACCCGACCATCCGTGGTCACGCCATCGTCGGCAATGCCCGCGAGCTGTTCGAGGTTTGCGCTAACCCTGTTATGGGCCAGCGTTCCTGAAGCCATGCCGACCATGACGAAGTCGCGAGCGGCAGGCGTTAGCCACACGCGCAGCTCTTGGTCGCGGCGTTCATTGAAACGCAGATGCAGCACCGCGAAGCCGGCCTGCGAGGTGGGTTCAAGTTCGAGTCGCGCCAGGCCGTCCGCGTCGACTGTAAACTGCGGCTCTTTGGCGCCGGAAGTCAGCAGCGGATTCGCATCGAGCTGCTCTACTTCCCACCAGCTGCGATAGGGCGACTCGACGCTGAACAAACCACGCGTCCCTGGACGCGCGGGCTGTCCATAGGCATCGAACAGTCGCAACACGATTGTCGGGCGTTGACGACCATCGGCGGACAAAAAGGATTGTGCCGCCAGCAACTCGGCACGGACCGCGCCGCCACCGTAATGGACAGTGCGTTCCACCGTGGCGGACACCGAGTCTGATGGATCCACCAACTCCGCCAGCAGTTTGTTGTCACCATCGCGCAAGTCCACGCCACGCCAGCGGCTGATATGCACGGTGTTAGCCCGATTGGTCTCGGTGCCGTCAAAATTAAGCGACGACACACGCTCGCCGTTGATCGTCAACCTAACACGCGTGCCGTAGCGATGTGCAACCGCTATCTTGATGCTGGCAATTGCCGGTACAGTGTCGGCCAGCGGCTGCAGCATGGCAAACAGCGGCGCGGTTTTTTCAATGTCGATGGAAGTTTCGGCGGCTGGCTGGCTGACCGCCGCAGCCACAGGCGCATCGTTCGCGTCCTGCGATAGCTCCGTGCGCCAGCTGCCCTTGGTAACTTCCGTAACCGTGTCCTGCCACTGTTGAACGACCGCTTCCGTGTTAGGTGCCGGCAAATCGATGCGGTTGGATACAGGCGCAGTCTTCTGCGCCGCCGTCACGCCAGCGTCAAAGACCAACAGCGCGCGCAGCTCGGCTATTGCCGTGTCGGTTGTAAGCCGCCGCGTCACGAAAGTCAGTTCGCGCGATTCGCCCGCGGCCAGTTCACCTAGGGGTTTTGACCAAATACCACTCTTGAACGACTCGTCTGCCACCGCCAGTGTCAGTGCGTCCGGCACCATGACCAACAGCCGTAAATTGCGCAACGGGACTTTGACCGCAGCGATATGCAGGCGATGCAGATACTGTCCAGCGCCATTGACTTGCGTCTCCATGTCCAAGGTCACCGCGCCTGCAGGCGGCGGCCGTTCCTGCAGCGCGAAATTGACCTGCTGCATTTCGCCGGCGCGCAATTCCACAAAACGCGAATAGCTGCGTCCCGCATCACGGACGCCACTGTCGCAGGTCACCAGCTCAAGCGCTTCTGGCACCGTCGGCGTATCAATTTGCACGACATGTGTGCCCGGCGTCAGATCCTCGAAATGGAATCGCCCCCCCGCATCGGTCACTGCATAGCGGCCGTTCTCCAGATAGACGCGCACATTGGCCTGACCTTCGCCAACGGCCAGCACGGTTTGGCAACCGCCACGCTGCACACGACCGAGAATGAATCCCCGCGACGCGAAGAAATCCTCGCGCACCGCCACGCGTGCGCTGGCCACATTGGACAACGCGCCACTCGGAGACCGAGCTTGCGCAGTATTGACGAGCTCGCGCGCGCCATTGCTGGGCACAATATCAACGACGTAACGCACGCTGGTCGCCTGCCCGGCGGCCAATATCGGTACTAAAAAGCGCATTGCCTGAAGATCGCCGGTGCGCAACGGATCCGCGGCAATGGCACCGTTGACTCGCACCGAGCCCGCCCGCAACCGCATGCCCAGTGGCAGAAGATCGTCGATCACAATGTTGCGTGCCGCCGCACGTGCGTCGCCATTGCTGAGACGAATCTGAAATTCCACCGTATCGCCTAACGCGACTGAGGCGACATTAACCGTCTTGGCCAGATTGAGCACGCTGCTAACAGGATCTACCGGCAGATCAAGCGCCGCGCCAGCGGGCGCCAGCACCGGGAAATCGGCACCGAATGAGCCTGCCTGGATTCTAAACGGACCGCCCGGCAGATTTACCAGACTGGCGGGCGTTGCGATGCTTGGCGCGGCGTAGCCGTTAGGCGGCTCCACCACCAATCGATAGGTGCCCGGTGCGACCAATGGAAATCGGAATGCGCCCGCAGGAAAAACATAGCGGGTTCCACCGCTGTCGGTGACCGAATCTCCGGTGATGAGTTCAGCGGGATAGCGGCTGACGCCATCATCACCGAGCACTCGGGCCGGCAATCCGGAGGCTGAATCCACCAGCCTGACGCGTGCACCATTGATGGCAGCGCCATTGGCCGAATCAAAAACAACACCGGATGGATCAACCAGACTGGAATCGCGCGCGACATCAGTGGCATCGACCGAATCGACGTAGACGGCATTGACAACGGCATCGCGTTGCATGTCGAGTGCGCAGTTGACGGCACTGGCGCCGCTGGACAGTTGACTGGGTATGTACCCCGTGAACACGCCACTGTTAGGCCCTGTTTCAGTGAGGCGCAGCAGCTCACTATCCGCAGTCGATGGCGACGTCAGCCGCAGCTCGACCGTATCAATTGCGTTGCCATTAAGATTCTTGTCGCCGTCGGCCACGCGCACAAATACAGCGTCTCCGGCATGCACGACCGGCGCATCGCCTAACGGCACACCCGCCGTCGGATTCAAAATGCCGACGCCAGCCACTTGCGGTGCAGGCAATGGACCAAAACCGCTGCCGCTGTCGCAGGCTGTGGGACCGGCCACGCTGTTAGCATCGGCCGCCGAATAACGCAGAATCTCGATGCTGGCGCGCGACGGTGCCGCCTGCACGGTGACGCTGACCGCGCTCGAGTCGATCGAGCGTGCAGTGCCGGCCAGCGAAAACTCCAGACTGGCAACGTTGCGAATCTGCACCCCTGGCAAGGTGCTTTGCGCAAGCAACCGGGTCGCAGAAAGCAGACCCAGCAGGGCCATCAGCAGCAGCGCAACGGAGCGCCGCGAAACACCCACAAAAGCCAACGAGGCGGGGTAGTTGCCTATCCCGCCTCGTTGCCAAGTGTCAGCCCCCATGAGCTTGCGCACAGGCTTTCCCGCGCGTCCTAGTTTGCTAGGTGCGCCCTCAGTTGATGGCCACGCGGAAGCGAATCACCGCCGAACTGCTCGGCCCACTGGACGGCAAGTTCGGCAACGCAGCGCCGCCGACCCGCAGCGTGGTGCCGATTCGCACACAGCCATCGGTGTTGGTATCGGTGCCGCCCGCTTCCGCGACGCAGAAGGTATCTACCGCGTTGATCGTGATGCGTACATCAGCCGTACCCGCGCTGTAGACGTTCTGCTGAAACGTTGTGTTAGCCGGCAGCGGATCGTCCAGCGTAACGCTGGTGGCCGCAGTGCTGCCGGTATTTGCAACTGTCACGCTGTACTCAATCACCGCCGCAGGAATAGCCTTGGGGTTGGTCGTGCCGTTAAACGGATCGCTGATCACGGCCGAAGACTTGGCGACCGTCAGGTTCGCGGACTGAACCGCAAACTGGTCGTCGGCAGAATGCTTGCCATCGCGCGCAATTTCGCCTGCGGTACCAAAACCGTCCGCAAACACAAAGTCCACTGCCGCTGGGGTGTCGGCCGCGGCGGTCTCGACCACGAGAGTCGCCGGTGTGGTATTCACCGCTGCGCTTGCCGTCAGGCGCACGTTGGCGAACTGACCGTTAGTCGCAGTCAACGGTACATTGGCGACGATGAATACAATTGCGTTGCCGTCCGCCGCCAGCGTGCTGATATTGGTGATGTTTGCCGTTGAGTCAGCGGCTTCAAAAGTGCCGTTGCCGTTGGAATCAACATAGACACTCAGAATGGTGACGTCGGTCGAATCGGCGTTGCCGAACACCGTGCCGGCCACGTTTCCCGAAGCAAGCTGATAGGCGTGCGGGGCGTTACCCGTGTTGCTGACACGATAGGTCGCAACCACATTGGCCTGGCCTGGAGTCACCACAGTTGGCGCTCCCGACAGGCGCGTGACGGTCAGATCGATCTTGTCGTCGACCACAAAACCCGTGTTAGCACCGTTGCCGACGCCGGCCGTGGAGTTGCCGGCAGGCGAGGATTCAATCGGTGTCTGCACCGCCGCGCCGACACTGTAGGTAATGGTGGCACGGTTATTGATCGCAGTGTTCGCAGCCGTACCCGCAGCAACTGCGGCCTGCTGTGCCACTCCGATTCCGGCCAATGCGGCCAAAGCTAACAGACGTTTCATGAAAATCCTCCGGTTAAAAAACAAGCATCAATTCGGCAATTAGAGCCTCAACGAACCGTGGCGCGAAACGACGCCGCAGCCAGCTGGCCGGGACCGATCGAATTGCGAAATACCCAACGGATATGCGTGTATTCGTCAGCTCGCGCAGCACGAGTTGCACCATCCGCATCGACGACACGCAGCTGCTCTGGCGGCGCGAATTGCTTGCCGTCGAGCGAATAACTGACATCAGCGCCGGCGCCGCGCGCCGAATCGCCCAGCAGCGACATATGCGCGGGCACTGGGTTGTCGATGAAAACCTTGTCAGCCGCAACCGCGCAGACATTGGTCGCGCTCAGCGTCCAGATCACTTGCGTGCCGGGCACAACTTTCGCGACCGGCACCAGACGCACGGCGGGCTGGCCATTCGCGTCGCGATAGGATTCCTCGGTTTCCGCAACGCTCTTGAGCTCAATGCAACCGGCTTTCTGCGCCGGCCGCTGCTGCGCAGCAGCGGTATTGCTAGCCAGCAATGGCGTTTGTGCCAATGCGACGGCACTGCCGAGTCCTAACAACATGGTGCCAATTTTCACTGCATTCCCCTTATTCATTTAGCCTCCTTCACAGGCAAGATTTTTCCGAACAACATCAATTGATCGACACGGTAAAACGAATGGTTTGCGGACCGCTGGCCTGCGTCAGGTTGCCAAGTCCGACGCTGACTCGTGGCGACGGCGCGACCAGAAACTGACCGGCGTCGGCGTCCGAGACGTCGGTCATCGCAGTGCCATTGAGACTCAGACTGGCCGGCACATAGGTAGTGTTAGCTGGAATAACGTCGCTAAAGACTGCGGTACTGGCCGTGCCGGTACCGGTTGCTGTCACTACGATCTGATAAGCAATCCGGGCTCCGGGCACCGGCCGAGCGCCACCGAAAGGATCCGTGACGACCGCCGTTTTGTTAGCCGCCAGCGCAATATCCGACACGATGTAGGTGCCAGTAGCAAATGCATCGGCGCCGCTGGTGCCAGCTACGGCGTCGGTGCCGCCCGTCCCCTGGCCGGCGAAAGCGGTTCCCGGCGCGCCTGTGCCCGTCAATGCAGCGGCGGTCAGGCGCGTCTGACCGCGCGCGCCGGTGGCAAGCGGCGCCCCGATATCGTTGAGAACCAATATCGTGACAAAGGCATCGGCAGCCAGTACCGGATCGTTGGTGCCCGCTACGTAGGGCGTGTCGCCAGGCGTCAAAGTGCCGCTGGCATCGTTGTCGAGGTAAATCGCCGGCGATGACGGCGTTGGATCAAAGTCATCGCCGCCCAAGACGCTGTTCAGCGTCAGTCGAAAGGTCTCGCTACCATTGCCCGTATTGGTCACTCGGACCACGACGATCTGATTGGTGGCCCCCGGCGTCACGGAAACATCGCCACTTTGCAGCGTGGCGACCACATCCAGAATCTCATTGACGGTCAGGCTGACGGTATTGGAATTCTGCGTGGCCGTATTACCGCCGACCACGTAACTGACTTGGGCGGTGTTCTGTATCTGTGCACCAGCCAACGCGCCGACCGCAAATGCCGCAGGCGACAGGGCCGTTGCAGACAGCAAAAGAGCCGTTGCGGCACGTAGTTTCATGAATCGGCCTACTTCCAGGACGGGCGCACTCAAGATCGAGTGGCGGCAGTGTAGGAATTCCCTCGGCAGGCACTTGTGACCATAATCACAGGTCATAAGGGTTAGCCCGGCGAGTTGGACATAACGGGCAAGGGTTTGCCGCAAGCGCGGGTCCTGTCACACTTTGTCCATGAGCCGCACCCTCAAGAAAGGACCGAACGTGCCGACAGCAGCGCGACGTAAGTCAAAAAGATTAGCCGTACCGCAGGCCGACGGCTTCGCCGCGCCCGCTGCGGACGAACCGCAGCCTGAACTGGAGCATGAAGAAGCCAGGGCAGCGTCCGAGGAGATCCTGGGCGCGAATCCGCTCATTGGCATCGATCGGGCGGAAATCCTCGATGCGGCGCAGCGCGCGCTGCGCTTGATGTTTTCTCGGCCCCAGGTGCTTCTGGAGGAAAATCTGGCGTTAGGGCGTGACTTGCTGGCAGTTATTCAAGGTGGCTCAACCCTGAGTCCTGACAAGAAGGATCGCCGCTTCAGTCACGAAATCTGGCAAAAAAGTCCTTATTTCAAACGCCTGATGCAGACGTTTCTCGCCTGGCGCGGCTCCGTGGACCGCATCGTCGATCGCGCTGATGCGACCAACGAAGACCGGGAACGTGCAAAATTCATCACTCAGTTGTTCACCGAGGCTTTTGCGCCCACCAATTTCCTGTTAGGCAACCCAGGCGCGATTCAGCGCGCCACGCAGACCAAAGGAAAAAGTCTGCTGTACGGCGCGCAGAACATGCTGGACGACGTGCTCAATAACGGCGGCATGCCGAGCATGGTCGATGAACGCAAGTTTCAAGTCGGCAAGAATCTGGCGATCACACCTGGAGCCGTGGTGTACCGCAGCGAAGTCATCGAGCTCATTCAGTACAGCCCGAGCACCGACAAGGTCCGCGCGGAGCCGCTGCTGATCGTACCGCCACAGATCAACAAGTTTTATGCGCTCGATTTGGCGCCCGGGCGCAGTTTTGCGGAGTTTGCAACCCAGCACGGCGTGCAGGTCTTCTGCATCAGCTGGCGCAATCCGACAGCTGCGCAGCGCGACTGGAACATGGAAACCTACCTCACTGCCTGCAAAGAGGCGATTGCTGCTGCCCGGGAGATCACCGGCGCAAAACAGGTGCACGCCATGGCGGCCTGTGCGGGCGGCTTCACCCTGGCGACTTTGTTAGCACACATGGCGGCTAGCGGCGATCATTCGGTCGCGAGCGCCACGCTGCTGGTCACGGTACTTGATACAGAAGCGCCCACCATGCTCGGCCAGTTTGCTTCGAAAACCGGCATTGCGGCGGCGATTCAGAAATCACGCAAAGCCGGCGTCCTTGAAGGGAGCGACATGGGTCGCATGTTTGCCTGGCTGCGACCTAACGATCTGGTGTGGATGTTTGTCGCTAACAACTGGGTCATGGGCAATCGTCCACCGGCCTTCGACATTCTCTACTGGAATGGTGATTCGACCCGCCTGCCCGCCGAATTCCATGCCGATCTGTTGCGCATGTTTCTGGAAAACCCGCTCAAGCATGCGGGCAGGCTCGCGGTTTTGGGAACCAAGGTCGACATGTCCAAAGTCAAAGCGCCGTTCTACATCATCGCGGGATCGACCGATCACATCACTCCCTGGGAGGCTTGTTACGAGTCGCGACGGCTCATCAATAGCCCAACGACATTTGTGTTGTCGCAGAGTGGCCATGTGCAGAGCATCGTCAACCCGCCTACCAATCCCAAAGCCAAGTTTTATCTGAACAGCAATCTGAAACTTAACGCGGAAGCCTGGCGCAGCGGCGCTACCGAACACCCAGGCAGTTGGTGGAACCACTGGCGTCAGTGGTTCCACGAACGTTCAGGACCAGAACTCAAGGCACCGCTGACGCTGGGCTCAGACAAATATCCCGCCGGCGACGCCGCCCCAGGACGCTATGTACACCAGCGCTGAATCCACCTCAGCACAAAGCTCGCAGCGCATGAGCGCAGCCCACCCGGTGATCGAGTATGTAGAAGTCGACGGACTCAATCTGCGCGTCGCCATACTTCGCGGTGCGGCTAACTCGGGCACGCCGCTGCTGCTCTTCAACGGCATCGGCGCAAATTTTGAAGTCGTGTTCCCTTTCATCGAGGCACTGGAGGGAAAAGAAGTCATCATTTTTGACATTCCGGGCATCGGCAAATCCGAAATGTCCTGGTGGCCCCGACGCTTTCGAGGGCTGGCCCGGCTCGCGGCCAAATTATTGGATCGGCTCGGCTATCCCGAGGTCGATGTTGCGGGGGTATCTTGGGGCGGCGCGCTGGCGCAACAGTTTGCGCGTTCCTATCCGAATCGCTGTCGGCGCCTGATACTCGCAGCCACATCGGCAGGTGTGGTGATGGTGCCAGGGGGCCCTAAAGCGCTTTCCAAAATGATCACGCCGCAGCGCTACCTGTCGCCTTTATATATGCAGCGCGCAGCCGGCGACATCTATGGAGGCGAAGCCAAACGGGATCCCAATCTGATTACCGGGCATACGGCACGCATCATTGCTCCCACGGTCATGGGCTATCTCTATCAGCTGATGGCGGGCGCCGGCTGGACCAGCGTACTTTGGCTGCACAAGCTCAAACAGCCCACTTTGATCATGGCTGGCTCGGAAGATCCGCTGGTGCCAGCCGTGAATGCTCGCCTATTGTCGTTCTTGATTCCGAGCAATCGTCTTTTCATGGTTCAAGGTGGCGGGCACCTCTTCATGCTCTATTCGCTGGGCAAAATCATTCCGGTGATTCGTGAATTTCTCGATTCCAAAAACCCTTTTCCTACAAAAACTCATTAAATACAATAGGTTGTAAAACTTTTCAAGATTTCATATTTTTTCGCTCAAGCTCTTGACGTTGCATTGCAGCATGATATATTGCACCGCAACAAATGGTGCATCGCACCATCTTATGGAGAAGTGCAAATGAACCTGACCGAACGATTTTTTGAGATGACCGCGGATGTCCGCGACCAGGCCTCCACCTACGCAGAACGCACCGCAGAAGCGGCGCGCAGCACCGTAGAAAAGGCCGCCGAGCGGGTCGAATCCGCCGCAGGTCCGATCGATAACCTGTCCTCTGCCGCTACCCGCTTCAACAAGTTGGCGCATCAGTACGCGGACGACATGCTGAGCCATCAGGCCAACATCCTGACGGGCGCACTGCAAGATGGTGCCGAGCGCCTGCGTCTTTTGAACAAGTCGACGTCCCTGAAATCTGCCTACGGCGCGCAGATCAAGTACTTCGGCGTGACCCGGGATCGGCTGGCGCGCGACGCGAAAGTCGCCATGTCCATCGTCAGCAAGACGGGTACCGCACTGCGGTCGCTGGCCCGTGACACCCTGGTCGGTTTGAAGGCCAAGCCGGCCACCGCCCGACGCGTTGCCACACAGGTGCGCAAGGCCAGTCGTAAGACTACGCGCCGCGTCCGCAAGGCGGCTTGAGTATTGGCGATTATTTGAACCAATCGATGACTTAAGCGGCAGCCTGGGGGCTGCCGCTTTTTTTTGTTATGCCCGTCGCAGCGACCTTGGGCGGGTGCCCCGGTATAATGGCGAGTTCAACCTAAAGAACTAACCGACGGGATTTTGCATGGCCACTGCTCCGAGTTCCTTTACCGCATTGCCAGATTTGTCGCGCGCCGTTACAGACTGGGTGCAATCGGTTCGGGAACTCACGCAACCTGAGCATGTGCACTGGTGCGACGGCTCAATGGCCGAAATGGAGACGCTGAAACGCCAGCTGCTGGCCAAGGGTGAGCTACAGGCCCTCAACGAGCAAACCTTTCCCAACTGCCTGCTGGCCCGCTCACATCCGTCGGACGTCGCCCGTGTTGAACATCTGACCTTTGTCTGCACCAGTAAGCCGGATGACTCCGGCCCGAACAATCACTGGATGGACCCGCAGGAAGCCCGCCAGAAAATGCAGCGACTGTTCCGCGGTTGCATGAAGGGCCGCACGCTGTATGTAGTGCCCTACTGTATGGGTCCGATTGATTCACCCTATGCGCGCTGCGGCGTTGAAATCACTGACAGCGCCTATGTGGTCATCAATATGGCGCTGATGACCCGGATGGGTCGCCCCGCACTGGAACGCATCGCGCGCGATGGCAGCTTCGTCAAAGGCCTGCACTCGACCGGCGAACTCGACCCCGAGCGACGCTTCATCATGCACTTCCCGGAAGAGCTGACCATCGAGAGCTTCGGCTCGGGCTATGGCGGCAATGCGTTGTTAGGCAAAAAGTGTCATGCATTGCGTATCGCGAGCTATCAGGCACGCACCGAAGGCTGGCTTGCTGAACACATGTTGATTGTGGGCCTGCAAAGCCCTGCCGGCGAAACCCACTACGTGGCGGCCGCCTTCCCATCAGCCTGCGGCAAGACCAATCTCGCGATGTTGATTCCCCCGGAATCCATGCCAGGCTGGAAAGTCTTCACAGTTGGCGACGATATCGCCTGGCTGCATCCCGGACCCGACGGCCGGCTGTGGGCGATTAATCCGGAAGCCGGTTATTTCGGCGTGGTCCCAGGCACCAACCCGCAAACCAATCGCAATGCGTATGACATGATCCGTCATGACACGCTCTTTACGAACGTGGCGCTGACAGCTAACAATGAGCCGTGGTGGGAAGGACTGGAAACCGGTAAACCTGCCTTTGACTGGCTGGGCAAACCCGTCGACCCGTCGTCCAAAGCTCCAGCCGCACACCCAAATTCGCGCTTCACCGTTGCCGCAAAGCAGAACCCCAGCTATTCGCCGCATGCCGATGACCCGCGCGGCGTGCCGATTTCGGCGATCGTATTCGGTGGCCGACGCCGTACAGTCGCGCCGCTGGTATACGAAGCACGCGACTGGAATCATGGCGTGCTGGTCGGCGCCTCAGTCGCTTCGGAAACCACCGCCGCCGCCACCGGACAGGTCGGTGTCGTGCGCCGTGACCCGATGGCGATGAAACCCTTCGCGGGCTACAACTTCGCCGACTATTGGGCGCACTGGCTCAACGTCGGCAAGCGTCTGAGCCATCCGCCCAAGATTTTCCATGTCAATTGGTTCCGCCGCGACGCCGATGGCAAGTTCCTCTGGCCAGGCTATGGCGAGAACCTGCGCGTCATTGCCTGGATGCTGGAGCGTTGCGCCGGCAAGGCCCAAGCTAACGAGACCGCGATCGGTAATTTGCCGAGCGCCGGCGATCTAAACCTCAAAGGTCTGGCTGTCAGCCCGATGGCAATGACCGAGTTGTTAGCAGTCGATAAGACCCAGTGGCAGGCAGAAGCCAAAGATATCCGCGGCTATCTGGACGAATTCGGCAGTCGAGTACCCGCGGCATTGCGCGCCGAGGTCGATGCGCTCGATCGACGGCTGCGTTGAGCGGCGGAGCCGGCTAGTCTTCGCAGAGAAACCGGATCGTCAACGGCGATCCTGGTTCCGGCGCTTTGCCAAGACCAATGCGCCCCGTGCCCTTGATCTGCATGTTGTCGCGACGCAGAAAATTTTCCTCGCCGTTGTCGCCAATGATGAAAGTGCCATTGGTGCTCTGATCGATCAGAACAAATTTATTACGATTGATTTCCACGCGTGCATGCAGCCGCGAAATCAGATTGCCCTTGATGACAACGTCCGCGTCCTCGCCACGACCCAGGGTCGCCTGCGGTTTAGCATCGTCCACATAGATTTCCTGATCGAGTATGACCAGCTTCAGCCGTTTCGGGCGAGCGCCATCACGTGCCGCCAACGCAATGGCCGGCAGCATGCTGGTGACGTCTTCGGTCTGCCACAGTACTTCAAACAGCGCGATTTCACTGCCCTGGCCCTTCAGGGTGGCGACGTCAATCTGCCGCACCGCGTTTTTCCAGTGCGTCGCGACCTTGTCGACCACCGCAGCGGTCGTGATGATCTGGCCACCCTTGGCCTGACTCGTGGCGCGATTGGCGGTATGCACCGACGCGCCAAAAACATCGCGGGGCTCGACCACCACGGAACCAAAATGGCAACCGACCCGGATTGCCACTGGATGCCCATCAACCTTCAGCAGCGTATGCGTCGACACCAACTGCTGCATCAGAGCGGCTGCCTCCAGCGCGTCGTTGACGTCCTGAAACGTCGCCATGATCTCATCGCCCATGGTCTTGATGACCTTGCCGCGGCTCTTCTCGGTGGCACTGCGCATAATGTCGATGCAAACTGCCACTGTGTCGCGCGCTCGTAGATCGCCCAACGTCTCAAAAAGACGCGTTGAGCCGACCACATCGGCGAACAGCACAGCTAATTCAGTATCGCGACCCACGTGCGCAGTATACCGCTAGAATAGCCATTACCCCTTGGTAGAGATCCTTATGAGACGCAGCTTGCGCATCCTATTGCTGGCAGCGAGCTGCCATGTCTTCATGGCTCAGCCACTGCTGTCGGCCAATCCACACAGGGGGCGCCTGCAAACTGCGGTTCAGCTTCGCGACCGCACCCTGACATCCAACCTGGCCTGGCCGGTCCTTGAGTCGCTAACAACCGAGGTTGGCAGCCGAGCCGCAGGCACAGGCGCGGACCGCGCCGCAATTGCCTGGGCGCAGGCCAAACTGCGCGAACTGGGTTTCGCCAACGTCCGAACACAGGAAGTCATCGTGCCGCAATGGGTGCGAGGGACGTCCGATTTTTCGATCCTGTCGCCGTTTGCGCAAACCATGCCATCGATCGCTCTAGGTGGCAGCGCCGGGACTCCGGACGCCGGCCTAACAGCGGAAATCGTCATGGCTGCAGACGTTCCCGCACTTTTAGCCTTGCCGCGCAGTGCCGTGGAAGGCAAGATCGTATTCCTCAACACCCGCATGGCACGCACACGGGATGGCAGCGGCTACGGCAAGGCAGTCCGTTCCCGCAGCGAAGGCCCAACGGCCGCGGCCAGCCTCGGTGCCATCGGTCTTGTGATCCGATCCATCGGCACCGACCAGAACCGCGTGCCACATACGGGTACTTTGAACTACACCATTCAACAGCCACGCATTCCAGCGCTGGCGATTTCCAATCCAGATGCCGACTCGGTCGAACGCATGCTCGCCGGTGGCCGGACAGTGACCGTTTCGATGAAGAACAGTTCGCGCGACCTGCCGCAAACACGCTCCGCCAATGTGATCGGCGAGTTACCGGGCACGGACCCAGAACCGGAAATTGTTTTGTTAGGCGCGCACCTCGATTCCTGGGATCCGGGTACCGGTGCCCAGGACGATGGCGCCGGCATCGCCATTATTGTCGGCGCGGTCAAAGCGATCATGGATGCCGGTCTCAAGCCGCGACGCACGCTGCGCGTCGTGTTGTTTGCAAACGAGGAATTTGGTCTGTCCGGCGCGACCCGTTATGCGCAACTGGAGACCGACAACCTGCCGAAACACGTGTTAGCCATGGAAGCGGACACCGGCGCCGGCCCCGTGTACAAAATCGACACGCTACTTCCCGCGCAACGCATGGGACTGGGCAAGGAGATTTACTCGGTCGTACGCTCGTTAGGCGTGGAAGCTGGCGGCAATCAAGCCAGTGGTGGCGCAGACCTCGGCCCTCTGAAGCGCGCTGGCGTGCCGATTCTGGATCTCAAACTCGACGCAACCTACTATTTCGACGTACACCACACCGCCAACGACACGCTGAACATGGTCAATCCGGCCAAACTCAGCCAGTCAACCTCGGTGTATGCGGCAGCAGCGTGGCTGGCAGCGACGGAAGCACCTGCTCCGCCGTTTGCCAGATAAGGTCGGCGGTCGCGGCCGGATCACGCGCCCCTTCCGACAGAAGACGGCGGAATTCCCGCGAGCCTGCGGCGCCGGTGAACCACCCTAACAAATGGCGCGTGATTGCCGCCAAACGAAAACCCCGCGCTTGCTGCTCGGCGGCGTAGTCGACCATTCGTTGCAAGAGAGCGCCCGTATCACGAGGCGTTTCGCCGAGAATGTCCTGCGCCAACTCCGCTAGCAACTGCGGCCGGTGGTAGGCCTCTCGTCCCAGCATCGCACTGTCAGCCATAGTCAGAGCGTCACGTACCTGATCGATCGTGCGCAGGCCGCCGTTGAGCGCAAACCTCAAGTGTGGAAAATCAGCACGCAGACCCGCAACCACCTCGTACCGTAACGGTGGCACTTCGCGATTGTCTTTCGGCGAGAAACGCCCTAACACCGCCTTACGTGCATGCACAATCATTTCCTGGCAGCCGGCCACAGCCAGCTGCGCCACGAAGTCGCGCAATTTTTCATGGTCATGTTGATCGAAACGCCGCATCGCCTCGCCACGATCCGGCGCGTAACCATCCACCGTGCCGATGCGCATTTTCACCGTGACCGGAATGGCAACTGCGGCCCGCATGGATGCCACACATTCCGCGACCCGTGCCGGCTCATTCATCAGGCAGGCACCGAATTCACCCTGCTGCACTTTGTCACTCGGACAACCGCAATTGAGATTGATTTCATCGTAGCCAAGGTCGGCACCGATACGTGCTGCCAGCGCCAGCGACTTCGGATCACCGCCGCCCAGCTGCAGCGCCAGCGGATGCTCCTCCGGGTGATAGTCGAGCAGCCGCGAACGATCACCATGGATGATGGCGTTAGCGTGAATCATCTCGGTGTACAACAGCGTTCGACTGGAAAACCCCCGCAGGAAATACCTGCAGTGTCGATCAGTCCAATCCATCATCGGCGCGATCGACAACTGAGGGCGCACGAAAACACTGCATTTTTCGATGAATTCACCTGTTTTTGTAGCGTTTTCTGACATGGGCGTTTATGCGGGATTTCTGCGTATTTCAGCTAATTTAGGAGTTGCAAAGGTGACATATAGGTGACAAGAATACCTTGTCACCTCGGAATCTAACAATGGCAACCATCAGAGCACGAAAAACAGCAGACGGTTCGACACGCTACACGGCCGTCGTACGCATTCGTAAAGGCAACAAAGTAGCCCATCAAGAAGCGAAGACATTCACGCACCGAGGTGCGGCGACCCTGTGGGCTAAGAGCCGCGAAGTCGTCCTTGAAGACCCTGTAGCGTTCGCGCGCGAACAACATGGGGCACCGTCATTGCGGGAGCTCATTCGTTGGTATATCGACAATTTCAGCGACGTGTCCAAATGGCAACGAAGCAAACAGGCGCACCTGGAGCTACTTGAACGGCACGAATTCTCGGAACGCAATGCCGTGAAAGTTACTGTGCAGGATCTTGTCAACCACATTCGATCTCGACGCGCCGATGGAGCAGGCCCTGCGACTGTGGCGAATGATTTGATTTGGATTGGCGTCGTTCTACGGGCTGCGAAAAGTGTCCGCGGGATACCGGTCAGCCCGGCCGTCGTCTCAGAAGCTCGCGACGCCTGCCACGCTCTTCGCCTAACAGGCAAAGCCAAGAAGCGAACAAGGCGACCGACGGCCGAAGAGCTAAAACGACTGGACGCGTTCTTCGCTCGACGTGACGGCCGATCACAAATCCAAATGCGCGATATCATGTGGTTCGCCATTCATTCGGCCCGACGCCAATCAGAGATTTGCCGCATCGAATGGAACGACAACAATCCGGGGCATCAAACCGGCATCGTTCGCGACGCTAAACACCCAACTGCCAAAGAAGGTAACGACCGAGTGTTCAAGTACACACCGGAAGCTTGGGCAATCGTCAAGCGACAGAAGAAAACAGAGTCTGAATTCATTTTCCCTTACGAACCAACGAGTGTTGGCAATGCATTTACAAAAGCCTGTCAGGTGCTGGGAATTCATGATCTGAGATTTCACGACCTACGACACGAGGCAACCAGCCGCTTGTTCGAAATGGGCTATCAAATTCACGAGGTCGCTCAATTCACGCTGCATGATTCTTGGAACGAGCTCAAGCGTTACGCGAACCTGCGACCTGAGAACCTCAGAGAAATCGGCAAGAACAATCAACTAGTGTCTGGTACTAATACAGACTTGGATTCATCCATTGGAAGTTCAGCTGTTAGGCAGCCTTCTCGCGCTGCCGATCGATCAAGTCGGCCAGATCGACGACACTGACCAGCCAAGGCGACTTTTGACCTCCGAGTCGAAATGTCTTACAAGGCAACATCTTGGCTGGCGCTCGTCGGCGCGCTTCCTCATAACTTAGCCCAAAATATTTTGGCGCTACTTTGTCTAACGGGATATTGGCTTCGCCAAATTCCGCCAGCAAACCGAAGTACGTACTTTTCATTTGGAACTCGCGATCTATTTTTCGTAGTTATGCCGCAGCTTGTAGCGACGACTCTGCAGAAGTGCCACAGCTATTGGTCCTAATGACAGTGTTACGACCGGCGGTCGCCAAAACCACCCTGAGTTTGACCCCTATTTGGGGCGAAACTCGGGGCTATTTATGCATGTAAAAATGCGCGCCCAAATGTGCCCGATCGCAACTACCTCTCAAGGCCAGTACACGGGTTCGAATCCCGTAGGGAGCGCCATTAAAATCAAAGACTTACGTTATTTTTTCGGCCGCCAAAAGAGCGTCGGTAAGTTTTAGGTAAGTTTCCCTATGGACGTCGCTGTACTTTCATGGCGCGCTTCACGCAACAAGTGACCGAATAGAAGTCGTTGCGTTAGCTACAAAAAGAATTCGGAATTGATGGCCAAATCGGCAACTTCTCTGGATGCCAGGGGGCTACTGACGTTGCTTTCACAAGACCGAATTTGCTGAATGACGTGCACGCTATGTCCATCGCCACGAACGCAAATCGGCGCGCATTTCTATTGTGGCTGAATACCCTCCATATTCTGAGCGGTTATGTTTTTTTGCTGGTGGGCTTCGATAACGGACACAATCCGCGTCAGTAGCGGCGCGAAGCCTGCGAAATTGATCGTCGAGGCTTGTTTGGCGACTACTTTGTGTGCGAAAACAGTCTTACCGTATTTGGTACTAGTGTTGATCTTGCTTCCTGGGTCAAAAGTCTTGCCGTCAATGACTGTGGCCTTAACGTCTTCGTCAAAGCAATCTTCAATTCTTGAAGTCTTGGTAGCGTCATTGCAGGGGGTCGGAACGACATACAAGTTTCCAGTGGCATGTAAGAATTGTTCATTACGCGTTGCCTTTAATTTCGTTATTTGCTCGACGGCATCGAGCACGGGCTTCGCGCCACCGTCGTTGTCAATAAGCACAATGACCGGATGGGTAAGCCCCGGGCCTTTGAATTTTTGCTTTTCCTTGTGGTAGGTCCGTATTAGTTTGCAGAGATTCGCCGAGCCTCCGCTCCGAATCCCAAGAATGCGCCCCGTACCACTATCAGCATATTTTAGAACTCGAATGTTAGGCACAATCTTGCCATCCTGTGAAATCGACGCAAGCGTTGTAAATTGCATCGCGAGCGAGCGGATTGCATGTAGAAGATAAATGTTGTCGGTCGGGCCTTCACAAATTATTACTGGTCGCGTCGCTGCAAACAGACATATGAAAAGTAAAAAACGGCGATAGACCAATTCTTTGCTCGACAGATTGTCGCCATCGTTGGTTTGTCGATATTGTCTTGTGAGTGCTCGGTTGTATTTGTCGACCTCATCAATAAATCCCAACATTCCATGAAGCTGATCATGCGTTCCCGGACGAATGACCGCGTTTTTCTTTCCCTGCGCGTCCGTTGAAGTTCGAGAGACGTCGAAACTACCAGTATTTACCAGCCTATGCACCAGTGCGCGAACCAAATGGCGATACTCGCAGCGTACATTCAATTTCCGATTCACAATCAAACCAGTCACCTCCTGCCGTGAATCGCGGTACTGCATTCGCGTTTTGTCTTGGTTAATTGCAAATCCGCTGCTGTTTAGTAACTCGGCGAGTCTGTCTCCAGGAACCCAAGTGTGCGGAGATCCCTGCGAGATACAACAGATTTCCTCTGGAAAACGTGCCTTATTTGTCGAAAATGTTAGGTCGTCTGCATAGCGTGTGTAGGTACAACCGTTTTTCAGAGCAAATTTGGCCAAATGAATATCGAGCACGTGTCCAATCAAATTGGAAATAACGGGCGAACAAGGACTTCCTTGGGGCAGACTATTTTCATAGCACGCGATTTGGGCGATGACTGTGGCGACTCTGTGATCAAGGGCGAAATTCTTGTCCTTGATGAAAAAACCTCGTACGCGACCGAAATTAATTGAAGGAAAAAAGTCCCTAAGGTCGATATTGAGTACGTACCGGCGACGGCGATGCCGCTTCGCGTTCGTGACGATTGATTTTTTGCGTTTGAACCCATGTGCAATTGAATCGCTGAATCCACTAATGTGGTTAATTTCGTCTGCACAGTTCTGCAGCAAGTCGGCGAGGCGTCGCTGGACAAGCTTGAGTTGCGGCGCAGGGGCCGAAATCTTTCGAGTCCCGCCAGCGCGCTTTGCAATCTCGAATTTGAAGTACCTACGTTCTACGGGAATTTTGTAAAGGATGTAGGAGAGCGCCGCCGCCCGGAACCCAACTAGTTGGGCGACGTCCGCAAGGCTCTTGGCTGACTTGAGCGAGGCGAGATGGCTCATTTAGTTAAGGTGGGCTCACAGACACTCCTAAGCGTGTCGCACATATAGCGCAATATGGCCATAGGTACCAAGGACGTAGCTGGAGCATAGCCCCAGACATTTGTTTCACATGCCACGATACATGGCAAAAGATCTGTCCGTGAGCCCAGCCGTTACGTTAACACGGTTTGCCACGAGTCGTAAAATCAGCCAAAGAGCACGGTGAGGCAGCACAACAATTTCGGCGTGCATTATTTTGCGAAAGTTAATGCATCGAGAGTCATAGAGATAAAGTCTAGTCAATGGTAGTGCCGTCGTTACTTTCACCCGTCTCGGTTTCTCAGCGCTAGAATATTTGATCACCTCTCTCGGCGGCAGTTAGCTCCTCATTCAGTCGCGAGGCCTCGTTTCCAAAATAGGCCGCAATGAATTCTTTCGCGCTCATCTTGCATAGCGCAATTCGCGCTGGACTGACCTTTGTTAGACTTACAAGCTCACTTAACGACCTCACAGTCTGAAATCGCTCCACGCCCTGCACAAACTTCATCTTGTCGTCGTCTACATATGGGTCAACAACTAACATTTTCTTATTTAGAGTGGAATTGAGGCTTTGAATTAATATGTTATTTATGTATTTGTCTTGAAAACTATACCCAATAACTACGAAAAGCGTTGCTTGCTTCAGGCTCTCCCGAAAACTCGCGAGCATCGAAAGAAAAGGATCAAAGGATTGTAACTTCGGTCCGGACCCGAAAACGATTAATGGTTTCACGCCGTCGGGTCTACCTTGCTTGACTTCCTCTTCCGATTCATCGAAATACCAATCGCTTGACCCGTGCAGCTTGTACAGTTTCAACTTCGCGCTGCTATTGGGATCGGTAAAGTCGCCGGTCCAGCGCTTCTGCGAGAATCCGGTGTCTAAGAGTTGCTCTTTGTCACTGTTGAAAACGGTCTCAAAGATCAGATCATAATTCAGAGAAAACAGTGAGCACGTAAAATTTTCCGCGACCTCAACAAGTGTTCTGAGAGGTTGAAGGAGGGCTCGTGCCTTTGCCTCATCGAATCGCGTCCACTCGTCAAGCAAACATTGGGACGTGAAGTCCAAGAATTGCCTGAATACGAACGCATTTTTTTGCTCCCAGCCCGTTATGCGACTATTCCAATTTCCAACGAGCGGAGCTGGGACGATATATTCGCGGTCCAGCATTTGCCTCAAAACTGCGACGAAATCCTCGACGTTGGCCAGATCAGAAATTTTCGCGTCGAGATCGCCTTTTAGGGACCGCTGATAGATCAGACTTTGAAGAATGAAATCGTAGATCGCTGAGAACTCTACGTTGTTTCCTGAAGCGGCCTCGCGACGAATTGAATTTTGAAGCGCACGCAGCATTGCCTTCGACGACAGACATCCGGCGTCCATTGATGCACCCGCGCCAACTAAGAACGTTGTGCGGTCAAAGAGCGGCTTCAGTCCCAACCGGGAGATCATAGAAACCAAAGTGATGACTTTGCTCTGACGCCACTTGGCAGAGCCTGGTCCGGAAACGCCGCACTAAACGCCGCAACCCGCTCAGAATACAAAACAGTAACTGGCTTACCCTTCTGTCGAACGCTAACCCAATACATCCGCGAGAACTGGTAAGCCTGATCGATCAATTGTCGAACTTCATCATCATCCAAGTCCCCTGCGGTTGATCTACTAATCCGAATTCTAACGGGCAGAGGAAAATCATCTATTTTGCTGCCAGTCAGATTTGAGTACCGAGTGTTGTTGCACAAGAGATACTCGCCCCTACGCAACTTTACACATGTGCCGCTCGTCGGCATCAAGCCGGAATACGCCAGATCGAACGGGACGAGATCCGTATCCTCGACAATATTCAAAACAACATACGGTATTCTAATTCCAAGTTGATCGAGAGCGGTCTGCACCGCTCGTTCTTCTCGAAAATTCATTTGTTTGTAAAAATGAATAACCAATCGCTTCGCATCAGGCGACGATTTTGGGATGGCAGAGAGAATGCCGCGAAAGAACCCGATGAGGTCTTCGACAGTCTCAACGCGACTCGAATCAAATTGTACGAATGTTCCATCATTTCTAAATGCAACCGTTGTACCCAGAAACAAGCGTTCGCTCCCGTCTCTAAACGCACCTAGACCGACAACCATGTCGTGCTTTACGGGTCGACTTAGTCGCCACGGGACTCCGCCGAGCTTGGCTAACATAGCTACGGCAATGTTAGGTAAAAAATAATGAAAGCTGGGCAAATCTATGTTCGATTTGCAAATAACCTGTGAAGTGACATTTCTTTCAAGTAGTGCTCCCTTGATTCGATAATAGATATTTTTTTTGCCCTCGTCGGGATCGTCCTTTTTGATTCTGGAAATGTAAATTGCCAAGTACTGGATCTCTTCATCGACCGGAATTGCTTTAATTTTTTCAACAATCTCTTCGGTCGGATCTTCTTGCGAGTAAACGATTGTCCTCGCCTTATCCAATTTCAACTCGAGCCCAGCAAACCGCTGTAGGCCTGGAAAACCCCGAAGACCCTTACTCAGTGAGCTATACAACCTGTTCGCGTAATCCGCGTCGTCTATATGGAAGATGAAGAAGAACCGATACGCTCCTGGCACACCCTGGAACGGCCCATATTCTTTAAGGCCGTTGTATGGGTTGTAGTGCGTGTGATTGTCGCCGAATACCAGCATATTGGAATCCTGTGACGCATAGAGAACTTGCCCTTCTAAAATTGGCTGAAAACCGGACTCAAAGATCGAACAGCCGCTTGCGAGCGCCGCACCTTTCAAATGTGACGAGAAGAATCCAAGGCTTTCGTCATAGATTTTCTTGTATTTGTTAGCCGGTCGATCGCCAAAAATTGGCAGACCAAGCTTCTTTCTCAATTTCGCGCTGACTACTACACGCGTGTTGTCAGCGGCAGTTTCCAACTTCGTGAGATTTTCAATTCGTTTTATCGCGCTGCCTAGTACTACGCTCGATGCAAGCTGCGCCGCGTCGGGAACACTGCGAAGTGACTGTCTCGTCAATTCTGTTTCACCATCATATGACACGCTTAGATGCCATGAGTGTGGCTGGCATGCATGCTGCTCCTTCGGTGCGACTAACCGTAGGATGAATCTCTTGTAGACATCGGTGCCGCGCTCTGCGTCACTGCGGCTGTACTGGAATACTTTAAGGCGTTCAATAAAATCCGGGGACACAACAAGCCCACGACCAACTAGGTAGTCGTGCAACCACTTGCGGATTATTCGCTTCAGTACGGCGAAATTGAATGGATCAACTAAGAATTCCGAGGAACCAGCGAAGGTTCGAAAATCCCAACTCCATTTTGAATTCCAATCCTCCACGGCGCCACCCACGTGTCGGGAGCTGATCTGGTTCGGTCGCGCGAGCGGATCGGGGCACACGTGGATAGTGAGCGGTGAGCGGCTAACTTCGATCGGCACCAAGTTTATGAAAAGATCTTGTCTCATGCGTCCTCAATTTCGAAGTCGGACTATTCGGACTGTTAAGTCTCTGAATTGTAGGCTAAGAGATAGGTGTCTAACGCAAACAGCCGAAATGAGTGACGGAAATCGGAAAAACCGCAATATTGCTGCGGCCCGTGAAATTCGCGCGACGGACGCACTGTCGGGCCTGGTCGTCAGGCATATGCAATACGAAAAGCGCTGAATTGAACTCCTCATTTCAGTAAGTTTGTCGGGGAGTTTTAAAGGACGTAAGTGCCCCGATCCGCCTGCTACCGATGGCATTCGAAACCCGACTACCGCGAGAAAGGCGTCGCATGATGCTCGAAGTTATTTCATTTACGTCACCATAATATCCGCAAAGTTATTGGGCCCGTTAGGCACAAACAGCATTTTCTATCGTGTGTACGCTGGCGGATCATTTCTCCAATCTTTTTCGGAATGCAGATTTTCGACGCCGAGCACAATTGCGACAGTCGCCCACCCTTGCCGCACTTCCGACAAGGCAACTGACAAATCGACGCGCTTTCCGGAATTGCCTTTCGGTTGGTTGCTTTCCAATAGATAATTTTTCCTCAACGCGTCCCGCTCGTTCCTGCGGTAGACTTCAGTAGGTAGCGCTCGTCCAATGCGCCCCCGTGCCAACCGATCCGTTGCATTCGCTCGAACACCCAGTTCGCGCAAATGCCGGGCAAATTCGCTACGCCATATGCGCAGTGTCGCCTTCCGGATGTTCAGCCGAACGCCCTGCTCGCTAACAGCTTTGACGAGTACATGTACGTGAGGATGGGGCTCGTCGGTGTGGAAGGCCATGATGTATCGGTGCTGCAGCGCAAATTCTTCCCGCGCAAAATTTTGAACCGCTGCTAACACCCTCATTGGCGGCGTTCCCGGCGGCATCGAAAACATCAACTTGTGCACCAACTTTGGCGGCTTGCCTTTGTCCGTCGCTCGCAAACCGAACGAGCGCCGGCTGTCAGCGATGTCGAGATTCCAGTCCGCGATGATTACCTTAGCAGCGTCGGGGTCACGGGTGCTCTGCCCTTGGTCGTCCACCAAGTCGATCTCGCCTTCTCGGCTGATGTACTTCAAGTGCCTGTCGATCGCTTTCAAGTCTTGAGCTCCTTTTGAAATCACTTTCACCATGACCTCGGGATCTCGGTTCAAAGTTCGGCGCATGATTTCCATTTCCGAACGCGTAACGCGATCGCGCCGGCCCGGTCCGTTCCGACCGAGCGATCGAATATCGAGCAGCGGTTTGCCCTCGAAGGTACTAAGCAGCGATTTCGGCATGGCCAGCTTTCCAGCTATCGTTATTGGTCTTGATCAAATCCTTCGTGAAATCCCTTAGCGCTTCGCAAATTTCGAGCATCGCCAATACTTCTTGACGACCCGGCAAATTGACTTGCTCCGATCGATTGATGGCCTGGGCAATCTGATTGAGGTTGCGACCCATCGCGCTCAGCTCGGCGACCGAACGTGTCAGCCCTCGCAACTCAGCCACCGGCAGCGGCGCCAGGTCTCGCAAATGCGCGCGCATGAGCACCGACGCATAGGTCGCGGGCTGCATCGCTCGTGCGGCGGCGCGTTCGACTAACAGCAATCGATCCTCGTGACGCAGTCGCAGACAAATGCGCTGGTCACGCAGCTTGTTAGATCGAAGCGACACCACTTTCGATTCATCCACTTCGCATTGACGCAACGCCACATCGATCGCCTGGCGCACCCAAATGGATTCATTGGTGAGCGCCTTCTCGGCGAGCCATCGAATGCGATTTCGTACCTCGGGACTGACGCGAACCGTGAGGTTGTGCTTGTTAGCCATGCCTGACAATGTCAGGCAAAAGTCGCCGTTAGGCTATCCCGCAAACACACCCAAAACGGTGCGAAACTCCCCCCTTTTTTGCCAAATTCCGTTGCTTTCCGCCAACAAATCCCCTCCCAAATTCCGCTTTTTCGCTGACCAATCAAGGACTTCGAAACCGTGCCCACACCCCTGCTTCGCGGGCAAAAAAAAGAGCCGAAACTTGAAGCGGCTCCGCCCCAAATTCCGGCCCTTGTTGCGCTACAACGTCACCGACTCCGCACGCGAGACATGTCGCTTTCTAGCCCCGTAGCCCACAGGACGAAGCCTACGAACCTCGGGACTCTCGGTCTTAAAGTGGGTGCCCCGCGATTTGATGACGTTACCGACAGCGGTTTCTGACAGGCCCAATTCGCGCGCCAATTGACGTCGCGTCATGCGGTTGTCGTGCCATGCCAGGATGCGCGCAATCGCAGCGTCCGTGACTCGCCGATACCGGCCAAAGTTTTTGGTCACCATGGCGCACCCCCTAGACCAAACCGCGTTCGGCCATGGACGTACAGTCGCTGCCGCACACGATGAGGTGATCCAGGACCCGGATATCGATCAACGCTAACGCGTCCTTGAGGCGCCGGGTAATCCGTTCGTCCGCCTGCGAGGGCTCTGCCACACCGGAGGGATGGTTATGCGCGAAGATCACGGCCGCCGCACGAATCGTCAGGGCTTCGTGAATGACTTCGCGCGGATGCACGGTCGCCCCGTCGATGGTGCCTCGGAATATTTCTCGCATCGCCATAATCCGGTGGCGGTTATCCAAGAACAGGATGCAGAAAACTTCATGCGCCAACGTCCCTAACTTCGACCGCAGATACTCTTTGGTCTCGGCCGGGCTCCCAAGGACGGGACCCCGAGCTGCGGTTTCCAGCAGCGCCTGCTGGTGCAAATCGAGCGCCGCCCGCAGGCGTTCCCATTCGCGACCTTGGGTCACTTGGGCCATCCCTAACAGCGTTGCCGCACTGCCATTGCTCAACCGCAATAGGCGCTTGGCCGCTCGTTCCGACGTCAATGCCCGTATCGATCGGGCAACCAGTTCCGGATTACGCGGAAAATTGGTGGTGGTAGACATGACGGATTCTTCCTCGCGATGAACGCAGGCGGCTTGCCTGCGGTGCCCCGCCTCACGCCGCAGCGCAGCCGTCAAGGCTCGGCGCAGCCGACTCGCGGAGCACGGCGCGCCGCGCGCCGCGCGCACGGCCTTGACGGCGAGACCGGCGTGATAGGGTCGCACTGCCAGGCAAGCCAACCCCCACCTAACATGTCCCTTTCTCGTTCTAGACCTCCATCCCACAAAACTGACTCATTCACCGAGCACCAACATCAAAGGACATAAAAATCAGCCCGCTGCGAGAGCGGGCTGACTCGGCCGAGATTAGGCGGCTATGCGGCGCAATTGCCGCGCCTCATCGGCGTAGTGCGATAACGGCTTCGTCGCGACGAAAGCCATGTCGCGCTCGACCGAAAGCCCTAACGGCCCATGCACATCCGCAAGCTCGCGCAAATCCACATAGCCCAGTTCTGGCGTCCCGAATCCCAAATCGCACAAACCAAAGGCACGCCACTCGCAGTCCGGATCGAGCTCTGTCAGCAACCAGGTAGCCTGCACATCAGGCGCAAAGAGTTTCACGACCGGCATCGGATCGAAGTCGCGACCGGATGCGGCCGCGTACGTGCAAGCCCGCCCGTTGAGGAGCAAACAACGTTTGAGTTCAGAGGTTAACAATTGCATGAGAGATCTCCGTGATAGGAGGGCTCGGCGAGCCCCTTCGCCCCGCGCTGCGGGGCTCGACGAGTCCGACCGGAGATCTCTGACGCGCGGATAAGCGCTGACCGATCCGGCTCAAGCATCTTGATGCACGCGGCGTGACAGCTCCGCTGGCGCGGCGCGTCGCAAATTCAGCGATGCAATGATGCTGTGGCCAGCATCCAACGCAATTTCACAATGGCTAATTGCAGTCGTTAGATCAGCGTCGTCGGACCAACGCCAACGCCCTGTGCGGTTGTCTAATTGGCTTGCGTCAGGGATGCGGAGGGCGGCGCAGCCGTCCCGCTATGGCGGGATGAGCGGTTAGCGAACCCGCAGCAGCCCGGCGGTGCAGCGCACCGCGACGCCAATTCTAAAACGACAAATCGACCAATCATTGGGGCTAACGACGACGTCTATGCGTCACCCAACTGTATTACCGGGAACCGATTTTAGAAACGTCGCAATTTCCGCAGGAATCTGATCAGCGGTCATCATTGTTGCGATCTTGGGTCCATCTTTCGTTTTCTCATATTTCAATCCCACATCTTTGAACAACAGTTCAAGAATGTCAGCGCCAGGCGCCGCAGCACGCATCGTTGCTGGCTTAGTCCATTGCGACTCAACAATCTTCTTTTCTCGCCGAATGACGGTCGCAATCTTGGCGCCCGACAACCAAGCCGAGTGGTGACGTTGAACCTTGCCAGTGATTCGTGCAGCCAAATTCCTTGCGCCCGCAACCGAGCTCAATTCTTCCGCCATTTTTCTTGGGAAAGGCCCGCCGTCCAAGCGTGGCAACGCCGCGCGAATTCGTTTCAACAGCACAACAGGCTTTAGCTTGCTTGCATGTTCTGTAATTTTGTTGTCTACCCAGTTCATATCCAAATAGTCGGGCGGACTTTGTTTTTGTTGCTCGAAGCGTGCCGACATGACGCGCGCCAAGATGTTCGGAACCAACAGATAGTTTTCCAACTCGCGACGCGCAAGTACGTGCACGCTTTCGCCCAATACGCCTCGCAGCGCTTTGAGCTCGGCCTCAGGACGCTCGTCTCGGTCTAGCAAAATCCTGTGCGGTACAGTCGTCGCTTGCGACAATTGCTGCAGTAGCTCAGATCGAGTCTTGGTGTCTCGAACTGCGGCTTCGGTGGATTCGACCAGCAATATAGAAGTTCCTTGCGCATCCAGCGACACGCCAAGCGTCTCCGCCCAAACTTTCAAGATGTCGCGATCCGATTTCCCTTCCACAAACAGAACCGCATCACTAAACAGAATGTCACTGTTGCGTACGCCTAACGTGTTGAGTGTTGATTCCAAGTCCGCTCGGTTTGATACCAGGTGCGCTGTCGCCGAATTTCCGACCGACTCAACTTTAAAAACGGCGCGGCCATTATCTGGACTAACGAATACTGGCGAATGACTGGTCAAAAAGAACTGACGGCCATCTTTCTTCAATTGCTCAAGAAGAAAGCGCTGAGCACCCGGGTGAATATTCGTTTCTGGCTCCTCGATAAAGACAGCGCGATCTTGACGGGTCGCAATCAACAGGTAACCCAACATCACGATGTGCTGTACGCCGGTGCCCATGTCAACTAACGGCACAGGCGCAGCAATTCCTGGCAACCGCACTCCCGGTCGCGTCAAAGTGTCAGTCATTGGTGTTTGCAACAGCCCCGCGTCGGGGATGGCATCCCGCAAGAACTGCGCAATTTTGTCAAACTTCTCCCGATCATTCGTTAAGGCATCGAGCAGTACTTGCGGCAAGTTCCCGCCATCACTTGCCAAGGGTGCGCCGACTTGCGCTGGTTGAGAGTCTCCACTACGGCGTGACGGCCCTAGAAAAAATGCGCGTGACAGGAAATCCATACACAAAGATTGCAGGTACATGAAGGGGTTTACTTTGGTGCGCCCAATCCAATCGCCAATACTCAGTCGCTCACCGTTGATCGGCACGCCGCCGCCTAACCCAATTGCATTGGCGGCAAAGGACCCGTTGATACCTAGCGCTCCAAGCGCTGCGAATTCAAACTCTGGATTTGAAGTCCCGACTTCATTTGGGTTTTTCATCCTCTGGCAAATCGCCCACGCGTTGTCTGAAGACAGAACGGATGTCGTTGTTAGGTGGAGAGTCCCGTATTGCGGCAGATCCATTTCAAAAACGAATCGCGCTCTAGAGAACGCCGGACTTGCAAGAACAGACGACAAAATCTGATCCGAGTAATCGTTTTGTCCAACAACTGTCCGAAAAAAATATTCCCGTTCCGATAACGTCAATTCCCCTTCAAGGTCCACTCGAAAGGGCCGCAAAGGCGTCTGAGCGCGGACGGTGCGCTGCCATTCTGACGAAGTGCCCTGCAAAAGCTGCGCAACGAACTGTAGTGCCTGAAAAAATGACGACTTGCCCGCGTTGTTCTTGCCAATCAGTACATTGATCTGATCCAGACCAACCAATTCTGCCTTTTCGATGCTGCGACAATTTTCGACTCGAACAGCTACTAATTGCATGACCAGCTCTCAGACGTGCACTAGCACCATTTTGCGCACTGGATGGCTCCACTCGTCAAGATGTTCGACGAAGTACCGCGATCGGAACGGCCAAAATGACGCCGCCACGCGCCCCGGCACTCAGGAATTAACGTCCTGCAGCGGACGGAGTTCTTTTGACCGATCAGGCGCTTTGCACGGCGGAACGGATTTACCGCGCATAGTCCTCCCCGCGCTCGCGAACTTGCTCACGTTGCCTAACAGGTTCGCGTAACCGCGCAACCGGCCAGGGCTCACCGCGTTCGATTTTCTCCGCTAACGCTTCGCGCACCCCCGCCACCAAGTGCGCGCGATCACGTTCCGGTACTGGCGCCCGTGCCGCCAGCGCCTCGGCCGCTTTCAAATATAATTGACTGCCAACGAGTTCTGGATGCCGCGCGACCGCGTCGCGCGCGGGCACCGTGACATCCCGCAGCGCGTTCGCAGCCTCCGCACGCTCCGCCAAGAACCCGGCCTTCTCGACCACCCAGCCGTTGCGATGTGTGGCCTTCTCGATCGGTACCCACTCACCGGCGGTGTTGCGTTCGGTGGTCTTGACGGTGACTTGCTTGCGGCCCGTCATCTGTAATTCGACGCGATCGCCGATGTCGGGGCGCGTGTCGGATTCGCGGAATGCGCGCTCTAAGTCGATCCCCCACACCGTGCGCGGTCCGCGTTCCGTCTCCACCGTCACAAAATACGATTCATCGGTGTCCGGGCGATGCTGATAGCGCGCGGATCCATGCTCGACAAGCTGCCCGGTGAGCGGCCCGTCGTTAGGCTTACGGTCCGCGGGTCGCGACGTCCCTGCGCTCGACCTGTTAGGCGGCGGATCGGCGGCCACCGTCGCGCCAGGCACGCTCGCGCGCTCCTCGGCACTCGGTGCGTACCCGATGACGGCGATGCCGCGCGCCACGGATTGCGCCCAGGCCTCTTTCTTGAATCGATCGGTCCCCCGCAGCTCCACCGTCTCCCAACCGCGCGCGTGTGCGATCGTGGCAAACGCCTTGATCACTTCTTTGTTTTCACTCGGCGTCGCGAGTTCTCGACCGCGGTCCATAAAGGCTAACGCCCCATCCGGGAAATAGTACTTGTTGCCCTCGTTCCGAAACAGCGCTTTGACTTCTTCCGGAACGGCCCACTCATCGATCTTCTGGGGCCGCGAAGCGCCCCGCGCGCGCGGCAGTCCGAACGTATTCTCGGCGTCCGCGGCGTTGTTAGCACGGGACGGCGGTCCTTCTTTGACGCCGTCGGGCAATTCTTCGGGTGCGGGGCTCATACGTTAGGCTCGTTGGGCGCGTTCGACGCTGCCCATGAAAAGACCCGTAAATTGGGCGCGCTCGCCGACCGTGAGCGGCGTGTCCGGCAAGCGACCGGCGAACAGGTCTAAGTTCATGTCCATGACGATATTCTCCGCGCGAATGGAGTTGAGCCGGGTGATGTCGTTCGGCGTTGCCGCGCGTTCGACCGTCGACACTCGCATGCTTTCCTCGGAACGCGAACGCGCCGCAGTTTTGCTGACCGGTTGCGGCATTTCGGCGCGTTTCAATGCCAAGGCCTTCGGCCGCGGCGGCGGCGACCGAAGGCGTTGCTTGAAAATCGGGTCTTCGAAGTACCGAATCTTTTGACAGCGGATCGGCCGTAAGCCCTCACAAAAGATGATTTGCTCGTGCGCCGGCAATTCTTTGACCTCTTGCGGTAACAAGAGCGGCCGTCGTTGCTCACTGATTGTCACCGAGCGCGAGCGCGCGCCCTTGCCATCGCCGAAGCTCATCATCGGTTTGGAGAGGGATTTCACTTTGACGGTTTGATTGCCGAGCTCATCGGATATTTCTTTCGCGTCCGGGAAATCCTTTGGCGCAAACACGATGCGCGCCGCGAGGCTTTTCAGCATCGTTTCGGCGTTGTGCATCCCATAAACTTCGCGTAATTGCGCGGGCGCCTGGATGACGAGCACCGTGCGCACGTTGTAGCCCGGCAAATACGAAATGGCTTTGGCAATGATAGGGATTTCCCCTAACGCCGTGAACTCATCCAGCAACATCATGACTTGATATTTCAACGCCGGATTGTGTTCGGGCAATTCCCGGGTTTGCAGTCCAATCGCCTGCTGTAAAAATAGACTCAGAACTGGCCGCAACCGTTGGAGATCATCTGGATTGACCGCTAAGTAAATCGACATCGGTTTTTTGCGCAGCTCGCGCAAATCAAAATCATTCCCGGCGGTTGCCGCATCGAGAATGGGGTTTTGCCATAAATCCAAGCGCGAGGTAAACGTCTTACGAATCGAACTCGCCGTCGGGTTATGCAAATCAAACAATTCCCGCAGGGTGCGCACGCATTCGGGTGACAAGGGATTGCCATGCGCATTGCGTCCTTCGATCACGCGCTTCCAGTGCTCGACAAAGCCTTCATCGATCGTCGCCATGCCCTGGCGCAACACTTCGCCGATCGTGCACGGCAGCGAGGGCGTCTCAAATAAATAGAGCGCGATGCCTAAGAACACCGAGCGGGCCGACGCCGCCCAAAAACTCCCCTCACCACCGGGATCCGGATAGAGCATCTCGGCAATGCGCTGCAAGTCATTGACCCGTAGCACGAGATCCGGCGACACGTAGGCAAAGGGATTCCAGCGCACGGTGCGCCCATCCTCGGCGAGTGGATCAAACAAATAACAGGCCTGCCCACAGGCCGCTCGGTAACCCGCGGTCACGGTCCAGTTCTCGCGCTTGATATCGACGCACACCAAGGACCCCGGCCAATGGAGCGCATTCGGGATCACGACGCCCGCGCCTTTGCCGGCGCGCGGCGGCGCCGCGAGCGCGACGCCCTGCTGACCCGCTAACAACACGTACCGCGAGCCCAAGCGCCCAAGAACAATGCCCTCCTTTCCTAACAATTTGGCCGACTTAATTTCGGAGCGGGTCGCAAAGCGCGCATCGCCATGCAGCGAGCGGGGTTTGGGCCAGAAGGCCACGGCCAACATCGCCGCCACGAGGCACAAGCCGCCTAACGAAAACGCCACCAGCCCCCGTCGTAGATCGGGATCGTCCCCGTAGCAATAGGCGTAGCGCGCGATGGTCAGCGGCGACGCGTCCCGCACATTGCCCTGGATCCACACCAAGAACCCGAAGCCGGCTAAATACTGGCTGGTCGCAATCCCGATCAATCCGATCGCGACAATCTTGGGTAAGAGTGCGCGCAAGCGCATCTAGCCCACATGCCGCACGGGCAATGCCTGCCGCACGGCTCGGCGGTGCGCCGGCGCATACCAAATTTCTTGAATGTACCGCTGCTGTTTTTCGACACCAAATTGAATCACCACATCGATCAAGAGGCGCAATAAATGTTTGATGTCATGGCGCGCGAGTTCCCGCCCGGCAACCGATTGCTTGATCAGCAGCACCAATTGTTCGAACGCGAGTGCGCAGCTCCCCGCGTGTACGCTTGTGATCGAGCCGGGGTGCCCCGAGTTCACATTGCGCAAATAATCAAACGCCTCCTCGGCGCGTAATTCTGCTAACAAGATGCGATCCGGCCGCATGCGCAGACAAGATTCCAATAATTGTTTCGGATGCACCCGCGCGAGGCCCTGATCGTCCTTCGAGTAAAAGAGCCGGACATGATTCGGATGTCGATCGAGCACCAACTCGGCGGCATCCTCTATTGTGATCAACCGCTCCTCGGCGGGGATTTCCCGGATGAGCGCCTTGGTCCAAGTGGTCTTACCAGACCCCGTCGGACCCGAGACCAAGATGTTTTGTTTGGTGAGCACCGCGCGGCGCATAAAGCCTTCATGATCGCCCGCCGCTAACAAGGCGGTCAGTTCTGCTTGGACAGACACATTCCGCGCGGCGCGTTGCACCAGCGGCCGAAAGATGCCGCGCTTCGCGAGGGTCTCGATACTCCAGACTTCACTCGACGGCCGACGGATCGTGATCGCCGCCGTGCCGGCCGTCGTCGCCGGGGGCAACACGATTTGCACGCGCTCGCCGGTCGGTAAGGACGCCGACAGCAAGGGCGAGGACTCATCAATGCGCTGGCGCGTGAAATTCGCGACCAACTTCGCAAACCGTCGGCACCAGGCCCAATCGAGCGCCGGCGCCGATTCGCGCCGCCAGCCCGACGCGGTTTCCAAAAACACTTCTCCGGGGCGATTGATACAGAGTTCCGAGACCCCCGCTATGGATAAATACGCCTGCAGCGGCGTCAGCGCCCAGTGCAGCGCCGAGGGTTCGATCACCCCCTCCGACCTAACGACCGACGCGACGCTCAGATCCATACACCCCCCGAAAATCCACATCCCGCGCGACTAACACTTGCAGCCGCGTCCCCGGCGCCACGCGGATCGTGGTCGGAATCCCGATCGTGTCTTTGAGCGCTTCGCTCGCGATGTCCTGCGACCCCGACGGGCTCACGACGACTTGATCTCCACCGCCTTGCCGGGACGACGCCACACCGGCCTGTACGGCGCCATCGAGCACGGACACCAAGAGTGCTGCGCCAAAACGCTCGCCAAAATGCCGATCGATGTCGCCCGTGAGTCCGGCGCGACCGAGCGCATCCGTGCCCGGGGATTTGAGTTCCACGACGAGCCCACTCGGCGTGCGCGCTTCTTGCCACTCCACGAACAGTCGCGACTGCCCGCGCGTCACTTGGCCGCGCACTTCGCCTAACAAGCGCGTCCCACGTTCCAGCAGCACGAGTTCGCCGTCAGCGCCGTAGGTATCGCGCGCGAGCACCGCTGTCACCAAGCCCGGCAGCGTCGAATCAATCGCCGTCTCGAGCGTGCCATCCAAAAACGTCCCTTTGGCGAGCCACCCCCGTCGGGTCGGCAGGCGCTGCGCCCGTACGGTCGCACTCGACCACAACGAACTCGCACCCGACGACGGCTCTGGTCCGCCGGCGTCCGCTGCGCGAGCGTCGGCGATCGAGGGGTCGAGGGCCTCACGCTCTGTTGACGCGGGCATCCCTGCCAACCCCGCGCTCGCCGTCGTGGACTGCGCCGTGAACACGGCGCCTAACAAACGGCGATCCTCCGACACCGACGGCACCGAATTCGTCGAGGGCAACGCGGCGGGCAACGCACCACCCCGCGTCGAGGCGGGTTCGGCCGGCGCATAGTCGGTCCAATGGGGCGGCGTGGGCCGATCGCCTAACAGGGTGCGCAGGGCACCGTTGGCGTTCACTTCCTCGCCGGGATCCCTCTCGTCCGACTCGACCGACTCCTCGTCCGTCGATGTCTCCTCGGTCACAGGCCGGAGTTTGGGCGGCGTGATGGGCCCGAGCGGCGGCACGGTCATCTCGGCGGCGGCCTTGGCTTTCACCGAGGCGGTCGCCGCCTTCGCCGCGCGGGTCGAGGCGCCGCGCGCCTCGCGCACATACCACACCGCGAACCCGGTCAAGATCACGCCTAACAACCCGAGTGTCATGATCCGCGTGATATGCGCTTGCACCGATCGGACCTGATTGACGGACGGCGGACCGCGCTCGCCGTCAAGGGCCTCGGGCGCGTTAGGGGGTTCGGCCCCCGTTTGGCGCGACGCGTCAGGACCCGCCTCCGAGGCCGCGACGGTCATGGTCTCGTCCCCGTCAACATCGACGCCGGTGCCGCCAACGGCTTCGCCGCCCCCGGGTCGATCCCAAACGATCGATTGATCAAACAGCCGACCGATCGGCCGCGTCGCAACACAAACTTCGCGACGACGCGATGCACGATGAGTTCATCTTTCTCGACCGTGAAGTTCACGAGCGATTCGGTGCCGTCGTCATTGCGCGCAAACACCGCCGGCCAATCAGCGCGGCGCGGAAAGCGCACATGGAGCTTAAGTCCGTCGTCGTACACCGACTCGGGTTTCAAGGACCGCGGCCCGCAGTAGCCGTAGTCAAAGTTCTTGACGGGTACGAGCTCCGGCACAGACTTGTTAGCTATCGTGCGCGTCACAGGCAGCACATAGTCGAACGACAAGGAATACACCACCGCATCCGTGCGCGGATCGGGACGACGCGACTCGGCACTGTATTCAAACAAATACAGTCTTCGATCGGTCATGACGATGAGGTTGGTTGCGACATGCGCCGCTTTGGGCTTCAAGAACAAATGCGCGCCCTGCGACTGGATCGCGAGGCCTTCGATATCGCCCGCCCCCAAGCCGACAAATTGCTCACCCGGTTCAAATTCCACATGGATGTGATAGCCGACAAAACCGGCGAGCCGATACACCTGACCCGGCTGATAGCGCGCGGTCCGCACGCGCGCATCGAGTAAGCCCGGCGACGGTGTGGTTTCAGCCTGCAGCACGGGCATTGCCGCGAGCGCGAACACGAACCCGAGACCTAACGGCCCTAACACCGGCCTCGCAGGGCTCATCGCGCACCGCCGGTCGCCGTCTGGGCCGTGACGTTGATCGGCTCCGCCGGCAACGGCGCGGCGGGCATCGTCTCGGGCTCTGCCTTGAATTCCAGTACCTTAAAGCCGAGTGGGTTCCAGCGCCGCAGGCGCGGATCGGTGGACGGTTCTGCGTACGCGTACTGCAGCGTCGCAATCCAATGCGTTTGCGCTTCGGCGGCACCCTCACTGCTGCGTTTCCCCAGCACGTAGCGCACTTGCGCCAAATCGGCCACGCCCGAGCCGCGCTCAAAAAAACTCACGGCGGCCACTTGGACGTGCACACTGGTGCCATCGAGATATTTATTTAGCGGCGATTCGGGATTCGAGCGCGCCCAGCGCGCCGCCCACTGTTGATTGCGCTGCGCGGCCTGCAGTGCCGCACATTCTTCGTAATCGCTTTCCGCGGTCGCAAAATTAAAGCGCTCGCAGGTTTGCACGTAGTGCATCACAAAATATCTGGTCACCGCCTCTCCTGGTGTCGCCGTCCCTGCGGCGGTCGGCACGACATCCACCACACCGGTCGCGTTATCGACCCGAATCACAAACGGTTCGACCCGTTTCAGCGGCATCAATGCAATCAGCGCCCCGCAGGCCGCGAGCGCCGTCACCCAACCGAGCGCGCCACCCCAGGCCACGAGTCGCACGGTGCGCGCGGCCTCGCGCGCTTTGTCCGTCTCCCAGGAGGCGACTTCCGCGAAATACGCGTCGGCGGCCGCATCGCGACTCATCGGCCCGGCTCCGAGGACACCACCACTGGCGATGAATTCACAGACACGCCGCGCCCCGCGCAGCGGGCGCCCGCTGTGACACAAGCGCTTAACGCACTACACAGCATCAACGTCGCGACCATGCCTAACAAAGACCGAATGGACATAGGGGGGCTCCTTCCGTTAGCGCTCGTGTTTGAGCATTCGATTGAGTTTCGTACGGCCCCTCAGCCGCGCGAATCCGGCGTTTAAGCCCTGGCGCGCGTAGAAGCCCGCTTTGCGTGGCAGGCTGTCCCAGCGACTGGTTTCTTTATCGAGGACGGCGCCGCGCGCAAATTGACCGACGTTGCGCGTCGATCGGCCCCAGCCCCAGGCGATGAGCGCGCTCATCGCGCCAAAGCTCGAGAGCGCCAACCCATGCGACAGGCTCGCGGCCATCGGCATGACCTGGCGCATGACGAGCAGCACCAGACCGGCCGCCAAACACACGCGCACGGCTTCGGCGATTTCGATCCCATCCCCGCGCGCCGCGGCTTGCGTTGCCGCGGTGTCAATCAACTGCATCATCAGCGCCGCCACCATCACGGTGAGGATGGTGATTAAGGCATAGTTCGCGAGTTGGGCGATCCAGGCTTCAAAAAACCGTTTGCTGGATTCAAAAAAGAGCAAGGCCACAAAGAAGGGCCCTAACGCCAGCAGCACCGACAGCGCAATCTTGGAGAGCGCCAACAAAAACATCGTGTAGACCGCGGTCACCCCGACGATCAGGTAAATCGCATAGCCCGCAAAATAGAACGAAAATTCCCCGTCAAAGAGTCCGGCCTTTTCGAGTAACAAACTCGCGGCATCACTGCCCCGCTCCATGATGCGATCGACGATGGCCGCCGGATCAAACGCCCCGATCACCCGCGCGGCAAACTGCGAGGGTGCCTGCACAAACGTATCGACAATGACGGCGTTGTAGAGCCAGAGTCGCAGCGACACGCCGATAATCAACGCCAGCATAAAAATCCGCTTGAGGCCCGTGACAAACGGCTCCTCGATCCGGCCCATCAAATGCAAGTACGCCCAGGTGAGCACATACAACGTCCCGAGCGCGAGCACCGCGGGCTCGAGGATCGTCGCGACCCGCGCCGTATTGACCCCGACGTAGTTGGCTAACAACGCCGAGAGCCAGGTCCAGAATTCGGTGAAAAAACCCACGAGCAGCCTCTACAAGCCTAACGGCGGCAGGTTGCGCAGTCGGCCGATGTCCCGCAGCGCGGTTTCCCGCCGCTGCTGACGGCGCGCGGCCTGATCCGCACGCATCGATTCAAACATGGTGGCGAGCTTGGCCTGTTCATTGGTCAGCATCGCCTGCTCGGCGGCGATGCGCGCCTGCAAATCCCACACGGTTTTCGGGTCCTGCGCGCGCGACAGCGCGGCAATTAATTGTCCGAGCGAGTTAAAGCGCTCGCTGGTCACTGTCAGCGAATCCCGCGACACACTTTGCGCCAGCGCCACCTCACGCCGCGCGAGATCGAGCGCCTGACGTTGGGCTGCCGGCAAGCGCGCAACCGCATTCGCATCGAGCACCGCGTTGGCTTGCACGATGGAATCGAGCGAGGCCACGAGGCCCTGATACTGGCGACTCGTGGAGGTGAACACGTCGGACAATTCGCGCCAATCGGCCGGCAAGTAATTGCGCGGCTCGGCCGGTAACAAGTTCTCAAGGCCGCGACCCCCGGTCATTGACTGCAATTGCGACTGTGCTTCCCGCAATTGGTTGCGCGCCGTGGTCAATTGATCGCGCAGCATGGCGAGTTGTTGCAGCATTTGCGCAATCGCGCCCACGTCAATGACGGGCAGCGCCGCTTGCAGCGGCGTCACGAATGGCAGCGCAAACGCACCGATCACACTCGCCCAGCGAAGTCTTAATTTGGTTTTCATAATCGTTACTCCGGTGTTAGACAAAGGACATTCAGGACTTCACGCTGGCGACAAACGCCGGCCACCACTGTGACACGTCATCGCCATGCCGATCACGGAGCTCCCGCACTCGGCGCACCGTCGAGGCGCGCCCGGATATCGCCGCCAATTCGACCTCGAGTCCTGCGAGATCCAAGGCGCAAACGACGCTGGAACCACCTTGGCGCACCAACAACTGCCGCGCCGTGGCAGACATCTCTGCTTGAATCAGCCGATGCTCGCGCTCGGAGAGTCCGAGCGCTTCGGACTCACTCCACAGCGCCTCGCTATTCGGGAACAGCACCTTGGTCGGCGTTTGCTCAATCAAGGTCCGGCTGATGGAACTGCCGATCACATCCGACGCGCTTTGGGTCGCGAGCACTATGACGCCGTTTAATTTGCGCCAGGTCTTGGGGCCATCTTTCGCAAAGCGCGTGAACGCCGGATCATCCAGCAGCCGCCAGAATTCATCCAACCAACAAATGAGGCGCCGCCCGTCTAACAACTGCTGCACCAAATGCATCAAATACAGTGTGACCGGCGTGCGCAGTGCTGCCTGCGACAAGAACTGCGTGACATCGAATCCGATGATCGAATTCCGATGCAGCATCGGCACGATCACATCGACCGAATGGTCAAACACCCAGGCCCACTCTCCCTCACAGGATGCACACCACGGCGCGAGCCGCGCGTGCAGCCCTTCAGGATCCGTCGCATCCAAGTATTCCAAGAGGCGCGACAAACGGCGCGACCTCACCTCGAGGGCTAACGTCCCCCGCAGCGCTTGCTCCAAATCGGCGTCTTGTCGGGCCGTGAGTTCGGGACTGCCGTTGCGCGGCAGCACCAAGGTGCGCAGCCAATGTTTCAAAAACAACACATTGTCCGGCGTCGCCGGCAATTGCAGCGGATTGAGGCCGGTCGGGATTCCCGACACCAGCGGACAGTACGCGCCGCCTAACGCGCGGACTAACACTTCGAGGCCCTGGTCCTTGTCGAACACGATCTGCGTGGCGCCGTGTTTGACGGCCATCGCGAGATGAAACCCCATGAACACGGTCTTGCCCGATCCCGTCGGGCCACAAATAAGCGTATGCCCGGTATCCCGCCGCGCCCCACCATCCGGTTCGCTCGGATCACTCGCGTGCAACGAAAAGTAGTACGGCCCCTGCGCACCGGTCGCGAGCAAGGACAACGCTTCACCCCAGTGATTGCCACTCGCCTGGCCGGTCGGATAATTATGAAACGGCGCGAGCGCCGCGACATTGCGACTCGTGATGACCGACACCCGCGGCCGCCACGCAAAGGCTCCCGGCAATTGCGACCAGAACGCCGCCTCGAGCGCCAAGTCCTCACGCGCTACGGTCATGCCACAATCCGCTAACATCGAACGCGCAATCGCGACATCCTCCGCGAGCGTGCCGATCGCCGCTTCCGCCCGACCATCGCCGGGCGTGACGAGCGGAGTTTGCACCTGCAGCGTCAAATGATGCTCGCCCATCACAAATTCATTCGAGGTCAAGGCATCGAGCGCCTCGCGCAATTCCTCGGCCTGCGACACCGCAAAGTCGCCCGCATTGACCAGACGATGCGATTGCCGTTGCAACAGTCCTTGGGCCGTGGCCTTGCTCAGAAAGCCAAACGATTGCGTGAGCACGAACGAAAACGGCGCCCCTAACAAGGCGTTCAGCATCCCGGGCGTGGTGGGGGTCGGATATTCCTTGATCGCGAGTATCGCGCCCCAGCGCATCTGGGTGGGCGTGCGTTGCTCCAAGAGCTCCATCCCAAAATACAAGCGCGAGGTCGCCAAGGCATCTGAGATAAGCCCGCGCGGTAATGGCACGCGTTGCCATTCGCCATTGACCAAGAAACTGAAAAATTCCAGCGCCTCGGAACACATCCGCGGCCCGTCCCGATAGAGGCCTAACACCTCGGGCTCATAGGCACTCAGGGCCGTGCGCACAGTTTCGAGCAATTTCTGACAGGCGTCTAACGAGTCTGCCCGTTCCAAGGCGGTTTCCGTGACATTGCGTTTGGAGAACGCCGTAAACACGGCACGTTGTGCACGATTCGCGATCGGCCGATACACCAGCGACACATACAGCTCGTTCACATAGAGCGTCTCGCGTGCCAAGCGCTCGCGGTAGGTCTCATTCAATCGCTGCCCAAACCCGGCCGGAAAGTCCCCCGACGGATACGTGCCGCCCGGCCGCCGAATCACCTGCATCCACAACGCCACCTGCGGGCTCGCAAGGTTGCGCCAGAGAAGATTCAAACGCGCATGCCAGGTATTAATCGCTGCGTCATCCGCACTTTCAAACGCGAGGCCGCGCAATCGCAGCACCTGCACGTACTCGCCCCCAGCACAAAGCACGACCGATGGCGTCAAGAGCGCCACATACGGAATGCGTTCTGCGGCCGTGGCATCGTTCGACACCCGCGTTAGCACCCGCTGCGCTAACGACTTCGCCGGCCTCATGGGGACACCCATACGATTGGGCCCGCAAGGCGCGCACGCCGCGACCGCCGGCACGCTAACGGCCCTGCACTGCTCGCGCGAAAGACCCGCGCATTGCCGAGCCACGACGGTAACCGCGCACGCACCCACAGAACCGCGAGTTCAAAAAAGCGCGCATCCCGCGCACACACGAGCACCGAGACCCCATGAATCGGCAGCGCAAGCCCGAGCGTCAGGAGATTCTTGGTCAGCACAAACACTTCCATCACGCACACGAGGTTCAGCAGCAGGGCCGTAAAGGTCACGCCCCAGCGCATCGGCGGACGCGTGAGACCCACAAAGAGCGGGTCCCCGATCAATCCCGCGTTGCGTGCTAACACCGACATCGCCGATCAGACCGAGAACATGCCGCGAACCCAACCCACAATTTGGTTCGCGCCAAAGCCAATGACGATGCCGGCCATGATCGAGAGCGGCCAGGCCCAGGAAATGCGATTGGCCATGGCAAAGAACGCCGCACCGATGAGGAGCAGCACGGCAAAAGGCGTCAACCAAGCCTGCGCATTGGTGACCATTGAATTGGCCCCTGTGAGCCACGGCGATGCTTGGGCTAACGCTTGCAGCGGTAGCAGCGCGGCCACTAACGCCATACATCGAATAAGCGTCTGGCGATCGGAGACGAAACGTTTCATGACGATCCCTTTTTTTGATGCGCGACGCCACGTCGCGGGGATCCCATCTCATCAGCCCCCTAACGCCCGCACAGGAGGGGGTTTGCACCCTAAAAGGGGCGAAACTCGGGGGTACTTTTGGGCTAATTGGGTCCGAAACGGGTCGAAACTCCCCCCTTTTTTGCCACTCGAGTCATGGTAATTTCGAGGTCATGACCGAGCTAACATCTTGTTCGCCCAGGCAAAAACGCCTCTCGGGCGTCGCTATTTTGATTTTCGCGTTAAATTGGATTCGAGCCCCGCTGGCGGGAATTTTTATTTTGCTGGAACCGCTCGTCACCGGCGTACTCACGACGCTCGGAACACTGGGTTTACTGGCCGCCGCCCTATTTTCCGCGGCACTGCCCAATCGTAAACGATTGGGTAACCACATTCTTTTCGCCTAACGGGAAGACGGGCACACTCGCTGCGACTGAAAGCGAGGTGCGGGATGGCGAGGGAGCGACGGAA
>JAYVJR010000014.1:0-23880 GCA_043769085.1 Gammaproteobacteria bacterium
TGGAAAGTTCCGTTAGCCACTCGCGCCGGCAACATCTATCGCGGCCGACGCAGTGGGATGCTGCAAGGCATGGCTGGCGAATGGATCGAAATCATCGAAAAAAGTGTTATGGAGCGGCCCGCAAACTGAAATGGCGATTGATATGCACGCCGCGCGGATTGTCGGTCCAGCCAACGACGCGCTGCGAAATCAGTCGCCTGCTAACGTAGTAGTAAAGCGGGATCAGCGGCTGATCGGCAATGGCCATGCGTTCCGCCTGGTTCATCAACTCGCCGCGCTTGCCGAGATCGGCGGCATTGTCGGCCTGATCCAGCAAGACTTCGAATCCTCGATTCCGGTAGCGCGAGACGTTGATGCCCTGCGCTCGCGAATCCAATAACTCCAGAAACGACGCAGGATCGCTATTCTCGGCGTACCAGGAGTGGTGCGCCACATCGAAGTCGCCCTGTTGCAATGCCGACTGATGCACTTTGAGCTCGGAGCTCTGGATTTGCGCGTCAATCCCCGCAGCCCGCCACATTGCCTGGATCGTGACCGCGATCCTCTTACGTGTATCGTTGTTATTGACCCGTAACGCAACTTTCAATGCCTTATTAGGGCCGAAGCCCGCCTCAGCGAGCAGAGTTCTCGCCAGACTGAGGCGTGCCGGCATCGTCGCAGGCGCAGCTCCGGGTCGCTGACAGTTCAATGCGACGTAATTGATGACACCGGGCGGCACGACGCAATAAGCCGGCCTCTCGCCGCCACGCAGTACCAGCCTGGTCAGCGTGTCGCGATCAATCGCCAGCGACAGAGCTCGGCGCACACGCAGATCGTTAAAGGGTGATCGCTGCGTGTTGACCACGTAATACTCCAAGCCGATCTGCTGAAAAAGATGCAGATCACGCGGGAAGTCGCGTTTGGCCGCGTCAATTGCCTCCGACGGCAATGAGACCACAATATCTAGTTCGCCAGAGCGGTAGCGCTTTAATGCGACATTAGGATCCTCAATGGGGATGTGATAAACCGCGTCCAGCTTGACGTTCGCGGAGTCGTGGAAACGTGGATTACGCGCCAGTTTCACGTGCGAATTCGGGCGCCACTCCGCCAAAACAAACGCGCCGTTCGACACCAGACTGCCCGGCTTGGTCCATGCGCTACCCAGTTTCTCGATGACATGCCGCGGCACTGGAAATGCCCGGTGCACCAGAATATCGGCTAAATACGGCGCTGGATGTTCGAGCTCAATGACGACCGTGCGCGCATCGGGCGTACGGACACCCAACTGCTCGACTGGCAGCTTGCCAGTATTGATGGCGCGAGCGTTTTTGATGACATATAGCAACGAGGCGGACGGCGCCGCCGTCCTTGAATCGAAGAGCCTATGGAATGACCAGAGGAAATCCGCGCTGTCGAGCTTGCGACCGTCGGACCATTGCAAGCCCGCGCGCAGGCGGAATGTATAGGTCTTGCCGTCTGCACTCATTCGCCAAGACTCCGCCTGTCCTGGCACCGTGTTAGCTCCGGCATCGACCGACGTCAGTCCCTGGAAAAGATCCTGTGCCAGATTGCCATCCTGTCCATAGACCCAAAGCTGCGGGTCCAGAGTCTGAGGATCACCTGTGCTCTGGCGTCGCAAGACATTCTCAGCTCCCGCTGGCAACGAGGTGAGCAATAAGATCAGGCCCGCCAGCGAAGCAAGATGCCCGCGGCTTGGCATGTCAGGGACTGCCCGCTATACGTTCGTACTCGGTGAGTTCATAGCGCGTCATCATGTAACCCGTGACCCATGCACGCAGGAATACATAATCGCCGTCGTCGGTACACCAAAGGTCATATGGCGGGTGCTTGCCTGGTGCATTGCGCGTTTCGCTACCGTCATCCGTCGACTCCGAATAGCGAAAATGCAGCGCGTTAAACGTGCCGGCAGCGACCGTAATTCGTTCGCGGCCCATGAATGCGAGCCGCACTCCTAACGGATGCGGCATCAGCATCGGGCCGGTTGCGCCACGATGATCGAGCGAGCACATCATGACGTCCTGATACGCACGGTTTGTCGGCTGCTTGCTAACATCGACGCTGACATCGACAATTCTGGTCAGAAAAGCGTCGCCCTGAATGGGATGAGTGCCAAACCCTACCAGAGGCCGGTCCAGCGCGAAAGTCTGCGAGATGCGACCTTCGGCCACAGTGTATCCCTCGCATTCAGCCAGATTGGGGCCAAAGCGAAACCAGCTGGAGCCGACCATTTTGTCGCCGACTGAGAGTCGCACGAAACAGTCTGTAGGTTTCCAATCGGCGCCCAGGCTGAGGGTGACATCCCGCATAACGTTAGGTGCATCATCGATCTCGGTATAGGCGCGTAGCGTGCGATGGCCATCACCGTGCACCGTGATGGTGAAGTACTCACGGCCACGTTCCTGGCCTTTGCGGTCAGGTTTGTCCGAGGTGTAATGTATTTTGCCGCGAATGCGCGTATGCGGAATAGGCATTCAGACCTCCTTGATCAAGGGATCACGGAACAGTTTCTTGCGTGCCATGGATTTGAACCAGGTGCCCAAGCTTGGCCTGCCGGCGGTGAAATCAAAACGCGAATCGAGACCCACAGCGGCTTGGCCGACAGCCGGCATTTTGAGTTTCAGGAACTGCAGCGCGCCCACTGTGCGCATTTGTGCGAGATCCACGCGACCGTAGCCCGCAGCGTCGCGTTCCATTTGATCCAGCACGGCGATGACTTTGGTCCAGCAACGCTGAATGTGGGCGGGACGTTGCTGTTCGGCCGGCAGCCAAGACTCGATGACAATCAACACCAAGGTGTCAAACAGCCCATCCGCCATCCAGGCTTGACGCAAGCAACGAAAGCGTTCAATGCCTCGCGCCGGGATTAGTTTGCGACGGCGATGCAGGCTATCGAGATATTCATAAATCACTGGCCCGCCAGCCAGATACTCGCCGTCATCCAGTATCAAGGTTGGCACTTTGCCTAAGGGATTGAACTTGGGAAGTGGCGTATCGGCATCGAATGGCTTGGTGGGCACAGGTTCGATTTTGTCGCGCAGCTCGGCGAAATTGATGATCGCTTCGACGGTGTGAACATAGCCCTTGATGGGCGTATACAAAAGTTTCATTCGGGTTCTCTCCAACGCAGACAGGCGATGCTGCGATTACTGTTATCGGTGGTCTCAAGCATAGGCACGTGTTGCGCACAGACGTCAATGGCCCTTGGGCAACGAGTCCGAAATACGCACCCTGAAGGCGGCGCCATGGGTGACGGCAGTTCGCCCGTGAGAGCGGTTCCCAGGCGTTGCGGTTGGCGGGCTGGGTCAGGAATCGGAATCGCGGCCAGCAGGCCCTTAGTATAAGGGTGCAAAGGTGTCGCGAAAAGATCCTCGACGCTAGCCAGTTCCATGAGTCTGCCGAGATAGAGCACAGCTACTCGATCACAGAGGCGGCGAACTACAGCAAGATTGTGGCTAACAAAAAGGATAGTCATGTTCTGATCACGGCGCAGATCACGCAACAGATTGATGATCTGTGCTTGAATGGACACATCAAGCGCACTGACAGGTTCGTCACATATCAAAAGTTTCGGGTTTAGAACCATCGCGCGGGCAATGCCGATGCGCTGACATTGCCCACCACTGAATTCATGCGGATAACGATTGATGTCCTCTGGGTTGAGACCCACACGCGATAACATGCTGGCCACCGTAGCGCGGCGCGCGGCGCGATTCAGCTCGGGGCGATGCACACGCAACGGTTCAGCGATGATCTCCCCCACCGTCATGCGTGGGTCCAGACTGGCGAGCGGATCTTGAAAAATGATTTGCAGATCTTTGCGCAGCGGACGCAAGCTGTGCTCCGCAAGTTTTTCGATCGGCCGTCCCAACCACACGACGGTTCCCGAACTCGCCCGCACCAATTGCAATATGGCTCGCGCCAGCGTTGACTTTCCACAGCCCGATTCGCCGACGATTCCCAGGGCTTCGCCTTCCCGGATCGACAAGCTAACATCATCCACTGCCTTGAGTTTTTTCTTGCGACCAAGCCAGGATTGCCGTACGTCAAAACTGACAGTGAGATGCTCAACGCGCAGAAAGTCGCCGGGCGCAGTCATGTGCCCAACTCCCGCAGCGGGTGATGACAGGCCAGCTGGCTGTTCGCGCCGATCTGCAGGCCGGGTCGGTGTTGACCGCAACGCTCCGTCGCTTGATCGCAACGCGGATGAAATACGCAACCTGCCGGTAGTCGCCTTGGATTCGGCGGCTGCCCTCGGATGGTCGCCAGCGGCCTGTCCAGTGCGTCGTCGATGCGCGGCATGGATTGCAATAACGCATGGGTATATGGATGCCTTGGCCGGGTCAGCATGTCGCCCACCGGACCGGCCTCGACAATGCGTCCTCCGTACATGACCACGACTTTGTCGGCCAGCCCCGCGACCACACCCAAATCGTGGGTGATCAAAGCCATCGCCATGCCTTTTTCGCGTTTAAGCTCAGCTAACAGTTTGAGAATCTGCGCCTGCACAGTCACGTCGAGCGCAGTAGTAGGTTCATCCGCGATCAACATGGCTGGATTGCAGGCCAGCGCGATTGCGATCATCACGCGCTGACGCATTCCACCGGACAGTTCGTGCGGGTACTGCGTCAATCGACGACTGGCATCGTTCACTTGCACCCTGTCCAGCAGCTCGAGTGCAATTTGGCGCGCGGCCCGCCACGTCATGCCCTTGTGTTGCACCAACGGCTCAGCGATCTGATCGCCCACTTTGAGATGCGGTGTCAGTGAGGTCATGGGATCCTGGAAAATCATGCCCAATTGCGCGCCACGCACATTACGCAGGGTGTTCGGGTTATCGCCCAGCAGATCGAAACCTGAAAACAACGCTGACCCGCTGACCTGTGAGTTCGCCGCCAATAATCGCATCACGGCCATGAACGTCTGGCTCTTACCTGCGCCCGATTCGCCCACGATACCGACGCATTCCCCGGCTTCAAAATCGTAGCTGAAGTCGCTGACCGCAGCGACCTCGCCTTCAGGCGTTGTGAACCGAACGTCAAGGTTCCTGATTTCAAGCAATGCACCCATGCTCAGCGATCCCTGGGATCGAGCGCGTCGCGCAAACCATCACCTAACAAATTGAAACACACCAGTAGTGATACCAGACAGATCCCTGGGACCAGCAACATCCACAAGGCCGATTCGATCTCCTTGGCGCCGTCGGTAATGAGGCTGCCAAGACTCGCTGCCGGCTCCTGCACGCCGAGGCCGAGAAACGACAATAGACTCTCGAAAAGAATCATCTGTGGAATGGTCAGAGTGGCATAAACGATGACAGGACCCAACACGTTGGGAATGATGTGGGAGCTAACAATACGCGCAGTGGATACGCCACTGGCGCGCGCCGCCTCGATGAACTCACGGTTGCGCAGTGATATTGTCTGGCCGCGAACTATGCGCGCCATGGTCAGCCAGCCGACTGCGCCGATGGCGGCGAACAGCGCAAAGATATTTGCGCGATCGATGAAGGTTGAGAGGATGATGACGATGAAGATATATGGCATTGAATACAGAACATCGACAAAACGCATCATAAGATTGTCAAGACGACCGCCGATAAAACCAGCGATGGCGCCATAAGTGATGCCAATGGCGAAACTCACCAGTGTTGCCAGCAGTGCGATCTGCAGCGAAAGTTGCACGCCGTTCATGGTGCGCACAAACAAGTCCCGTCCCAGTCGATCCGTGCCCAGCCAGTGATCGTTAGGTCCGCCGGGCGAAACGGTCATGTTCTCCCAGTCCAAAGTATCGAAGCTATGCGGACTCAAATGTGGGCCGATGAAGGCGAACGCTGTCAATGCCAAAATGAAGGCGGCTGCAAAACAGGCTGCGCGATTGCGCCGCATGCGCCGCCAGGCGTCGGCCCACAAGCCGCGTGTCGCAACGTCAGTCATATCGCACGCGTGGGTCGAGCCAACCGTACAGCAGGTCCGCGATCAGGTTGCAGAACACAATCAGGCTGCCGTAAACAACGATCATGCCCATGACCAGCGAGTAATCGCGGTTGATTGCGCCCTGCACTAGATACTTGCCAGAGCCGGGCAATCCGAACACTGTCTCTACAACCAGCGATCCAGTGACTGCGAAAGCCACCGCTGGCCCGAGCCAGCTGACCACTGGCAGCAGCGCCGGCCGCAACGCATGCCGCCAGGCTACCAGGTGTTCGGGTAAGCCCTTGGCGCGCGCAGTACGGACAAAATTGCTGCGCAACACTTCGAGCATACTGCCACGCGTCAAGCGACCCACGTAGGCGATGATGCCCAACGAAAGCGCGACCACAGGCAGCACCAGGTAACGCGGCTGGCCGTCTTCCCAACCGGCGACTGGCAGTAGACGCCACTGCAGCCCAAACAAAATTTGCAGGATCGGAGCTACGACAAAGCTAGGAATGGAGATACCGAGACCGACGACGGCCATGGTGATGTAGTCCGCTCCGGTATTCTGACGCAGTGCCGCGAAGGTGCCCAGGGGCACGCCAAGCAGCAGCCCTAACAAAACGGCCGACAGTCCCACGGTGAGGCTGATGGGCAGACCCTGTGCAATCAGTTCGGTAACCGAAAAATCCTTGAACTTGAATGAAGGTCCAAAGTCGCCATGCGCGAGACCATCCAAGTAGCGAAGATACTGTTTCCACACTGGCTGATCGAGACCATAGGCGGCTTCCAGATTTGCCTTGATCTCAGGCGGCAGCGTCTGCTCTTCGTCAAAGGGCCCGCCGGGCGCAAGACGGATGACGAAAAAAGCCAGCGTAATGATAATAAGGAGGGTTGGAATAATGCCGACAATGCGGCCTAATGCATAACGCAACATGAGACGATCAAAATTTCTTGATTTTTAACAGACTGGCACAAAGTATTGCCAACCCGATCAACCCGCCTATCAGCAGGAAACCGTTCTGGTAGTTGCCCGTGCGATCGGACAGTGCAGCCGTGACCACAGGTCCGAGCGCGCCGCCACCCGCATCAAATACTGTGACCGCTCCCATGACGCGCCCCAGCGAGCGAATGCCAAACAGGTCGCCGGTCACCGCCTGCAGCAACGTGTAGTTCGCTCCCCAACCCAGTCCCAACAGCAGAGCGGCCGGGGCTATCCAGGACACTTCCATTGTCGACAACAACGCAGCGCCCGCCAACATGAGTCCAAGGCAACACAGCCAAACAGTTTTACGACCAAACCGATCGCTCAACCAGCCTGCGAAAATTTTTCCGGACAAGCCGGCCATGAAGAGCGGAATGGCCATTGCAGCGCCCGACGCCTGCGTCTGCCCCAGTAGCATCACGTGCAGAATCATATTGTTGTTGATGCCGAGAACCGCATAGAAGGTGCAAAAAGCCGCTATAGCTAACAACCAAAAATCCCGCCGCCGAATGATGTCCAGATAGCCCAGCTCGTCACCCATCGCCTGCTGTGCGACCGCCGCATCATTCGCGCCCAGCGGCTTCAGTCCGCGCGAACTTGGCCATTCCCGCATAAGGCCCCAGACCAGGAGCGGCACCACGGCCAGCAACGCCACCGTGGTGAGAGTCGCCTTCTGCCAGCCTAGAGCTTCGATCAGCGCGGTAAAAATTGCAGGCATGAACCCGTTGCCGAAGCTGGTGCCAGCTAACACCAGTCCGAGCGCCAGGCCGCGCGATGCGACGAACCATCGCGACACCGCGACCATGCAGATTGCCATGCCAGCGCCCGACAAACCGACCCCCATCCAGGCGCGCGACCAGTAATAGTCCTGCAGGGTTGCCACCAAGCCAAGCGAGTAGAACCCCCACAGCAGTGCGGCGACGCCACCCAGCATCACCAAACGGAAACCATACTGATCGACCAGTTTGCCTGTTAGCAGGGTCAGTACGGCGGTAACGCCCAGTTGCACGCCGTCGCCGACTTTGATTTGCCCGCGGCTGACGTCGAGCTGTGCGATCAGTGCCGGATCAAACGCGGCGATGCCGCCCACGGTCAGACCGTTCGTAATGAGCAAGGTCAGGAATGCGGCCGGAACCATGGCCCACCAGCCATAGTAGACACCGCGCTGAACCGGCAGCGTGGCGGTCTCGCTCACAGTGCCTGGGTCACAATGAACTGCGGATTGTCGGCCATGGACTGAAAGGTACTAACAACTTGCTGCATCACCGGCGACTGCGCGTCCTGGCCCAGTTGTTCGACGCTCTTGAGGCGCAGAATTTCGATGTATTGGAAGGGGCTTGCTCCGCCGCCCATCAAACCCTGGCTTTTCAGCACTTCGAATCCGAGGACCGACGGCAGTCGATTGACTTGCGGCAAATCCATCTCGCGCGCAAATTTCTCATAATCCGCCGCTGCAACACCGGGTTTTAGATTGAAAAGCACCACTACTATGGTCATCGTCGGTTCCTATCGTTATGGCTTTTGCAGGGAGGTGTACCGCAAGGCGCTCAGAAAGCGAAGCTGAAGCCCAGTCGCGTGCGCAGGTTGCGCTTTTCAAGGTCGCCACCTTCGGCCTCGTCATTCTCGCGCGCTTCCAGGTCGCGATTAGTCTCATTGCGCAATATGACCAGCAAGTCGGTCAGCACGCCGATCGCAAATGGAAACTCATGCCAGGTGCCTATATGCATCATGAATCCGGCGCTGCCATCGAAACGCAGTGCCCGGACAGAGGCAGCATCTGGGGTCGGCTCGCCGGTCGGCGCGCCTAACACCATGAGAAATGGCCGCCCGCCGAGCGGTACAAAAGTCTGGGTATGCTTGAAATGCCGCTCCATCCAGATGACTTCGTGTGGTCGTGGGTGGACCCGAGCAATGGACAGACAGGTGTCTGCATCCGAGATAAACCGGTCCTGGGCCCAGAGTTCGACCGCGCTGCCATAGAACGCACTGGTGCGCGGCATGCAGAGTGGATCCGCGGCCACCAGCGTTCCATACGGAGCGACGATCTGCGCGGTGGCTGATTCCACGAGAAGCTGCCTGATCATTGTTGTACTGTATCAGGATGAGTGCTTTTTCCCTCTGGCAGTATGCCCACATCCTGTTGTTTGTTTATTGGTTGGGCGCCGATCTAGGTGTGTTTTTGGCGTCGCGCTACGTCGCGCGGGCAGACTTGCCAACCGCTGAACGCCTGCGGTTTCTTGAGCTCCTGTTGAATCTGGACATGGGGCCCCGCAGCGCGTTGATACTCATGGTGCCAGTGGGTTTCAGCTTGGCGAATTCGTTGCAACTTACGCCATTTGCTGCGGGATTGATGCCCGCGATCTGGGTGGTGAGTTTGCTATGGCTCGCACTAACCTGGCGGATTTTTCTCATTGGCCGTGCGCAAGCTGCGCAAAGCCTGGCAAAGACCGATCATTGGATCCGCGTCACCGTCGCAGCCATGTTTGTGAGTCTGGGGATGCTCTCTTTGCTGCGGGGAGCACCGGTGGCGGCCCGCTGGCTGTCGCTGAAGATGATATTTTTTGCGGTGGTCGTCGTGATCGGCCTGCTGCTGCGACGCCTCATTCGCGACTGGGCACAAGGCTTTGCATTGCTTAGCACAAGCGGCGTCTCGGTCGATGAGGTAGCGCGGGCAAATCAGCTCATTTTTCAGGCCTATCGCCGCGCCACGCGACTCGCGCACAGTCTCTGGCTGCTGGTGGCGTTGATCGCGCTGTTAGGGGTGACAAAACCAGCATGGAACTGACAAAGCCACGGCTAACCGATCCGTATGCGCACTATCCACGGTTGCTAAGCCCATTGCGGCTGGGTCCGATTGAACTACCGCATCGCGCTTTGATGTCGGCGCATGGCATGGGTCTGGGCGCAGGCGGCCCTGGCGTCAGCGAACGTTACCACGAGTATCTGTTAGCACGTGCGCGCGGTGGCGCCGCACTGGTGGGCATTGAATCGGCTCCAGTGCATGCAACGACCTACAGTCGCAGTCTGGTGATTCGGCTCGACCAGGACGCGAGCATTGCCAGTCTCGCGAAGCTTGCTGATGCCATCCACGGCGAAGGCGCCAAACTCGCGATCACGTTGTGGCATGGCGGCCACAAGGACGGCGCGTTGCGCGGCGCGTACCCAGTCGCGCCTTCGCCAATTCCCGGTATCGACGGTACGACGCCGCACGTGCTGAGCATTGCCGAAATCGCCGACATTGTGCGCGCCTATGGATCGGCGGCGGCTCGCTGTCGGGCGGCAGGCATCGATGTTCTGGAGGTGCAAACCGCGACCGACTATTTGTTAGGCTCTTTTCTCTCCCCTGCCCTTAACCATCGCAATGATGCCTACGGTGGTGATCGCGAGCGGCGTCTGCGCGTTGTTCGTGAGGTGTTGCAGGCGGTACGCCAAGCAGCCGGCAGTTCGATTGCTGTGGGCGTCCGCTGTTCGGCGCGCCACGACATTCCAGGGGCCAGTGAGGACTACACGCTGGATGAATCTTTGGCGGCGATGGGACAACTGGATCGAGATGGCCTGGTTGACTATGTCAGCGTCATGTCGGGGTCCGGTTGGGCAGAAGGCGTGTCGATCCCTGCGCAGCATTACCCGCGCGCCTTGCTCAGCAGCGAGGGTCTGGCGTTCAAGCGCGAGCTACGCGTGCCTGTCACGATTGCAGGCCGTATTCGCACCGCACATGAAGCTGAAGAACTGATCAGAGCCGGGGCGACTGATGCGGTTGCCATGGCGCGCACCTGGATTGCGGATCCAGACTGGGGTCGCAAGCTGTTAGCTGGGGCCGAGCACACAATCCGGCCCTGCATGTCCTGCAATCAGGGCTGTGTCGGCATGGTATTTCGCGGCGTCCCCGGAACCTGTGTACTGAATCCAGGCGCCGGCCGCGAATATTTGACCGTGGCGCAAGCCACGAAAGTTGCCAGCCGCGCGCAGCGCCTCATCGTCGTCGGCGGCGGACCCGCGGGACTAGAGTCAGCCCGTCTCGCCGCTGAAAACGGGTTAGAAGTCGAGCTGCATGAAGCGACTTCCGAATTGGGTGGTCAGTGGCTACTGGCTGGCCTTGCACCTGGGCGCCAGGAATTGTTGCTGGGACTGGCGTGGTGGCGCAGTGAGCTAAAGCGCCTTGGCGTCACCGTACATCTTAATTCCCTGGTAGATATCAACCTTGCGTCATTTGCTGATCGAGTGATCTATGCGCTGGGCGCAATACCTTCGCAGACCGCGGTCTGGCGACTGCGGCCGTTTCTGCGCGAGGGCATCGCGGGCTCAGCGGGTTTACCGCACACCCGCGAATATCTGGCGGGCCAGGTCAGCGCGCATGGCCGGGTTGCCGTCATCGATGAGGAACATGGTTGGCCGACACTGTCGGCAGTTGCTCAACTACTGGCGGACCCGACCGTCACCGAGCTGACGGTTATCAGCAACGAAGCGAGCTTTGGCAGCGCCGCGGTTGGCCCTACTTTCGAGTCTGCTGCGCTCGCTCAAATAATGCTTGGTGGCGGCGAACGCTTGATGGTCCATGCGAATAAAACGGTACAAACTATTGTCAATAAAGTAATTATTGTGAACAAGGATCAACGCTTAGGTGCGTTCGATCAGATCCTGCTGGCCACGGGCACACAGGCTCGCCGCTTCCCCGAAGGGGCTCTGGCCGCCGGTGATTGTCTCGCGCCGCGCGGACTTTGGTCGGCCACGTCTGACGCCGAGCGCGCGATCGCACAAATTCTAGGTCGCTAGCTCGGATTTGCTGCTAGCTGCCTAACAAGGACTTTAGTGGTTGTGACTCGTCACTGAGCCGTTCAGGGCTGGCCGCTACCCGTTGCGCGACCAACTTCTTGGCAGTCAGGAACTCGCCGGGACGCGAAATGGCATCGGCAGCAACGACTCGCCCTTCTCGCAGATACAACGCCATGAAAGATCGGCTGTCGGGTTGACCACGCAACACCAGCTGCTCATAGCCCTGGGACAGCCCCACCATTTGCAGTTTCAGATCGTATTGATCCGACCAGAACCAGGGTACCGCTTCGTACGGTCGTGGTTTACCGGCAATGGCTGCTGCCGCCACCTTGGCTTGCTCGATGGCGTTAGGTACCGATTCAATACGAGTGCGGGTTCCGGACCAGATATTGGGGTGGGCTGCACAATCACCGATGGCATACACATGCGCCAGTCGGGTCTGCATGTGTGAATTGACCACAATACCGTTGTCCGTTTCGAGACCCGCCTCGCGGGCCAGTTCGATGCCCGGCAGCAGGCCAACGCCCACAATGAAAAGGTCGGCAAAGATCTGACCATCCGACGTAAGCAACGCCGTCACCCGCTGATTCTGGCATTCAACGCCCTGCACTGCTACTCCGGTGCGCAGGTCAACACCCGATGCGCGGTGCATGTCCGCATAGAACGCGGAGACCTCCGGTGCGGTGACGCGGGCCAGCACGCGCGGCAATCCTTCCAGCACGGTCGGTTTCAATCCTGACTTGATGGCCGACGCGGCCACTTCCAGGCCTATATAGCCGCCGCCAACAATGGCGACTTGGGCACCGGGCACCCAATGGGCTTTGAGTTTTTGCAGATCGGCAATGCAACGCAAAACATGCCAGTTTTCACAGTCAGCGGCTTGGTCCGCGCCGGCAACAGACAAAGGTCGCGCCTGGCCACCGGTTGCAAACACCAAGTGCTCAAAAGCTAACAGTCGGCCATCGGCCAGAGACACTGTACGGGCATTGGGATTCACTGCCATGGCTTTGATGCCAGTGTGAACGCGTGCGCCGATACGATCGTAGAAGTCGGGCTTGCGCAGCAACAGGCTGTCGGTCTGCAGAACACCAACCAGGCTCGCCTTTGACAAGGGCGGGCGTTGGTACGGCAGCCAGGGCTCATCGCCGAGCAAGGTGATGGCACCGACATAGCCTTCGTGCCGCAGCGCAGCCGCGAGTTCTGCCGCCGCCTGTCCAGCGCCCACCACACAGACGCCGGTGCTGTCAGTGGCGGTCATGTTGGCGGCACATTGGCTGTTTCATGGGTGGCCATTATATTGTTAGACTGACGTATGGCCTACGATTCCAACAATGTTTTTGCACGAATACTTCGCGGCGAGCTGCCCTGCGTAAAGCTTCTGGACGACCAGCACACGTTGGCATTCATGGATGTCATGCCGCAGACCCAAGGCCACGCGCTGATCATTTGTAAAGAGGCTGCCGAAACACTGCTGGATGTGTCACCGGAAGCTGCTGCCCACACCATACGAACGACGCAGCGAATTGCCCGGGCTGTCAGCCGGGCACTCGGCGTGCCGGGCCTGCGCATCGTGCAGTTCAACGGCAGCGCGGCCGGCCAGACTGTGCCCCATCTGCATTTCCATGTGATTCCAGTCCGACCAGGCGAATCGCTGCGTCAACATGCAGCGCAAATGACTGCGGCGGCCGAATTGGAGCCGGTGGCTGCCAGAATCCGCGCAGCGCTCGACATGCTCTGAGGCCGCCTAACAACTCACGGCCGATTCACGTCACAACGCGGCGTAGCCGATTAGACTCACTGGTATATCGTCTGGGTCGAAAAAAATCGCTTCACTATATCGCCCAGGCGGTGTTGCGTCGCCAGGCGTCGTTTTAATGTACTCGGTAGGCTCGGTCAGAAAAACAACTTTCAAGTCCCGCAACTTTCCAACGACTTCCTGCATACGATCCGTGGTGATGACAACCGTTGCCTGACCATATCTTGGAAAGCCTCCTGGCGCCGGCAGTGACGAAACTTGCCGCGGTTTCGAATGGCGGATTTCATAAAGACCAACCCAGCCGTGTGTCGAGCCGGGGTAGCCTAGATGGACGATGCGCAGGCTGGCTTCATCCAACCCCACCATGCGGCCGATCGCCGAGCCAGCCAACTCCTTGTCCTCCAGGACCGCCAAACCCAGTGCATCCCGATAAACGCGCAGCGATTTCTCGGCGTCACGCACCCACAGAGTCACACGTTTGACCGGGCCAGCAGTGCTCACGTTGCCAGCCCAAGACTACCCGGGTTCATGCGCCCTTGTGGGTCCAGCAATGTCTTTAGCTGACCTAACAACCCGGCAGCCGACGGATCCAGGCCCTGCTGGTAGGGATAGAATTTTCCGAGCTGGAAGCTGACAGCCCCGCAACGCAGGAAACACTGTGCGAGCGCGTCACGTAACTTGCGCACTGCCTCGGCCGCCGGCGGGTTGGCTGCATGCTTGGGCAATTTGTCGAGATAGTCACGAGCCAGTACACGCTCGTGAAAGCTATTGCGCTCATCGGGCCAGTAGAGCACCGGCTCGAGCAGGGTCCCTGAACCGCCGACCGTGCAACAAAGATAACCATGATCGATATCGAACTGCTTGCAGGCCGCGCTGTGTTCGGCAAACACCTGTTCACAGGCTTCGAAAGTGCCCGCCGCCTTGGAAAAAGGCACGATGCCGTGTACCGGGACCCAGCGTTCGCCGTTCGGACCTAACATACTGTTCACCTCGGCGAACGGATTGGCGCGCATGACTTTGGGGACGGTGTTGTCCACCTCCTTGCCTTGCGCGCCGAGAATTTTCCGCACCCGCTGAGCTTTGGCATCCGCGTCGATCGCATCGCGGCCGTCCAGTGACACGTGCACGGAAAAACTGCCCTGTTGCAAAAAATTGCGGCCTGCCATGACTACGCTGGCACCCTCTTTCAGCGCTTTCAGGCCACCGCCCGCCGCCTTCATGACTTTACCCAGCGATTTGACGTCTTCGGCGAGACTCACGCGTTTCATGCGCTGCGCCTGCAAACCAGGGTCAAAGGCAAATTGCTCTGAAATCAGATCCTGCCGCGCCACCTCCGCCATGGCTGCAAACATGTGGCTGTGCGAATCGAACGAAAATGACAGGAATCGAGCCTCGCTGTCTGGTCGAATCAGTCGCAAGGTTGCCGCGGTTTTAATCCCGAGCGCGCCGCAATCCGACAGGAAAAGACCTAGCAAATCTGGACCGGATTGGCGAAAGAACGGCGCGCCGTTCTTGTTGGCGTGTGCACCCAGATGCAGCACGGTGCCATCCACCAGCACTACGTCCAGGCCGATCACGCTTTCTGCGACCGGCCCATAGCGCCCGGAGCCCAGGAAAATACTGCCTTGTGATAAAGCGCCACCGATGCTGGATCGTAATCCCGACAACGGTCCCCAGTACGGTGTACGAACACCTCTGAGCACCAACGTGTCGTGCAGTCCTTTCCAGGTTGCGCCACATTCCACAGTCACATGGCAGTCCTCGGTATTGACCTCGCGAACGCCATCCATACGCAGCATGTCGACCATGATCGACCCGTGCTTCGAGGGCAGATAGCCATCGGTGTACGACATGCCACCGCCACGCGGAACCACGGCGATTGCACTGGACGCAACCGCCTGCAAAGCGCGGCTCAGGTCCTCTGTACAGCCGGGCCTGATGATCGCCAGCGGTCGCTCGCCACTGCGGTAAACATCGGTCGAATAGAAAGTGAGGTCGTTCGGGTCGGTAACGACATTTGCTGCTCCAAGCAACTTTGTTAGCTCGGAAAGCACAGCGTGATTGTTCATAGTCATGATTTTCCAGACCTGTCAAGTGTTCGCGCCGCGAACCACCCCACCACTATCCGAATTTCTGGCAGTCCTCGCAAGACGCGCGCGCTGCTAAGCTCTGCCTGTGGCCATTCTCGTCAAGGAACGTGATGCATTCAGCGACCATACGGCCGTTGCCGTGATAGGCGGCGGTGCCTGTGGTTTGACGGCTGCGATTGCGGCTGCCCAGGCCGGCAGCGAGACGTTGGTGATCGAGCAAGATGACCGCCTGGCCGGTAGTACTGCGATGTCTCTGGGTGCAATGTGCGCGGCGGCCAGCGCAGAACACCGCCGCCATGGCATTGACGACAGCCCCGAGCAGTTTGTTGAAGACGTCATGGCCAAGACCCATGGCCGGGCCGATCCGCAGCTGACTCGGCTGATCGCGCGCGAGTCTGGCCTGACGGTCGACTGGTTGCATGAGCAGCACGATGTTCCTCTGCCGCTTGATTTCAAATGGACCAGCCTGGGACATCGCTATCCACGCCTGCACATGCCGCCTGGTCGCAGCGGCGCTGCTCTGATCACCTTGCTGGAACGTGCCGCCGTCAAGGCCGGCGCCAGCATCATGCTGTCGGCACGGGTGACAGACATATGCGTCGATGGTCGCGGGGCGATTAGCGGCCTGGTCATGCGCCGGCCCGATGGCTTGCAGGAATCGTTAGGAACGGACGCGTTGGTGTTAGCCAGCTGTGGTTACGGTGGCAACCCGGACTTGGTTCGTCAACACATCCCGCAGTTGGCAGGCAGCCGATACTTCGGCCACGAAGGCAACCGTGGCGATGCCCTGATCTGGGGCGAATCGCTGGGCGCAGCGACCGCAGATCTTTCCGCCTATCAGGGCTTAGGCACACTCGCCGATACCCTGGGCGTTATCGTTCCGCATCCGCTCATTTTGGAAGGCGGCTGGATGGTCAACCTGCGTGGCGAAAGGTTTACTCATGAAAATGACAACATTTCGGGGCTCTGTGTGCCGGTTAATCAGCAGCCGGACCGTCGCGCCTGGGTTGTGTTCGATGCAGCGCGCCACCAGAGCTGTTTGAGCCATTCGCATGAGCAGCGCGAGCTTGCCGCCATGGGAGCGATCAAACGTGGTGCATCACTCGAATTGCTGGCTCAGGAGTGTGGCCTACCGCCAGCGTCACTGGTGCAGGAGGCCGCAGACATCGATGCCGCCCGAACCCAAGGTCGCGCGGACCGCTTCGGTCGACGTTTCGATAACGTACCTCCGTTAGCGTCTGAGTTCTGCGCAGTACGGGTTACGGGTGCGTTGTTTCACACTCAGGGTGGTCTGGTGGTGGATCAAGATGCGCGGGTATTGCGGCCAGATGGCAGTGTATTTCACAACCTGCTGGCGGGTGGCGGCGCTGCCCGGAGTATTTCAGGACCCGATGTCACGGGCTATTTGCCCGGCGCCGGACTCTGCATGGCAATCACGCTTGGGCGGATTGCGGGACAAACGGCCGCGAGGATCACACATGTACAAGCGGCGTAATTTTCTGTTAGCTCTGGCGGGCGCCAGTGCGTCCATTGCTGCCGCGGCGGCGACCGACACGGGTGTTTTGCGCCGCGACATCGAACTTCCGACATCCGACCCAGCGCGCGCACTACGGGTTCGCGTGTTCGCGCCCGCCGGCAGACAGTCGCTACCGCTGGTGGTTTTTTCGCATGGCGCTTACTCGTCCGGGCAGCTTTACGATCCCATCCTGAGTGAGTGGGCGGCCGCTGGCTTTGCCGTGCTAGCGCCCACGCACCGCGATTCGGTGTCGTTAGGCGTGCAACGCGGCAGCAATGACCCGCGCTATTTCAGCTGGCGCCTTGAGGACATGGAGCTGCTGCTGGGTTCGCTGGACGAGGTTGCGCGACGAGTGCCGGAGTTGTCACGTCGCATGCAGCGTTCGCGTTTGGCAGCAACCGGACATTCTTTCGGCGGGTTGGTCGCACAGACGCTTTCAGGGGCGACGTATTTTGATCAGCCGTTAGGTAAAACTGTCAGCCGCGCGGCGGCCAACGTCCGCGCAACCTTGATTTTCAGCGGCGCCGGCCGGTTCGCGCCGTTGCTACGCAGCGAAGATTTCGCGGCGCTGCGCAAGCCATTGCTGGTCACCGTTGGCACCGAAGATCTGCAGCAGGCGCCGGGTTTGACCGGTTATCAGTGGCGACGCGAGCCCTATGATCTGGCGGCGGCCCGGCCGCGCTATCTGTTGACGCTGCAGGGAGCCGACCACTATCTGGGGGGTGTCGTTGGCCGCGATGATCTGGCGCTGGCGGATCGAAGCGCCGCATGGCTCGCGACGTTCAATCGGACCAGCATCTTTTTCTTGCGGCGTCATCTCGCCGGCAAATCAACCAAGGCGCCCATCATTGCTGCAGACGTCGGTCGATTGGAGAAACTTTAGTTTTCCAGATGCGCGACGCAGTTAAGTCGCCGCGCCTGCCAAGGTGATGCGGCGTCCACTTCCGTCACTGACGTGTTAAACCAGGAACTTGGAATGTCGGTGCCCGGCGCGATTTGCACGTGATTCAGGACCAGCCCGCGACAGACGACTCCGTGCGTAACGACCAGAAGATTTCCTGGCGTGTTCTGAACACTGCGCGTGACTCGTTGCCAGGCTTCGCTGACTCGCCCAGCAAAAGTTTCTGAGTCTTCGCCGTTAGGCGGCGAGAAATCCAGTGGCAAGGGATTGAACGGCAGTGAATCGTAAGATCGACCGCAAAAGTCACCAAAATTTCGTTCCCGCAGCAATGGCTCGCGTTCAACGTCGATGCCGAGACGCTCTGCGACCGTGGTCGCAGTGTCGACCGCGCGCGGAAAATCGCTGCTCAGAATGCGTGTGATGCCCACGTCAGCAAGCCGTGTGGCCAATTGAGCGGCTTGCCGGCGGCCCCGCTCAGACAGCGGGGCCGTTGGCGTCTGGATGATTCGCGCAGCGTTGAAATCAGTCTCGCCGTGGCGTACGACAAAAATGCGCTGCCCGGTGAACAACCGACGCTTACTTCGCCGCTCGTGCCTTGGCCACTTCGGCGATAACTTCCTCAGCGACATTGCGCGGCACTTCGTCGTAGTGCGAAAACTCCATCGTGAAAGACGCGCGGCCGCTGGTCATGCTGCGCAGCTGGCCGATGTAACCAAACATTTCCGACAGCGGCACCAGCGCAACGACGGCGATGTTCGCACCACGCTCGAGCTGATCCTGGATGGTGCCGCGGCGGCGGTTCAAATCGCCGATGACATCGCCCAGATGATCGCCCGGGGTCACGGTTTCGACTTTCATGACAGGTTCCAGCAGTACCGGTGCAGCCTTGCGAATGGCTTCGCGGAAGCAGGCTTTGGCGGCGATTTCGAAAGTCAGAGCATTCGAGTCGACATCATGGTAGCTGCCGTCGGTCAGCGTCGCCTTGAAATCCACGGTCGGAAAGTGCGCGAGCACGCCATCTTCCATCTGGATGCGCAGACCCTTTTCCACCGCCGGCACGAATTCGCGCGGCACCGAGCCGCCGACAGTCTCATCGACAAACTCGAAGCCAGCGCTGCGCGCCTGCGGTTCGAAAGTGATCCACACTTCGGCGAACTGGCCAGAGCCACCGGTCTGCTTCTTGTGAACGTATTGTTCTTCGATTTTTTTCGTGAACGTTTCGCGATAGGCCACCTGCGGTTCGCCCATCGTGCCTTCGACACCGAATTCAGTACGCATACGATCGAGTGTGACTTCGAGGTGTAGCTCGCCCATGCCGCGCAGAATGGTCTGGCCGGTTTCGCGGTCAGTTTCCAGACGCAGCGAGGGATCGGCACGCACCATCTTGCCGAGCGCCGCGCCGAATTTTTCCTGCTCAGTCTTGACCTTGGATTGCACCGATACGCTGATCACAGGTTCCGGAAAGCGCATACGCTCGAGCACCACTGGATTGTTCGCATCGCACAGGGTGTCGCCAGTTTCGGTGTCCGCTAACGACACCAGCGCAATAATATCGCCGGCGCGCGCTTCTTCAATCGCGTTAGCTTCCTTGGCGAACATCTCGACCATACGGCCGATACGTTCTTTTTTGCCGCGCGTGGAGTTCTGGATCGATGCGCCCTTCGTGAGCACACCCGAATAGACGCGTACGAAAGTCAGCGCGCCATAAATGTCGTTGATCACTTTGAACGCGAGCGCCGAGAACGGTTCGTCGTCCGCGCACTTGCGCTCGCCGATCGGGTTGCCATCAGCGTCTACGGTTTTGATGGCTTCGACATCAGTGGGCGCCGGCATGTAATCGACCACCGCGTCCAACACCTGTTGCACGCCCTTATTCTTGTACGAAGAACCGCACAACACCGGATTGAAAGCGCCCGTCACCGTGCCCTTGCGCAAGCAGGCACGCAATATGTCAGCGCTGGGTACCGTGCCTTCGCCGATAAAAGCCTCCATCGCCGCGTCGTCCATTTCAAGACAGGTATCGACCAGCTCGGAACGGTACTTGTCGACTTCGCTCAGGATTTTGCGATCGCTCGGTACCGTGATGCCGAGTTTGTCGGCAAGATCAGCCGTCACATCAAGGCTTTGCCATTCGGCATCTTTGTCATCCGAATCCCAGACCAGAGCCTTCATCTCGACCAGGTCGATCATGCCTTTGAAGTTATCTTCCGAGCCAATCGGAATCTGCACGGGCAACGGACGCGAGCCGAGACGTTTTTGGATCATGTCAACGCAGCGCACGAAATTCGCACCGCTGCGGTCCATCTTGTTGATGTAACAGATGCGCGGAACGTGGTAATTGTCAGCCAGTCGCCAGTTGGTTTCTGACTGGGGCTCAACGCCCGCCACGCCATCGAACACCACGACCGCACCGTCAAGCACTCGCAGACTGCGATTAACTTCGATGGTGAAGTCAACGTGCCCCGGCGTGTCGATCAGGTTGATCTTTTTGCCACGCCAGAATGCCGATACCGCGGCGCTCTGAATCGTGATGCCGCGCTTTTGTTCTTGTTCCAGATAGTCTGTGGTCGTCGACGTCTTCATATCCTTGGTGTCATGGATATCGATGATGGTGTGCTTACGACCCGTGTAGTAAAGGATGCGCTCGGTGGTGGTGGTTTTACCGGCGTCAACGTGGGCGATGATGCCGATGTTGCGGATGTCAGAAAGCGGCGTAGTACGGGCCATGGCAATGTTCCATCAGTGTGCGAAGGGATAGCAGGACACCCAGCCAGGCCGGGCATCCCTTAAAGGGCGCGAAGGATAGAGGAATTAGCCGCGTTTTTCGATTTTCCGGGCAGGTTTTTTGACAAATTCTGCACTTCGGCACCTCGGGCGGCCTCCGAAAACCGAAAAACGCCTCCTGGGGGTCACTTTCTAGGCCATCGGACAGGCCGTGCTCGGCTAGAATCCTGCCCCCCGTTCGCAGCCCCCTATGCTTTCCACCAACAATCTCACGATCCAGTTCGAAGCCAAGCCGCTATTCGAAAACGTCACCCTGAAGTTCGCCGATGGCAACCGCTATGGCCTGATTGGCGCCAATGGCTGCGGCAAGACCACCCTGATGAAGATCCTGGGTGGGGAGCTGGAACAGAGCAGCGGCGACGTCATGCTGCAGACCGGCCTGCGGCTCGGCAAGCTGAACCAGAACCAGTTTGGCTACGAGGATCAGCGCGTGCTGGACGTGGTTCTCCAGGGACATGCCGAAATGTGGCGGGCCATGCAGGAGCGCGATCGCATTTATGCCGATCTGGAGGCATCCGAGACCGACTACATGCATGCGGCGGAACTGGAGAACAAATTCGCCGAGTATGGCGGCTATACCGCTGAAGCCCGAGCCGCCAGCATCCTGGTGGACGCTGGCATAGTGCAGGCGCAGCACCAAGGTCCGATGCGTGAATTGCCTCCGGGACTGAAGTTGCGAGTCTTGTTAGCGCAGGCGTTGTTTTCCAGTCCCGATGTGCTGCTGCTCGATGAGCCTACCAACAACCTGGACATTCATTCGATCGGCTGGCTCGAGCGCATTCTCAACGACTACAACGCCACCATGATCATCATCAGCCATGACCGACATTTCCTGAATCAGGTGTGCACCCATGTTGCCGATCTTGATTTCCAGCAGGTCAAGATCTACCCCGGCAACTACGATGATTTCATGCTGGCCTCCACCCAGGCACGGGCGCGGGTTGAATCGGCGAATTCGAAGGCCAAGGACAAGATCTCGGATCTGCAGGAGTTCGTGCGCCGTTTTTCGGCAAACGCCTCCAAGGCGCGCCAGGCCACCTCGCGCAAGCGGCAGATCGAGAAGATCAAGATCGAAGAGATCCGGCCGTCATCGCGGCAGAATCCTTACATCCGCTTTGAGCAAAAAGTGAAGTTACATCGTTCAGCGGTCACGGTGGAAGGATTGAGTTTTCGCTACCCCGGCACGGATACCGACATATTTTCCAATCTCAACTTCACGATCGCTGCCGGCCAGCGCGTCGCAATCATCGGACCTAACGGCATCGGTAAAACCACCCTGATGCGCTGTCTGGCAGGCGAGTTGCATCCGACCCATGGCCGCATCACCTGGGTCGAAAATGCCCAGCCCGGCTACATGCCTCAGGATGCACAGTCGGAATTCGAAGCGCGCATCGATCTTTTTACCTGGATGTCGCAATGGTCTGGCAAAGCTGATGACGATCAGCTGGTTCGTGCCACGCTCGGTCGCCTGCTGTTCTCCGGCGACGAGACCAAGAAGCCAGTCACGGTGCTCTCGGGCGGTGAGAAAGGCCGCATGATCTACGGCAAGTTGATACTCACCAAACCTAACGTCATGTTGATGGACGAGCCCACCAACCACATGGACATGGAGACCATCGAGTCATTGCAGATTGGGCTGGAGAAATATCCGGGCACGCTCATGTTCGTGTCGCATGATCGTGAGTTTGTCGGCAGTCTGGCCAATCGCATTATCGAACTACTGCCGAGCGGCAAGATTGAAGATTTTCGCGGTAGCTACGACGAATACCTGGCAACGCAGAAATAATCAGGCGCGCCGGGCGGCCACGCGGCCAGCGTACCAGTTTCTATTGTCAAGGTCCGCCGGCAGCTCCAATTCCGCTAACACATCTGTCAGCGGTCGCGGCATGCCGAAAGCATAACCCTGCGCGTAGGTGACCCCCATGGCCGTCACACGACTTACCAGGTCAACCGACTCGACGTACTCAGCGACGGTTTCCAAACCTAGTTTCTTGGCAATATCCATGATGGCGCGCACGATCGTCTGAGAATTCGGATTGGTGGCCAAGTCGCGTATGAAAGAGCCATCAATTTTCAGCGTCGAGACTTTCAGATCTTTCAGATACGACAACGACGACAGTCCGGTGCCAAAGTCGTCAAGCGCGAATCGGCAGCCGATCGCACGCAGGTCGCTCATGAAGCGTGTGGCGGTATCGAGCGAGCCAATTGCCGAGCTCTCGGTGATTTCAAACGATACCAGCGCCGGCGGGACATCGTAGCTGTGGAATGCAGTGCGCACGGCCTTGCAGAAATCCGGTTCGGCGATTGTCGGACCCGACAAGTTGACCGAGAAACTGGCCTTGCGCCCAAGCAGCGCGGGCGCGTGCGGCGCCAGCGCCTGCAGGGTCGCTGACAGCACCCAGCGGTCCAGCTGCGGTAGTAACTGATAACGAGTGGCTGCCGACATAAATTTTTTCGGCGCGATAATGCGACCATCGCGATCCAGCATGCGCAGTAGAATTTCGAAACGCGGTGCCGGGTTCTTGTCGACCAGCGACACGATCGGCTGCGCATACAGCTGGAATTCGCCTGCTCTCAATGCGGCGACCAGTCTGCGAAAAATAGCCACGTCCTCATGCCGCTGCACCAGACTCGCATCGTTAGACGTGAAGACTTCCACTCGATTGCGACCCCGATCCTTGGCTGCCTTGGTCGCAGTTTCTGCAGCACCAATGGTCTTATCAACCGGCACCTGACTTTGAGATTCCGCAACACCCATACTGGCGGTAACTTCGAGGCCCGCGCAATTCTGTGGCATCGTCATGTCTTGAATAGACTCGAGCAGACGACAGGCCCATTCCTGCGCTGTGGATACCCGACAGCGCAGCAGTAACACCGCGAACTGGTCACTATTCATGCGGCAGGCCAGTCCGCCGTGCCGCAGCGACTGATCCCGTATCAGCGTGCCGATACTGCGCAAAACAGCGTTACCGGTTTCAAAGCCGAAAAGCTCGTTGACCACATGCAGTCGATCGACATTGATGTGCACGATACTGTAAAGGGCCTGGGCTTCTGTCAGCAGCATCCGCTGCGCTTCAATTTCGAACGCCGCACGTGTCAGCAGACCAGTCACATCGTCAGTCTGGCTGATGACCATGCCACCCAAATCCTCGCGCAGCGCGGC
>JAYVJR010000015.1:0-27553 GCA_043769085.1 Gammaproteobacteria bacterium
GGTGAGACTTGACACAAGGCAAGCGTGTATTATTGCGCGCCGTTTTTTCAGCGGTTTTCAGCAGATCCTCATGAGCCTGACACGCAAAGACATCGACAGCATCGCACACCTGGCACGCCTCAACCTGACAGACGCGGAAATTCCCGTCTATGTGCAGTCGCTGTCGAACATCATGAACTTCGTCAGCGAGCTCGACCGTGCTCAAACCGATGGCATCACGCCGATGGCGCACCCGATGCCCGGTTTGTCGCAGCGCCTGCGCGCCGACGAAGTGCTCGAAATTGATCACCGCGAGCAGTTTCAACGTAACGCGCCTCAGGTTGCTGCAGGACTATATGTCGTTCCCAAAGTCATTGAGTAAGACGTGATGCACACTTTATCCATCACGCAAATGGCGGCTGGCCTGCGAGAACGACGTTTTAGCAGTGTCGAGCTGACCCAAGCGCTGTTGGCGCGTCTGCAGGTTGCGCAGCCCAAACTCAATGCGCTGGTCACGCTAACAGAGCAGTCGGCGTTAGCTGCGGCGGCCGTGGCGGATGCCAGTCTGGCAGCAGGCGCAGCAGGTCCGTTATGCGGTATCCCCATGGTTCATAAGGACATTTTCTGCACCGAGGGGGTGCTGACGACTTGCGGTTCGAAGATGTTGTCGAACTTCGTGTCGCCCTATGACGCCACGGTGGTCCAGAAGCTCAAAGCCGCGGGCATGGTCATGCTCGGCAAGGCTAATATGGATGAGTTTGCGATGGGCTCGTCCAACGAAACCAGTTTCTATGGTCCGGTCCGCAACCCCTGGAATCCGCAAATGGTGCCCGGAGGGTCTTCGGGTGGGTCTGCGGCAGCGGTGGCGGCGCGGCTGGTGCCTGCCGCGACGGCGACCGACACGGGCGGCTCCATAAGACAACCTGCGGCGCTGTGTGGCATTACCGGCCTCAAACCCACCTATGGGCGCGTATCCCGCTACGGCATGATCGCGTTCGCCTCATCGTTGGATCAGGCCGGCACGCTAACACAGACCGCTGAAGACTCGGCCCTGATGCTGCGTGCCATGGCGGGTTTTGACCCCAAAGACTCCACCAGTGTCAACTCGCCGGTACCTGACTACGCGGCGACCCTGGTTGACTCGCTCGATGGTGTGACGATCGGCGTGGTGCGTGAGTTTTTCGACGCGGGTCTCGATGCCGCCTGCGGTCAGGCGGTGCGCGATGCGTTGCGTATTTTTGAAAAATTGGGCGCGCGCCTCAAGGACGTCAGTTGTCCGAACCTGCCATTGTCAGTGCCAACGTACTACGTAGTCGCGCCTGCGGAATGTTCCTCCAATCTCGCGCGCTTCGACGGCGTGCGCTACGGCTACCGCTGCGAGAATCCGCGTGACCTGATGGATCTGTACAAGCGTTCGCGCGGTGAAGGCTTCGGCGCCGAGGTGAAACGCCGCATCATGACCGGCACTTATGTGCTGTCTGCTGGGTACTACGACGCGTATTACCTGAAGGCCCAGAAAGTCAGGCAATTGATCGCACAGGATTTTGCGCGCGCATTTGCCGAAGTGGATGTGCTGATCGGCCCGACTTCACCAACGGCTGCGTTTCCGATCGGCGCCAAGACATCGGATCCGATAACCATGTATTTGAACGACATCTACACCATTGGCGCGAATCTGGCCGGTATTCCCGGCCTGTCCATACCCTGCGGCTTCACAGGCGGCCTGCCGTTAGGTCTGCAGATCCTGGGCCCGCATTTCGGTGAAGGCCGGTTGCTTAATCTCGCCCACCGCTTTCAGCAGGAAACCGATTGGCATGCGCAGCTGCCGGCAGGTTGGGGTTAACCGCATGGAATGGGAAACAGTCATTGGTCTTGAAATCCACGCGCAACTCGCGACGCGCTCAAAGATTTTTTCGTCGTCCGCCACAGCCTATGGCGCACAACCTAACAGTCAGGCTAACCTCGTAGATCTTGGCTATCCGGGCGTGCTGCCGGTGCTGAATGCCGAAGCCGTGCGCATGGCGATCAAGTTTGGTCTCGCGGTCGGCGCCAAGGTGGCCCCGCTGTCCGTGTTTGCACGCAAGAACTATTTTTATCCCGATCTGCCCAAGGGCTACCAGATTTCGCAGTACGAGCTGCCGATCGTTGCCCACGGTACTGTTGACGTGCTGATGGAGGATGGTTCACGCAAGCGTATTGGCATTACGCGCGCACATCTCGAAGAAGACGCTGGCAAGTCCATGCATGAAGGCATTGCCGGTTCGTCAGGTATTGATCTCAATCGTGCTGGCACGCCGTTGCTGGAAATCGTCTCCGAGCCGGACATGCGTTCGGCGAAAGAAGCCGTGGCCTACATGAAAAAGGTGCACACGCTGGTGCGCTATCTTGAAATCTGCGATGGCAATATGCAGGAAGGCTCATTCCGCTGTGATGCCAACGTGTCGGTGCGGCCCAAGGGGGCGGAGAAATTTGGCACTCGCGCAGAAATCAAAAACATCAACTCGTTTCGATTCGTCGAGAAGGCGATCAACTACGAAGTTGCGCGCCAGATCGATGTGATCGATTCCGGTGGCAAAGTGGTGCAGGAAACCCGTCTCTACGACCCAGACAAGGGCGAGACACGGTCCATGCGGTCCAAGGAGGACGCTAACGACTACCGCTATTTTCCGGACCCCGATCTGTTGCCGGTCGCGCTCGATGAAGCAACCATCGATGACGTGCGCCGCAGTCTGCCGGAATTGCCGGACGCCAAAGCGGCCCGGTTCGTCAGCGCGTTCGGCCTGACCGACTATGATGCCGGCGTGTTGACCGCCGGTCGCGACATCGCTGCATTTTACGAGGACGTGGTGCAGCGCGTGGGCGGCGAGCCGAAACTTTGCGCCAACTGGGTGATGGGCGATCTTTCCGCGCAACTCAATGCTAACAACCTGGAGATACGCACAGCGCGCGTCGATGCCGTCGCGCTTGCGGGTTTGATAACGCGGATTCGCGATAACACAATCTCCGGCAAGATCGCCAAGGAAGTGTTCGAGGCGATGTGGCTGGAAGGCAAGAGCGCCGATGCAGTCATCGAGGCGCGCGGGCTCCGGCAGATTACGGATACCGGCGCGATTGAAAAAGCGATTGCCGATGTCATGGCGAAGAATCCTGGGCAGCTTGCCGACTATCGCTCGGGCAAAGACAAGCTGTTTGGGTTTTTTGTCGGCCAAGTGATGAAAGCGACCGGCGGCAAGGCCAATCCGGCGCAGCTCAATGACCTGCTCAAAAAGATGTTAGCGGAGTGAGCGATAAGGACTCAGTGCGGCGATTCGTGCTGCGGGGCGGCGCGGTGCGCGGTCAGTGGGTCAGATTGTCTACGGTGTGGTCGGCGCTGCGCGAGCACGTCGATTACCCGCAACCCGTGCGCGATTTGTTAGGCGAAGCGGCTGTTGCGGCGGTATTGCTGGCGTCTACTCTCAAGTTTGATGGCACGCTGACCCTGCAGCTGCAGGGTGACGGCGCGGTGCGGCTGTTGGTCGTACAGTGCAGCAATACTTTTGATTTGCGCGCCCTGGCGCGTTTCGATGTCGCCGCAGTGCGGCCCGATTTCCGCACTCTTGTGGGACAAGGACAACTGACCGTGACGGTCGAGACGGCTGCCGATGCCTCTGCTCGCTATCAGGGCATAGTGCCGCTGGTCGGCGACACGCTGTCCGAAGCACTCGAGCACTATTTTCAGCAGTCTGAGCAATTGCCCTGCGTATTGAAACTGGCCGCGGATGCGGACATTGCGACTGGCTTGTTGCTGCAGCGGCTGCCGCTCGCCGGCGGCATCGCAGTAGCCGCTGATGAAGATGGATTGCGCGGCGAGTCCGCATTTTTGGACCCGGGACAACTCTGGCAGCAGGTAACGGCGGTGGTGCGCGACCTGCCTTCGAGTGAGTTGTTAGTAAAGGACAGCGAATCACTGGCACGCCACTGTGGTGCAGGCGAGGATGTGGTGCTTTTTCCCGCACAGAATGTGCAGTTCCGTTGCCGCTGCAGTCATGAACGCATAGCGACCGTGCTGCGTTCCCTGGGCACCGATGATCTGCAGGAGTTGCTCGCGGAACAGGGCGCCGTCACGGTCACCTGCGAGTTCTGCCAGAAGCCCTGGCGATTTGATGCCATCGACGTTGCCGAGCTGCTGCAGAGCGGTGTGCCGCAGCCGCCATCTTCACATCGAGTGAACTGAGTATGACCGCCGCATTGCGTGCAGCCTGGGAGTCGATCCACGACGCCGCCGGGCGCGATGAAATTGCCGCCATCGGAATGTTAGGTCCGGCGCCGGCCGACACGCTGCGCAGCGCCGCGCTGCAGAGTGCGCGCCAGTTTGTGAGCGGCGCGCGCGCGCGGGTCGATGAGCGTGGCTATCTCGATGCCTTCCTGCAGGAGTTCGGACTCGCGAACCACGAAGGCATCGCGCTGATGTGTCTTGCCGAGGCGCTGCTGCGCATCCCGGATGAAGCTACGGCCGACAGGCTGATCGCGGAGAAACTTGCGAGTGGCGACTGGTCGCGGCACGCTGGTCATTCCGAGTCGCTGTTCGTCAACGCCTCCACCTGGGGCCTGATGCTCACCGGCCGGATCGTAGACCTGCCGGTGGACTTGCACGCGGATACGGGTGGCTGGGTGCGCGGATTGATGCGTCGTGCGGGTGAGCCCATGGTCCGCCAGGCGATGCGCCGCGCCATGAAGATTATCGGCGGTGAATTCGTCGTTGGCCGGAGCATCGAAGAAGCTTTGACACGCAGCCTGGACGAGTCGGCTCTGGCGCTCTGCTCGTTCGATATGTTAGGCGAAGGTGCCCGCACGCAACTTGAGGCCGATAATTACCAGGCCGCGTATCTGCATGCCATTGAGGCTATCGGCGCGCAGCGCAAGGGCACGACGCTGCACGGACGTTCCGCGATTTCGATCAAGCTCTCGGCATTGGCGCCGCGCTATTCGCTCACCCATGCGCACGCCGTGCATACCGCGCTAACGCCACGTGCGCTGCAATTGGTGCGTGCGGCGGCCGCGCAGGACATCGGCGTCACGATCGACGCGGAAGAGGCCGATCGGCTCGAGATTTCTTTGGCGGTGCTCGAGGCGCTGGCACGTGACAGCACCACGCGCACCTGGTCCGGTTTGGGCCTTGCCGTGCAGGCCTATGGCAAGCGTGCGGCTGCAGTAATCGACTGGGTGGATGCTCTTTGCCACGCGACTGGGCGGCAGATGACTGTGCGGCTTGTCAAGGGTGCTTACTGGGACAGTGAAATAAAACGCGCGCAGGAACGAGGTCTTGCGGGTTATCCCGTGTATACGCGCAAATCCACGACCGACGTGTCATGGCTCGCCTGTGCAGCGCGTTTGTTAGCTAATCGTGAGCGAATCTGGCCACAGTTCGCGACACACAATGCGCACAGTATCGCTGCGGTTCTGGCGCTGGCGGGGGACGCGCGCGGCTATGAATTTCAGCGCTTGCACGGCATGGGCGCGCTGCTCTATGACGAAGCACGCCGCCAGACCGCGAGTTTTCCCCCCGTTCGCGCCTATGCGCCAGTTGGCAAGCACGCGGATCTGCTGGCCTATCTGGTGCGCCGGCTGATCGAGAACGGTGCTAACACCTCGTTCGTCAATCGATTCATGGATGAGCGTGTACCCGTCGATGAACTGGTTCAGGATCCATGGCAGGGTCTCAGCGATCCTGCGCGGTTGCCCAATCCAGGCATCAGTTTGCCACCGCAAATCTATGGCGCGGCGCGTGCGAATTCGCCAGGTGCCGATTTCGGTCTGCAGCGTGAACTGCGCCAATTGCAGGCGGAAATAGCAGCGCGCGCCGGCCAGCAGTATCATGCGGGGCCGGTGGATGGAGAGGCGATCGCGGTTATCAACCCCGCCAATACGGCGGATCGCGTCGGGATCACGTTTTTGGCGGCTCCGCTGAACGTAAAGCAGGCCTTCGATGCGGCGGCTGACGCCTGGCCCAGGTGGAATGCGACCGGCGTTGAGCCGCGAGCAACCTGTCTGGAACGCGCGGCCGATCTGCTGCAGTCGCGTCGCGGCGATTACCTGGCGCTGCTGGTGCGTGAAGCTGGCAAAACGCTGCCCGACGCGATTTCCGAGTGGCGCGAGGCGATCGATTTTTGTCGCTATTACGCCGCCGAAGCGCGCCACGTGTTAGGTACGTCGCAGCGGTTGCAGGGCCCGACCGGGGAAACCAACGATCTGTCGCTCGCGGGCCGCGGCGTGTTCGTCTGTATCAGCCCGTGGAACTTCCCGCTGGCCATTTTTACCGGGCAGATCGCCGCAGCGTTAGTGTCGGGCAATGCGGTCATCGCGAAACCGGCGGAGGCAACTTCGTTGATCGCCTCGCAACTGACGGCTCTGTTGCACGAGGCAGGCGTGCCGACAGCTGTACTGCACTGTCTGCCTATGCGTGGCGCCGCTTTCGGTGTCGCGGCGCTGGCGCATCCGGCCCTGGCTGGCGTGGTGTTCACAGGGTCGACCACGACCGCCCAATGGCTCAATCGTGCGCTGGCGGCGCGCGAGGGCGCGATTCTGCCGTTGATCGCGGAAACTGGCGGTATCAACGCGATGATCGTCGATTCCACCGCGCTGCCGGTGCAGGTTGTGGATGACGCAGTCACCAGCGCGTTTGGCAGTGCGGGCCAGCGCTGTTCTGCGCTGCGTCTGCTGTGCGTGCAGGAGGATGTAGCCGACCAGGTCATTGCGACGCTCATCGGTGCGATGCAGGAGTTAAACACCGGCGATCCGTCGGACCTTGCCACTGATCTTGGCCCGGTCATCTCCGCGGATGCGGCCCGCAAGCTAACAGACTACGTGGCGCAGGCCGGTCGCCGGTCGCGCATCCTGACGACCGGGCGGCCGGCGAGCGCGGCCGCCGCAGGTCACTTCGTGCTGCCGCATCTGATTGAACTCGACAGCGCCCGCGCGCTGACCAGCGAGCAGTTCGGTCCGATTCTGCATGTCGTTCGCTATCGCGCCGACAAGCTGCCCGAATTGTTAGCTGACCTGCACACCAGCGGTTATGCCCTGACGCTGGGTGTGCAGACGCGCCTCGAGTCAACCTGGCGCGAAGTCTGGCGCCTCAGTAGCGCTGGCAACACCTACGTGAACCGCAACATGATCGGTGCGGTTGTCGGCGTGCAGCCTTTCGGCGGTAGCGGTCTATCCGGAACCGGGCCCAAAGCAGGCGGACCTCATTACCTCTCCCGGTTTGTCCACGAGCGCACTCTGACCATCAATACCACCGCCACCGGCGGCAATGCTGAGCTGTTGAGCATGGGCTAGAAGCTCGTTTTCAACCGTTATGTGCAATGCAACACGCTATATATGCATCATTGTGCAATAATATATAGATAATGGATCTGTTCCACATGTCACGCCAATTCGCCGCGCTTGCCGAGCCAAGCCGTCTACGGCTTATGTTGGCCTGCCGCGAACGCGAGCGGCTGGTCGGGCAGTTAGCCAGCGCACTCGGCCTGCCCGAGCCAGCGGTGTCGCGCCATCTGGCGACTTTGGCGCGCGCCGGCTTGCTAACAAGGGTGCAGTCTGGTCGCGAAGTTCGCTACCTCTGGTCACGTGAAGCTCGCAACCTGGGGTGGCTCGAACAGGTTTTCTCGCCTGCCAACTCCGCAAGCTCTGCCGACAAACTGCTGCATCGTGATCAGGCTCGACTCGCGCGCATGGCAACCGGTAACGTCGCAGAGACTTTTGCAGTTGACTCGCTTTTTGGGCAGCGTCTGGGCGCTGCGTTTCACCAGCTATCTAACAGAATCGCGAGCGCACGCGCACTGGCCTTCGATGTCAGGCACGGGCCAGTGCTTGCATGGTTGCAGGAATCTACGGCGCAACTGCGCCTCGTAACTACCAGTCCCGCGTTGCGTCGCGCAGTCGGCGCCTTTGGCCGTGAGCAGGGACTGGCGTTCGACTGGGTCGTTGCTACAGATCCCAAGCCTGATTTCGATCTCGTCTGCATCGAGGCATTGACGGTTGACGATCTCGGGCGCCAGCTGGCTAACGCAGCCGCATGGCTGGCTCCCAGGGGTCGCGTGGTTTTGGGCCTGCCATACGACGCGCTGGACGACAATGAGGCTGGTAATGCACACCCGTTGTTCAAACTCCGCGCATTGCTTGCCGCCAGGGGGTTTTCCTGTGACCAACTTTTACCTATCGAGGCCGCCGGTGATCACTGGCTGCTGGCGACTGGATTACAGGCCACGCTCGCGGTCACCGCACAAAAAAGGCCTGAACGATGATCTCACCCATCCAAGTGAGTTTCGAATTTTTTCCGCCTGCGGATTCCGCGGCAGTAGGTGTGTTGCTTGAATCCGTACAACGCCTGGCGCCGCTGGCGCCGCGCTTCGTTTCGGTCACCTATGGTGCCGACGGTTCCACCCGTGAGCGCACCCATGACGTCGTCACCCGCGTGCAACGCGAAACCCAGCTAACAAGCGCACCGCACCTGACATGCGTTGGCGCGCCGCGCGGCGAGATTCTCGATATCGCGCGCCGCTATTGGGATCAAGGCATCCGCCACATTGTCGCTTTGCGCGGCGATCCGCCCGCGGGTGTTGCACGCTATGAGCCGCACCCGCAAGGCTTTGCCTACGCGAGCGATCTGGTTGCCGGCCTGCGCGCAGTTGCAGACTTCGATATTTCTGTGGCTGCATATCCGGAAACGCATCCGGAGGCGGCCAGCGCCGCAGAGGATCTCGACAATCTGAAACGCAAGATCGATGCAGGAGCGACGCGCGCGATTACGCAATTTTTCTATGACAACGATGCTTACTTGCGATTTCGGGATCGCTGCGTTGCCGCCGGTATCAAGGCGAGCATTGTTCCCGGAATATTGCCGATTACGCGTTTTCCACAAGTCACGAGGTTTGCGGCGAGTTGCGGTGCGACGATCCCAAAATGGCTGTCGGATCGCTTTGTGGGACTTGAGAACGATACGGAAACACGTCGTTTGATCGCGGCTAACGTTGCCATCGAACAGGCAACCCGGTTGCGCGAGCGCGGTGGCGTCACAGAATTTCATTTCTACACGTTGAATCGCGCGGAACTCACTTATGCGATTTGCCATGCGTTAGGCGTGCGAGCGCCCTAATGGACCGCCCGCAGCGAATCGTCGCGCTCAAGCAGCTGTTGCGCGAGCGCATCGTGCTGCTCGATGGCGCCATGGGCACGATGATTCAGGACCATCGGCTCGATGAATCTGGCTATCGCGGTGATCGATTTGCAAATTGCACCCAGGATCTCAAAGGCAACAACGATCTCCTGACTCTGACTCAGCCACAGATCATTGCAGATATTCACCGGGCCTATCTTGAGGCCGGTTCCGACATTATCGAAACCAACACTTTCAATTCCACGCGTATCGCTCAGGCCGACTACCAGCTACAGGAACTCGTGCCCGAATTGAATCGCGCGGCAGCGGAACTGGCGCGTCGTGTCGCAGATGAGGTCGCGGTCGCGACAAAAAGTCCGCGCTTCGTCGCCGGAGCGTTAGGTCCCACCAATCGCACGGCGTCGATGTCCCCCGATGTCAACGATCCGGGTTTTCGCAACGTCAGTTTCGATGAGCTCGTGGACGCCTACAGTGAGGCGACTGAGGCTCTAATCGTCGGTGGCGTCGATCTCATCCTGATCGAAACCGTGTTCGACACGCTGAACGCCAAGGCCGCCCTGATGGCGGTGCGGGACGTATTTGGCAAGCTGGGAGTCGAATTGCCCATCATTGTCTCGGGTACGATCACGGATGCCTCGGGACGAACTTTATCCGGCCAGACCACTGAGGCGTTCTGGAACTCCATTCGACATGCCAATCCACTGGCAGTGGGGCTCAACTGTGCGTTAGGCGCCGAGCAACTGCGGCAGTATGTGGCGGAACTCGGGCGTCTTGCGGATACCGCAGTGTGCGCCTATCCCAACGCCGGCCTGCCTAACGCGTTTGGTGAATACGACCAGTCGGCCGGCGAGATGGCCAGCATCTTGCGCGAATACGGCGAAGCCGGACTTCTCAATATCGTGGGCGGTTGCTGCGGCACGACGCCCGAGCATATTCGTGCGCTTGCCCAGGCGGTCAGTACGGTCAGGCGCCGCGACATCCCGGACGTGCCCAAGGCCTGCCGACTGTCCGGTTTGGAGCCTTTCAACATTGATGAGCGTTCGCTATTCGTGAATGTCGGCGAACGCACTAACGTCACGGGTTCGGCGAAATTCCGCAAACTGATCGAAGCAGGCGATTACAACGCGGCGCTTGATATCGCCCGCCAGCAGGTACTGTCTGGCGCACAGGTGATCGACGTCAACATGGACGAGGGCATGCTCGATTCAGAAGCCGCGATGACGCGCTTTTTGCGTTTGGTTGCCGCTGAACCCGATATCGCGCGCGTGCCGGTCATGATCGATTCCTCCAAGTGGACCGTTATCGAAGCGGGCCTCAAGTGCGTGCAGGGCAAGGCGGTTGTCAATTCCATCAGTCTTAAGGAAGGTGAGACAGCCTTTCTGGCGCAAGCGCGCAAGCTGCGCAATTATGGCGCTGCCGTGGTGGTCATGGCCTTCGATGAGCAAGGTCAGGCTGACACGCTGGCGCGCAAAGTCGACATCTGCAAACGCAGCTACCGCCTTCTGACAGACACGGCCGGCTTCCCGGCCGAGGACATAATTTTCGACCCTAACATCTTTGCCGTCGCGACTGGTATTGACGAGCACAACGGCTACGCGGTCGACTTTATCAATGCGACGCGCGCCATCAAGGAGCAGTTGCCGCAGGCAATGGTCAGCGGCGGCGTCAGCAACGTGTCGTTCTCCTTTCGCGGCAACGAACCGGTGCGCGCAGCCATGCACAGCGTGTTTCTGTACAACGCCATCAAGGCGGGCATGGACATGGGCATCGTCAATGCCGGTCAACTTGGAATCTATGAGGATATCGATCTGACGCTGCGCGAAGCGGTCGAAGACGTCATTCTGAATCGTCGGTCGGACGCCACGGAACGGTTGTTAGCTCTGGCGGGACGTTACAAAGACGAGTCGGGCGGCGTGCGGCGCGAAGTCGACGACGCCTGGCGAGGCTGGCCAGTGGCCAAGCGGCTCGAACACGCTCTGATCAAGGGAATGGACGAATTCGTGGTGATCGATGCCGAAGAAGCTCGCTTGGCCGCCGGCCATCCGATCGACGTGATCGAGGGGCCGCTGATGGACGGCATGAATGTCGTCGGTGATCTGTTCGGTTCGGGAAAAATGTTTCTGCCGCAGGTGGTCAAGAGTGCGCGCGTGATGAAAAAAGCCGTGGCGCACCTGGTGCCTTTTATCGAAGCGGCGCGAGGCGGGGTGATACGTGCGCAGGGCAAGATTGTCATAGCTACCGTTAAAGGCGATGTGCATGACATCGGCAAGAACATTGTCAGTGTGGTCCTGCAGTGCAACAATTTCGAGGTCATCGATCTTGGCGTGATGGTGCCGGCGGCCAAAATCCTCGATGTCGCGCAACGCGAGAATGCGGATCTGGTGGGTTTGTCAGGACTGATCACGCCGTCACTCGATGAAATGGTGCACATCGCGAAAGAAATGCAACGACGCGGCATGAGCCAACCCTTGCTGATCGGCGGGGCCACGACCTCGCCTGCGCACACGTCGGTGAAAATCGCGCAACACTACGCCGAACCTGTGGTGTACGTGAAAGATGCGTCGCGCTCGGTAGGTGTTTGCCAGAAGCTGTTGAACAAAACTGGCCGCGTCACCTTTGCCGCCGACAACAACCGCGAACACGAACGCCGTCGACAGCAGCACGCAGGCAAAACAGCCAAGTTGCCCGAGCTCAGTCTGGCAGCGGCTCGCGCCAATCGCCGACCCGTCGACTGGGTCAATTGGCAGCCTTCTGTGCCCAGAACGTTAGGCGTGCAGACTTTCAAGGACTACCCGCTCGACGCGCTGCTCGAATACATCGATTGGATGCCGTTTTTCAACGCCTGGGAGTTCGCGGGTAAATTCCCGGGCATTCTCAGCGACCCAGTCGTGGGCGAGGCAGCGAGTAATCTCTACGCCGACGCCCGTCGGATGCTGAAAAAGCTACTGGCAGAACGCTGGCTACGTGCTAACGCTGTGGTCGGTTTTTGGCCGGCGAACGCGGTTGGTGATGACATCGAGGTCTATGCCGATGTTCAGCGTAGCCGCGTTATCGCGACCCTGCATCATCTGCGCCAGCAGAAGAACAAAGCGCCGGGTCAGCCGCACGAGTGCCTGGCTGACTACGTGGCGCCGCGCGACAGCGGCAAACTCGATTACATCGGTGCGTTTGCGGTAACTGCCGGCATTGGCATCGATGCGCCGGTCGCAAAGTTTGAAGCCGAACATGATGATTACTCAGCCATCGCGTTGAAAGCGCTGGCCGACCGGTTCGCCGAGGCGGCGGCTGAGCACTTTCACCAGCGCGCCCGCCGGGAGTTTTGGGGGTATGCGGCTGGTGAAAATCTCGCCAACAATGATCTCATTGAAGAGAAGTATCGCGGCATACGGCCGGCGCCCGGCTATCCGGCCTGCCCAGACCACACTGAGAAAGCCACACTCTGGGAGTTGCTGGCTGTCGAAGCGAACACCGGCATGCAGCTCACAGAGAGTTTTGCGATGCTACCGACCGCGTCGGTCAGCGGCTGGTATCTGTCGCACCCGGATGCGCGCTATTTTGCCGTCGGCAAGATCGATCGCGATCAAGTGCAGGACTACGCGGCGCGCAAAGGGCAGTCGTTAGAAATCACCGAACGCTGGCTGTCTCCCAATCTGGGTTACGAGCCGCGTTGAGATGGCTGCAGTGAGTAAGTTGGACTTGGTCCGATCTTTTGTTTAACATAGCCGCTGTCTGATCTAACAATAAACAAATAGCCAGGCGCTTCAAGCGGGTGCAGAGCCAAATATAAATGGCTTATGTTCGCTTGAGGAATCAGAACTGCGTCACATTTGTTAGCGTGCTGAACTGCCGTTTCGGGGGTTTTGGCCATGTCGAATAATAAGAACAACGCCACATGTCTCTTGTTGGTGGCTTCAGGGCTTTTAGGTCTCGCCAATACAGCACGTGCCGATAATGTCCGTGGTGCGTTTTCGCCGCTAGGCAATTGGCCTTTGATCGCCGTGCACACGGTGATGCTGCCCGATGGCCGCATCCTCAGTTACGGTAGCCGCACTGACGGCCGTCAGACCGGTTATTTCGAGTACGACATTTGGAATCCCGCGTCCGGATCGATCGATGCCGGTCATGTGTTGCTGCCAAACCAAACCGGGACAGATATTTTCTGCGGATCCCAGGTCGTGTTGCCGCAGTCGGGTCGCGTTGTTCTCAATGGTGGCGACATCATGCTGAACGGCGGTTCCACCAATGTAGGCAATAACAATACCAATCTATTTGATCCAACCGACAACTCGCTAACACGTGGTGGCAATTTAAATCGTGCGCGCTGGTATTCGTCATCTACCGTGTTGCTCAATGGCGAGGTGTATGTTCAAGGTGGCAACGGTGGCGCCGACCGACCGGAAGTGCGTCAACTCGATGGCAGCTATCGCCTTTTGAGCAATGCCGACACATCAGCGCTGTCCTATGATTTCCCTCGAAACTTCGTTGCGCCCGATGGCCGCGTGTTCGGCTACGACAGCGGTGGCAACATGTACTACGTCAATACCGCTGGCGCGGGTTCCATCACGCGAGTCGGTTCTACGCCAACTGCCAGTCGTGGTGGCGATTCGACGGTCGTGATGTACCGACCTGGACGAATTCTGCAGATGGGCGGCTCGTCCAACGGCGCCGTCGTGATCGACATCACCACCGGCACTCCTGTTGCTACTGCCACCAGCAACATGGCGACTATGCGCAAGTTGGCCAATGCCACGGTCATGGCGGATGGAAAAGTGGTTGTGACAGGCGGCAGCGAGGTTTGGAACCAGCTAACAGGCGTGAACCGGACTGCGGAAATCTGGAATCCCACGACGGGTACCTGGACGATAGGCGCGACCGCAGTGAAATCCCGTCTGTACCACTCGGGCTCTGTATTGCTGCCAGATGCCACGGTGCTTGTCGTTGGCGGTGGTGCGCCGGGACCCGAGGTCAATACCAACGCAGAAATCTACTACCCGCCGTACTTGTACGACTCTGCTGGCGCGTTCGCGTCTCGGCCCGCCATTCTTGCCGCGCCTACGGCGCTCGAGATAGGCGCTACGTTCGCGATCGACTTTGGCAATGCTGCGGCAATTTCCCGCGTCACCCTCATTAAGACTGCTTCTGTTACGCATAGCTTCAATATGGAGCAGCGCTTTGTAGAATTGAATTTCAATGCCAGCGGCGATCGCTTGATGGTGCAGGCACCGACCCGCGCGGGTGATGCCACCCCTGGCTACTACATGCTGTTTGTCATTGACAGCAACGGCGTGCCATCCAAGGCGCGCATTGTGAAAGTCGGCATCGCCGCCAATCCAAATCCCTTGGTTGTACCGGTCGTCATTCAACCAGGCGATCAAAGCACGATCGTCGGCACGCCGATCAGCCTGCAGATCCAGGCATCGGATCCTAACGGCGATACCCTGGGCTACGGCGTTGTCGGACTGCCGCCGGGTCTGGCACTTGATGCAGCGACCGGACTCATCGGTGGAGCGCCCAGCACGATTGGCGACTACACGGTCACAATAGCCGCCAGCGATGGCGTCAATAGCGACAGCAAGTCTTTCCTTTGGCGCGTCACGCCGGTTCAGGCCCTGACACTCAACCCGATTGCGCCACCGCCGCCGGTCGTAAACGGTGGTACGGCAACCTACACCGCATCGACCGTCAACGGTGTCAATGCACTCTATCAATGGAACTTTGCCGACGGCAGCGGTGACAGCTTCTGGTCTGCCAGTAACACCATCGCGCATGTATATACGAATCCTGGCATCTACTACGCCACCGTGCGCGCGATCGATGATCGTGGCATCGTGCGTACGCAGTCATTTGTACAGCGCGTGTATCTGCCGACAGTGGCCGGCACACCCATGTCTTCGGCGCCGATTGCCTGGCAAATCCGGGCCGCAGCAAGTCCTCTGGTTTGGGCGGTCAATCCGGACAACGACTCGGTCAGTGTGTTCGATGGCTCGAGCAATCTGCGCCTGGCGGAAATTCCAGTAGGGCTTTCGCCCCGCACACTGGCCGTCGCACCTAACGGCGCGATCTGGGTCGTCAATCGCGATAGTGACAGTCTGAGTGTCCTCGACAGCGCCGGTTTCTCAGTTGCTCGCACGGTCACCTTGCAGCGTGGTTCAAGACCGTATGGCGTGGTGCTCTCTCCCGATGGCAGCAAAGTCTATGTCGTTTGCGAGGGTTTGGGTCGCCTGCAAGCGCTGGATGCTGCGAGCGGCGCAGTGTTGAGCACGCGTGTGCTTTCGCCAGGCCAGCGCCATTTGGCGATTAGCGCTGATGGCAACACGCTTTACGTACCGCGTTTCGTGACCGGCCGCTTGCCCGGTGAAGCGACTGCCACTGTCACTACCGAGGCTAACGGCCTTGTCTATGGTGCTGAGGTACGCGTTATCAACTCCGCGGACCTGAGTGCTGTTAGCACGGCTATCCTGCGTCACAGCGACCTGCCGGATTTTGAGAACTCCGGCGGTGGCATACCGAACTACCTCGGTTCGATGGCTATTTCGCCGGATGGCACATCGGGCTGGGTGCCTTCCAAGCAGGACAATATCAAGCGCGGCTTGCTTCGCAACGGCCAGCCGCTGAATTTCCAGAATACGGTGCGCGCTATTTCTTCGCGCATCAATCTCGGGACCGCGTCCGAAGACTATGTCGCGCGTATCGATCATGACAATGCCGGTGTCGCAAGTGCTGCGGCCTTCGATCCGCAGGGGGTCTATCTTTTCGTGGCGCTTGAGACGTCGCGCGAAATCGCGGTCGTCAACGCCTATGGTCGTGCCGAAATGTTCCGCATCCAGACTGGACGCGCGCCTCAGGGTCTGCTGGTATCGCCGGACGGTCGCAGATTGTTTGTTAGTAATTTCATGGATCGTAGCGTGACGGTTTACGATCTGGATGGTCTGATGGACCGGGGATCTAACACAGTACCTTTGCTGGTGACGATGTCGAGCATCGTTACCGACAAGCTGTCGAGCACGGTACTGCGCGGCAAGCAGCTTTTTTATGATGCCAAGGACGTGCGACTGGCGCGTGATGCCTATATCAGCTGCGCATCCTGTCACAATAACGGAGCTCAGGACGGTCGCGTCTGGGATCTGACTGGGTTTGGCGAAGGCCTGCGCAATACCGTCAGTCTGGAAGGCCGTGCTGCGGGGCATGGATTCCTGCACTGGTCCTCTAATTTTGACGAACTGCAGGATTTCGAAGGGCAGATTCGCGGCCTGAGCGGTGGCACCGGGCTCATGACAGATAGCCAGTTCAACACGGGGACGCGCAGCCAGCCGCTCGGCGATCGCAAGACCGGCGTTAGCACAGACCTGGACGCACTGGCGGCGTATGTCGTGTCGCTAAACCGATTCGCGCCAAGTCCGTACCGCAATTCCAACGGCACGCTGACAACCCAGGGGTCGGCGGGTAGAGCGGTGTTCGCGAGCAAAAACTGTGCGGCTTGCCACGGTGGCGTCAATTTCACAGACAGTCTTGATGCGACAACTTTGCGCAATATCGGCACGATAAAGGCTGCCAGTGGACAACGTCTGGGTGGCGCGCTGAGCGGTATCGATCCGCCGACCTTGCGCGATGTCGCTCGTACCGGTCCGTGGCTGCATGATGGCTCGGCAGGCAGTATTTCGCAGGCTATCGAGGCACATAGCAGTGTCAGCCTGAGCAGCACGGAGCTGGCAGATGTGTCGGCGTATCTGTTGCAGATAGGCAGCGACGAGCCACTGGCGCCGACGTCCACCAGCTCCGGCCTAGGCTTGTCGGCATCGTACTTCACCAACATCAATCTGACCGGGTCAGCGGTTCTGCAGCGCACCGAGGCCATAAACTTTGACTGGGGCAGCGGCTCGCCTGGTCCGGGCATTGGTGCTAACAATTTCTCGGTTCGCTGGACGGGGCAGATCGAGCTCCCTGTAACCGGAAGTTACCGATTCCAGACTTTGTCCGACGATGGTGTGCGGGTTTATGTGGATGGCATACGTGTCATCAACAATTGGACCTTGCATGCTGCAACCCGCAATACGTCCTCATCACGAACCTATGCGGCCGGCAAACATACCATCACGGTTGAGTTTTACGAGAGCGGCGGCTCTGCTGTCATGAAGTTCTATTGGCGGTTGCCAGGCACGACGCCTTATGACATCGTTCCTGCAACTCAGCTTTACAACTGATTGCCCATGAGTTACTTGAAGCAAAGTTGGTTAGCGTTGCTCGCTGCGCTCTCGCCTTTGGCATTGCTGGCTGCTGGCGCTGCGCCAGCTTCGTTGCCGGGCGTCGAATGGCAGAAAACACCGAAGCCGATCGCGGACTTTGAGCTGATCGATCAAACTGGCAAGGCGAAGAAGTTCTCATCGCTGCGCGGCAAGACGGTGTTGGTGTTTTTTGGGTTCGCCAATTGCCCCGACATCTGCCCGACCACCATGCATGAATTGCATCTGACCAGCATGTCGACGCGCGTGGCGCAATCTCGTCTGCAAGTACTGATGATCAGCGTCGATGGCCGTCGCGACACACCCGCGGTATTGCGGTCATTCCTGGCAACGCAGTCACATCGCTTCATGGCAATGACAGGGCAGCCCGCCAAATTGACGGCCGTCGCCGAGAGATTCCCGGCGGTATTTGTGTTGCCGCCGGAAGCCGCAAACGCCAGCAGCTACAATGTCGCGCACACGGGTGCGGTATATCTGGTCGACGACCAAGGGCGTTTGCGCGCAACGATGTCCAAAGCGACTGTCAACGACATGGCGCGTGCAACCGAGATCGTGCAGAAGTCTGCAGGCTAACGCTCATAAGCTAACGCTGTGCATCCGGCTCGTCGTCGTCTTTCAGCTCGTTGAGAAAACTTGCACCGCCCAATGCGCGCATTTGCCGTTGAATGTGGTCCGCCCGTCGATTGAGGTAGCGCGAGGGCGCCTCGGCGCGGAAAATCTTCGGATTCGGTAGCACCGCAGCTAACAGAGCCGCCTGCCGGCGCGAGAGCTTTCGCGCTGGCTTATGAAACAGTTTTTGGGCGGCCGCCTCGACACCAAAAGTTGCTTTGCTCATTTCCGCGATATTGAGGTAGGTCTCGAGGATCCGTTCCTTCGGCCAAAGCGATTCAATCAGCAGCGTGTACCAGACTTCCAGACCTTTGCGCAGCCAGCTGCGCCCGCGCCACAGAAACAGGTTTTTCGCTACCTGCTGCGAGATGGTGCTGGCGCCGCGTACGCGTTTGCTTTGACCGTTCTGCCTCACAGCCTGGCGGATGGACTTGAAATCGAAGCCGGCATGAAACGGGAACTGCTGATCTTCCGCCGCGATGACTGCAATGGCGGCCTGTGGCGAGATGTCTTCAAGCGCTACCCAGGTGTAGGCATTGCGATATTTCAGATCGCCGCCCAGGATCGCAGCCACGCGATCGCCCAGCATGACTGACGAAGTCCAGGGGTCGAGCCAGCGGAGCAGCAGCACCTGCAACGCGCTGCCCAGGAAAAAAATCAACAGGCCATAGACAAGGAAGCGCCCCCAGCGCGTGCGCAGGCGCTTCCAAGTGGCACGTAACCCAATCCGGTTGATGCGCAATCTGTTAGCTGGCGATGCGTTTGGCGCTGTTGATGATTACGTCGTCGCGCGGCACGTCCTGATGCCCCGAGCGTGATCCTGTGGTGACAGCGGCGATTGCATCGATGACTTCCATCCCCTCGGTCACGCGCGCAAAAACGGCATAGCCATAGTTGCCCGCGCTGTTGTCGAGAAAGGCGTTGTCCTTCAGATTGACAAAAAATTGCGAAGTGGCGCTGTTGATGTCATTGGTGCGCGCCATCGACAGCGATCCCCGCAGATTCTTGAGGCCGTTCTTGGCTTCATTCTCGATCGTGTCGCGGGTCTTTTTCTGCTTCATGCCGGCAATGAATCCGCCGCCCTGGATCATGAATCCGGGGATGACACGGTGGAAAATCGTATTGTCGAAAAAACCATCGTCGACGTATTGCAGAAAATTGGCCACCGTCAGCGGCGCCTTGTCGGGAAAGAACTCGACCGTGAACGCCCCGTGATTGGTCTCGAATCGCACCATGAATGACATCCTTCAGTTTTTGTGTGGGAGCGACCGGCGGCCTTCGGTCACCCTTAAATGGCCGGCCAGGTCGGGATGCGAGCGTACGTGATCGAAGCCGTTCGCGACAAGTAACTCTGCAACAGCGGACCCCTGGTCGGCGCCGTGTTCGAGCAGTAGAGCTGCGCCCGGTCCCATATATCCGCCAGCGCCGAGGACGATGTTACGCAGTGCGGCCAAGGCGTCGTCGCCGGGTGTTAGTGCGATACGCGGTTCATGCCGCAATGCGGGATCCTCGAGCGCGGGATCGTCTGCGCCCACATAAGGCGGGTTGGACACGACCATATCAAACAACTGCCCGTCCAGCGGCGCCCACCAGGGGCCTTCCAGGAATTCAACCGCATCGATGCGCAGCCGGATGGCGTTGCCACGCGCGACTTCGAGTGCCGCTGGCGAAATATCGGTGGCGACGATGCGCCAGTCCGGCCGTGCTGACGCGATCGCCAATGCGATGGCGCCGGAGCCTGTGCCCAGGTCGGCGACCCGAATTGATGGCTGACCTAACGCATCGCCGAACGCGAGCGCGCGTTCTACCAGCAGCTCGGTTTCCGGGCGCGGTACCAGGACATCGGGTGTGACTGCTATGTCAAGGGTCCAGAAACCTCGTCGGCCTGTGATGTACGCGAACGGCTCTCCGGCCGCGCGCCGCGCCACGCGCTGCCAGTAGACCTCCAGCATGTCTGCATCGCAGACATCATGCGAACGCGCGACCAAGTTGGCTCGATTAACGCCGAGCGTAGCGGCCAGCAACAACTCGGCTTCAAAACGCGCGCCATCGCCCTGTGAAGCCCGCAGTGCGGAAACCGCCTTTTCGATGGCTCTCTGGTGCGTCAGGTCGGGGGGCATAGCGCCATTTTGCTAGAGTGCGCGGTGTGTCGTCGACAATTATTCCAGCCGGCCCAGCTCCGACCGTCAGTCAAATTCTGGACCCCGGGTTCCACCTTTTTCGGCTAACAGCGCTGCCAAACCTGGGGTTGTCGCTATTGATGGTACTGGCCGCCCAGGCACCTAACATGTATGGGCTGAATAACGCGGGTCGCAATTGGCTTTGGTGGTTGTTGGCCATCGGTGGGGCAGCGGTTAGTCTGCTGTTCTGGTCGGCTCTGGTTCTGCGTCAGTCCGCAGCCGGACGGCCCGGCATGCCAAGTGTCGGCGCGGCAATCCGCCAGGCTGTTAGCTACTTGCCCGGGCTGGTGGCGTTGGTCGTGATTTGTTTCGTTGCGGTGGCGGCCGGTCTACTGTTGATCATAGTGCCTGGGTTGTTAGCCATATTGCTGGCGTGGCTAGCGCCAGTGGCGCTGATCCTTGAGCAACGGCAACCGCTTGCCGCGCTGCGGCGGGCCTGGAGTGTACTTAGACCGCGACTGGGACTGAGCGCCGCAGTCATGGCGCTGACACTGGCCATTTTCGTGGTTTTTTATATCGTATTCGCCGTGCTGGGCGTCATGCTCGGGCAGGCATTGACAGGCATGACAGATGAGCGAAGTTTTTCAGCGTATGCGGGCTATCTTGCGCTGGCATTGTTTGCGCCACTGTTGAGCGCCATGTCCATGACGCTGTATCGAGCGCTGACCGCGAGTTAGAATTGCGCAGTGGCGATACAAGCAGTGGCGATACAACCTGACTGGAGCAAAATATGATCGGCTATGTGACCGTGGGAACAAACAACCTTGAGCGTGCGGGCATTTTTTACGATGCTTTGTTAGCTGAGCTGGGTGCAAAACGCGCCTGGGTAGCTGAGAAGTATATTGGCTGGATGATCGACGGCAAAGGGCCGTTGCTGATGGCGATCAAGCCGCATGACGGCGCGCCCGCGACGGTTGGCAACGGCACGATGGTGGCGCTGGCAGCGAGTTCAAAAGAACAGGTTCACAAGGTATACGACCAGGCACTGGCTTTGGGCGGCAAGGACGAGGGCGCGGCGGGTCCGCGCGGCGACAATTTCTATGGTGGCTATTTCCGCGATCTCGACGGCAACAAGTTCGTCGTATATGTCCTGGGGTAGCCTTTGTTGCAGTGCGTGGCGAAATAGGGCGTACAGTAGTTCGCCTGGGGACAGCAAAGCATCAGGCTTGGTTCCCGTTCAATAAACAAACTCCAATAAATCACAAGGGATCGCTACTATGAAATTGACAGGCATAAAGGTCTTGTTAGCTACGGCAATGCTCGTGGCTACCAGTCTGGTGACCGCCGCGGATCGCCCATACACCGAGGGCCCGGTGTCAACCGTGTCGTATATCAAGATTAAACCGGGTATGTTCGACGCCTACATGAAATGGGTTGCGACGGATCGCAAAGCCCTGATGGAAGAGTACAAGAAAGCCGGCTTGATTCTTGGCTGGAAAGTGTACAGCGCGCGAGCACGCAACCCGCACGAAGCAGACCTTATCCTGACTGTGACCTACAAGAACTGGGCCGCGTTTGACAACCTCGAAGATAAGCAGGACGCGATCACCGAGCGTATGCAAGGTTCCAGCGACAAACAGAACCAGATGGCCATTGGCCGCGAACAAATGCGCGAAGTTCTGGGCGTAGACACCATCCAGGAACTGGTGGTCAAATAATCCGGGTCGGGTGATCAAACGGCCGGGACGCGCAAGTTTGCGCGTTCCGGCCGTTTTCCCGATCAGTTATCTTCATCCAGACGTTCCGACTGATATTCCTGCAGCAGCGGATCGATCAGCGGATCTAGGTCGCCTGCAATCACATTTGCCAGCTGATACAGAGTCAAATTGATCCGGTGATCCGTGACTCTTCCCTGCGGAAAATTGTAGGTGCGGATTCTTTCCGACCGGTCACCGCTGCCGACCTGAAGTTTTCGTTCGCGCGCTTCCGCGGCATCGTGCTTTTCCTGTTCCGCGGCCTGTAAGCGCGCGCGCAACAGTGACATCGCCCGCGAGCGGTTTTTGTGTTGTGACCGTTCGTCCTGGCATTCAACCACGATGCCGCTCGGAATATGGGTGATGCGGATCGCAGAGTCAGTCTTGTTGACGTGTTGTCCGCCAGCGCCGGAGGCGCGAAAGGTGTCAACCCGTAACTCGGCGGGATTCAATTCCACAGTGCCGACTTCCTCCATTTCCGGGAGAATCGCCACGGTGCACGCGGACGTGTGAATCCGCCCCTGGGCCTCGGTGTCAGGCACTCGCTGGACGCGGTGCGTGCCGGATTCCAGTTTCAGCCGCGCAAAGACGTTAGTACCGCTGACGCGGGTGATGACCTCGCGGTAGCCGCCTTTCTCGCCAGCCGTTTCACTGATGGTCTCAACGGTCCAACCGCGTCGTTCTGCATAGCGGGCATACATGCGTATCAGATCGCCGGCGAACAACGCGGCCTCGTCGCCGCCGGTGCCGGCGCGCACTTCCAAATACACATTGCGGCTGTCGCGTGGATCTTCCGGAATCAGTGACTGACGGAGTGACAGTTCCTGCTGCGCCATGCGTTCGGACAGTCGTTTGGCTTCGTCGAAGCCCATAGCGCGCATCTCGGGATCGCTATCGCTCGCCAGTTCGTTAGCTGCCGCGAGTTCACGTTCCAGCGCAACATAGGTATCAAACTGTTGGACCGTAGGCTCGAGTCGCGCGAACTCCATCGACAGGTCGCGAAATTCATGGTTCTTGCCTATGACTCCCGGATCGGCAAGCGCACGCCCGACTTCCTCGAGGCGGTCGCGCAGCCGTTCGAGGCGCAGGCGAATACTGGGTTTCATCGCGGAAATTCTCGGGATTTTGTGCGGCTAAGACAAGCCGCCATAGGTACCTGTGGGATATAGTCGCATTATGCAGCCAAAAACCTTCCGAAACAGCCTGATAGCCGCCACTTGCAGCGTCGTTTTCTGGAGTCCCCAGATTCTGTCGGCCAGCAACGATTTGTGCGGCAGCCTGCTAACCAGTGCTTTGCGGGACGCCGCGCGCGGTCGCGACATCGAAGCGTCCCGCCGTGCGACACAGGCGGCCAGCGCCTGCAATCGAGTACCGGAGACCTGGGTTGCGGCGCAGCGGTGGCGCAAACTGGATCCGGAAGCCATTGATGCATTGCAGTCATACTGGCTGGCGGCGATTGAGACGTATCGCATCGACGAAGCGCGCGCCGCTTTTGCGGCCTTGCTGAAACGCGACGATGTCGAGGCCGACCGCATGATGGCCGATTTGCTGCCGATGATGCGGCTTGGTAGCCAGGGCACTGCCACGTGGCGGGCCATAGCGCCCCTGATTGAACCCGCCAAACTCGCGCCTGAAACTTTGCTGACTCTTGCCGATCTGGCGGTCGACAGCGGCGATTTCGCCGCTGGACGCCGCCTTGCCAATGACGTGCTAACAAACGACCCAGCTCGTTTTCAGGCAAAGCTGTTGCTGGCGCAGATTGACGCGGCCGAAGGTCGCGACGTGGCGGCGGTGGCAGCAGTGCAGGACGTACTGGCCAAACATGCCAAGGCCGACCGCTTTGCGCTGGTCGACCTGTTGTTGAATCTCGAACGCAATGAAGATGCCGAACAGGCGCTGCAGGCGATGCGAGAAAAGGCGCCGGAGGACGCAGAGGTAAATCGGCGACTGGCGCTGTTGTCGTTGCAGCAGAATGACCTGGATACTGCGCGAGCGCGATTCATGGCCCAAATGGGCAGCAATCCCGGCGAGACGCTGTACTTTCTCGCCTTGATTGCCGAACGGCGCGGCGAACAAGACCAGGCACTCGATGCCTACATGCGCCTGGTCAGTGCGGGCGCCGGTTTGCGTCCGCGTGCGCGCGCGGCCAGCATTTTGTTAGATAAGGGCAAAGAAACCGAAGCGCGCAAGCTGATCGATGATTACGCCGCTGCTGGGGGGCAGGAAGCGATTGATGCGGCAAACGCCTGGTCGGCGATTATGGTGGAGTCTGGCCGAGCCGATGGCGCCATCGAGTCACTCCGCAGTGCCCTGAAAACGCTGCCAGGGCATCCAAGTCTTGAATATCAGCTTGGTTTGACGCTGGCTCAGGCAGGTCGAAATCGCGAGTCCATTGCGCAGCTGGAAAAATACTGGCGCAGCCGGCCGCTCGATCCGAATGCGATGAATGCCCTTGGCTATACGCTGGCCGATAGCGGGGCGCAGTTGCCGCGCGCTGAACAACTCATTCGCGACGCACTGAAGAGTCTGCCGGACAACGCCGCTTTGATCGACAGTCTGGGCTGGGTGCGCTTTCGTCGCGGCGACAATGCCAGTGCTCTAAAGGAATTGGAACGTGCCTGGCAATTGTCGCGCGATCCGGAGATTGCCGCACATTGGGGCGAAGTGCTGTGGGCCGCCGATCGCAAAGGCGAAGCACGCGGCATCTGGGCGCGCGGCCTGGCGCGGGATCCCGATTCCAAGAGTCTGAAAAAAGTGATCGATCGGTTGGCCGGCACCAAGAGTCCATAAAATCCGCGCCAGACATAGCTCAATGCGCAGCACACTCCTGTTAGCTGTCGCTAGCGTAGCGCTTGGCGCATGTCGAACACTGCAGCCAGGAACTGCCATCGCGGATCTTGGGCTGACAGCCGACTGGCCGCAACGCAAGCTCATTCTGCAGCAACTCCGCCAGTACGAGTGCTCGGGTCGCGTGGCGATAGCGGCGAACGGGCAGGGCCTCAATGCGCAGTTTGTCTGGCGTCAGGCAGCCGACAGTGCCGAACTGACATTGCGCGGCCCGTTAGGTGCGGGCGGCCTGATGGTGCGAACAGATGCTGGCCAGATTGAGCTCAAGACCACAGACGGTCGCAAGCTTGACGGTGACGCTGCGCGCCAGGAACTGGAGCGCTCGATCGGTGCGCCGCTGCCGATCGCAGCGCTAGGCTACTGGTTGTTAGGTACTACACAGCCCGAGGCCAGCGCGAGCGAAACTCTGGCGGCGGCGATCGCCGGCCAACCGGCGCAGCTTGCAGCGCTTGAGCAGCAAGGTTGGCGCGTCGAGTTCCAGCCCCACACAGGCGCTCCGCAACGAATGACTCTGACCAGCGGTACCGCCCGCGTGCGGCTGGTGATCGAGAAGTGGAAGTGGCCGCGATGAGGCGCGTGAGCCCGCCGGCGTGTCTATAGCCGCCGCTTCAGTCTGCAGGGGAGGGTTGGCCGCGTTTAAACTTATAAGCGCATCTCCGCTGCAATGGCATCATTAGGCGCTGAATCGCTGCCATTCTCACCGCGCAGCAATCCGGCGCGCCCAAAGCGATCGGCAAGTGCCTGCACAGCGCGATATTTCAAGCCGCTTTTGTGACAGCGCACAGAGTATCGATGGCAAATCCGGAAATGTTAGATGCCGTTCCCTGGCCTTTTCTGAATCTGTTCCTTGCGCTTCCGATCGACAGGTGGTCCACATGCAAGTATCGTCATTACACGTCTAAGACGATTCAGCTGCGCCATGTTCCCGATAGCTTGCATCGACGGCTTAAGGCTCGCGCTGCAATGTCGGGGTTGCCGTTATCCGACTTTTTGATCAAGGAAGTCCGCAAGATTGCGGAGCACTTAAGCGCAGAGGAACTACGTGATCGCTTTCGTCAGCGCGATCCCTATCGGGGAACAATTTCTCCTGCCAGCGTAATTCGCATGGAGCGCGATACGCGGTGATCGTAACTGACGCATCCGCGCTTCGGGAGTGGCTTCTACCAACCAAACAAGCGAATTGCTTAATGGAACGCGCCCTCGGGTCCGAAGCAAGCCTCCATGCGCCTCATTTGCTGGGTATTGAGGTGGCTCATGCGCTGCGTCGTCTCGTGCAGCAGGACGTCATTACCAACGAGCGAGCCGAACAAATGTTGCAAGACTCTTCGCGGTTTTTGATTGAGCGGCATGAGCACCAACCGCTAACGGCGCGAATCTGACAAATGCGTGAATCACTGACGGCGCATGACGGCGCATATGTTGCCCTCGCCGAGGCCCTGGAGACGCCACTGTTGACCTGCGATGCGGAACTGGTGCGATCGCATGGACACAAAGCATCGATCGAACTTATCAATCACCAGTAGTCGTTTGTTTTGCGCAATTAGTGACAAGCGCGGTTCTTGACCCCAAGCTGACGTTGGCATAGGTCCGCTGTTCGACCTACGCCTTCCGCAGTGTTCTCACAGTGGCGCCTGCGCCAGGCACTGCCGCCGCCAGGGTCGACCTGATAGAGTCAGTCGCCATGCAGATAAGAGTCGACAATTATGTGGATACTCGACGCTACACTATCGACAAAAGCGGTGCATCGCGCGATACCTTGATCGCAGAGGCGCGGCAGAGCCTGGAGAGAGACGGCTGTGCTGTGATCAAGGGTTTTGTTAGGCGGGATAGTCTGGCAGACTTGGTGCGCGAGTGTGATAGCAGGGCAGTGCATGGCCATCGCAATTTCAATCGCACCAACGCCTACTTTACGCAGGACAGGCCCGATCTACCGCCCAGCCATCCCCTGCGCCGCTTTTACGAACGCTCCAATGCCTTTGTACCGGCGGACCATTTCGGTCAGGACAGCATCTTGCGCGCCATTTTCGAGTGGCCGGCGTTTGCGCCCTTCATTCAGCAGGCGCTGGGCGAAGAGCGTTTCTTCCCCTACGCCGACCCCCTCGCCGATGTGATCGTGAATCTGGCCGAGCAAGGCAATGGTTTTCCCTGGCATTTCGACACTAACAACTACACCGTAACATTGGCGATTCAAAACGCGGAGCAGGGCGGTGATTTCGAATACAGCCCGCATTTGCGCAGCCAGACGGACGAAAACTACGCTGGCGTGCAGGCGGTGCTCGATGGCGATGCGAATCTGATTCGCACGCTACGCCTTGAGCCAGGCGATCTGCAGATTTTCAAGGGGCGCTACTCGTTGCATCGCGTGACGCCGCTCCAGGGTCAATTGCCGCGATACGTGGCGATCTTCAGTTTCGTCGAAGAGCCTGGCATGGTAGGTAGCCCGGAGCGGGCGCGACAGCTCTACGGCCGCGTGTTGCCGATCCATCTGGAACGCGCCGGCCAGCGTGCCGACACCTTGATCGATTGAGACGGGGCGCCGAGCCGGATCGCATCGATTTGGCGCCGGGGCAGCCGGGCAGCCACAGCGACTTGCATCGGTGGGTCTGAGTGTCGCCGCAGTTGTAGTGATGTTGTTTGCTTGCAAGGCCCTGTTTGCCTAGCCCGTTTATGCGCTTTCTCTATTTGGTACGTTGGCGAATGCTTTCGATTCTGAGATTGGAATTTGGAGCATAAACGACTGCTTTCGAGAAGCTCAGTTGACTACAACTACGACTTCCGGCTCGCTGCAACATCTAATTCTAGTGTGTTTGCGTACGCAAGACCTTAAGTGTCGAAGCCGTTTGCTAGAGG
>JAYVJR010000016.1:0-38203 GCA_043769085.1 Gammaproteobacteria bacterium
CGACGCCGATGGTCTGGGATGCCGGCGTCACACTGACGATCGGCGCCGCGTAGGCCTGCGGCAGGAAAGTGCCGGCTGCCAGCGCAACGGCCGCCGCCAACATGCGAATTGTCCGTTGGGTGCTTTTCACGAATAGATCTCCTGACGAAACATTGAAGTCACTAACCATCCTGAAGCCGCGCAGTTGCTTTTTCATCGCATGTCCTTTGCTGCACGAGACTCTAGAGCTAACGAGAGCAATATTTGTGCCAAGAAAAACCAATCGTTGAAACTCAAGCACTTACCGAGTCTCGCGCTTGCAGCGGGCCTAAAAAGTGTAAAGCTTTCCGACAATATTGCTCTTTCGGACCAGTATTGCTGCAGGGCAATCGCACTATGTCACCTAACGACACTGGGTCATTGTTAGGCAAGCCGGGCGGCACCGCGGTTGGGGGCTGTCAGGGTAAGGCGATGCCTCAAGAAGATAATTTGGGCGTCGGCGCAGGGACCATGATCATGCTGTCGGTCTTTGTCACTATTGCATTTTATAAATGGTCAATGTTAAGCGGCATCCTGATGTACGCACCTAACGCCCATGCAGGTGAGCCAGACGCGTTGTCGGACCACGGCGCCGCTTATCAGACTGCGTGCTCATGGCCGGTAGCGCGAGCACAAAATCCGCAATCGCGGCTGTGTCATCGAGATCGAGAACGGGCAAACCGGGCAAGGGCTCACAGTGATCATCGTGTGGCATGGCCAGGGCGACGAAACCCTCCTGCGCCATTGCCTGTGGCGGGCTGCCGAGGACGCTACGAAATACTTCGATGCGCGGTACACCGGCCAGGGCGCTGAAACCTTCGATCAGCAACAGATCGCAAGTTTGCATCCGTCGTTGGATACCGGCCAGGTCCCATGGCTCGGTCTGTTGTCCGAGCAACGCGTAGCGTTCGTCCGACAACAGCAGAGTCTCTACGGCACCGGCCTCGCGATGTTGCCAGCTGTCTTTGCCTGGCTGATCAAGCTCGAAGTTGTGGTGATGCGTGTGCTTGACCGTGGCAACCCGTATGCCGCGAGCCGCGCAATGTTCGATCAGTCGCACGATCAGATGCGTCTTACCGCTCCCTGACCGGCCGCCAAATCCCACTGTCCGCAAGTCCCATCTCCCAATAAGCGGCGCCTAACCGAGTAGCGCCACGCCAAGCACGCGGCCAACCGCGTAGGCGAGCAATCCTGCGCCGCCTCCGATAAATACCATGCGCAATCCATTGCCCCAGGCATTGCGTCCGCTGAAAAGACTCAAGAGCATCCCGACGCCGAAAAGTGCGAGGGCCGTGACTGCAACCGTCAGTGCCAGTGCGCGATCGCGTGTTAGATGCAGCAAGAACGGCACCAGCGGCAGTATCGCGCCGGCTGCGAATGCCGCGAACGAGGACAACGCAGCGCCCCACGGCGAGCCCAATTCGTCAGGGTTCAGTCCCAGTTCCTCGCGGCACAGCACATCCAGCGCATGCTCTGGATTTGACAGCAATTCACGCGCGATCGTTCGCGCCTTGTCCAACTCAATGCCACGGGCGTTGTAGATCAGCGCGAGTTCCTCGGCTTCTTCTTCCGGGTATTCGGCGAGTTCTTCTTTCTCAAGAGCGATCTGATATTCGTACATCTCGCGCTGCGAGCGGACGGATACATACTCGCCCGAGGCCATCGACAGCGCGCCAGCGAGCAAGCCCGCAACACCCGTCATGGCAACCGACTCGGTGCTGGCGCCGGTTGCGGCGATGCCAAAAACCAGGGCTGCATTGGATACCAGGCCGTCGTTGACGCCGAACACGGCCGCGCGCAAGTTGCCGCCCCCCAGGCCGCGGTGCGACTCGCCAACTTGGCTCACCGACGTGGGCATTGCGTGGCCCGCGGACCGGCTGCTGGTGTAAACCGAGAGTCCGCGCAGTTTCATGGCGGCCAGCACTGGCCGAACTGCACGCGGACCTAACGCACGCACCAAGCTTGCTACGATTTTGCTGCGCGTGGTCGGTCGGAATTGATAGTGCCCCGGATTGGCTGCCTGCCATTGATCGGCTTGACCGTCCGCAGCTCCGGCCAATTTCAGAAATAGTTGCGACTTCTCAGGATCGCGCTCCACAGTGGCGACGATCCTGTAGAGCCAGGCGGATTCCTTTTCGTGGCGCCAGCTGTCCAGGCCACTGCCACTCATGTACTACCGACCAGCATCTTCTTCTTCTTCTTCGTCCAAATCGTCATCGTCATCGTCGTCGTCATCCCAATCGTCGTCATCCTCGTCCTCTTCTTCTTCTTCTTTTTCCTTCTTTGATTTTTCGTCTTCCTCATCGTCCTCGTCCGACCAGCCCTCGGGCTCCGTCGTCACTTCCAGATCCATCTCATGCCAGGAGTCGATGTCGATTTCCTCGATTTCGCCGTCCAGGTATTCGATTTCCACCAATTCGGTATCTTCGTCCACTGACAAGACGCGAAAAGTCTCTTCTTCCTCGACGTTTTCGTACCAGCGGCCGCGAACGGGTTCGTTATCTCTGCTCACTTGAAGATTCCTGATTGACTGCGCGTCGACGAGTGCGCGCTCGGTAGCAAGTTTAGGCAAGCGACAGCGGCGAGGCAATGCGAAAGCACCGTTGTTTTTTTGGCCTGATATATTGCATGGATGCCCGTTCCGCCCATCGCCAAAGCCCGTCGCGTCGTCATCAAGATCGGATCGGCCTTGCTGGTGGACGCTGCCAGCGGTCGACTCAATCGGTCCTGGCTGGCAAGCCTGGTCGAGGACCTTGCACGATTGCGCAAACGCGGCCAGGAAGTGATTCTGGTGTCCTCAGGCGCAATTGCGCTCGGTCGCCGCACTTTGGGACTGCCCACAGGCGAGCTGCGGCTGGAAGCAAGCCAGGCGGCAGCAGCCGTGGGGCAGATTCGACTTGCCCATGCCTATAAAGAGCTACTCGACGAGCGGGGCATGGTGGTGGCCCAGATCTTGCTGACGCTGGAGGACAGCGAAGATCGCCAGCGCTACCTGAATGCGCGTGCCACGCTGAAAACCCTGCTGGCGCTCAACGCGATTCCCGTCATCAATGAGAATGATACGGTCGCCACCTCGGAAATCCGTTATGGCGATAACGATCGATTGGCGGCGCGAGTCGCGCAGATGGTGGGCGCCGATTGTCTGGTGCTGCTATCCGATGTGGACGGGCTGTACACGGCGGATCCTAACAAAGATCCTGCGGCTCGATTGTTGCCGCGCATAGTGCGCATTACGCCCGAAATCGAAGCGCTTGCGGGTGAGTCTAGTTCCGGTCTGGGACGCGGCGGCATGGTGACCAAGTTGTTAGCTGCCAAAATTTCCGTGGCGGCGGGCTGCCACATGTGTATCGCGGCAGGTCACCACATGCATCCGTTGCGACGCATTGAGAAAGAGGGACGCGGCAGTTGGTTCGTTGCCGAAACCACCGCGCGCGGCGCGCGGGCGCAGTGGATCGCTGGCAGTCTGGCGCCCGCGGGCGTGTTGCGGATCGATAACGGCGCCCTGCAGGCGTTGCGTTCCGGCAAGAGTTTGCTGCCCGCTGGGGTCATCGCAATTGCCGGTCGTTTTGAGCGCGGCGACACGGTGAGTGTCCAGACAGTCGACAACCGGGAAGTCGCGCGCGGCCTCGTAACTTGGTCAGATTCCGATGCGCGACGCGTCCTGGGTCGCAAGTCGGGCGATGTCGAAGGCATTCTGGGGTTTCGGGGTCGCACCGAGATCGTACATCGCGACGATCTGGTCATGATGGAGCGCAGGTCCGAGTGAGCACTGAGGATTTGTTAGCCGCCATGCGGGCGATGGGCGCGGCGGCCGTCGCCACCCGCCAGACGTTGGCGCAAAGTCCGCCAGACCAGCGCAACAAAGCGCTGCGCGCCGCGGCGACGGCGTTGCGTGACCGGCAATCTTCAATCCTCGTCGCTAACAAAAAAGATCTGGATGGCGCGCGTGCGCGCGAGCTTTCGTCAGCCTTGCTCGAGCGGCTCGCACTGGATCCGGCGCGGGTTGGCGCGATGGCCGATGGTCTCGAGGAAATCGCCCGGTTGCCGGACCCGTTGCACCGCGTGCTGGCCGAATGGCAACGGCCTAACGGTCTCAAGATCCAGCGCGTCAGCGTGCCGCTGGGTGTGGTCGCAATCATTTATGAAAGCCGGCCGAACGTGACCGCAGATGCGGGCGCTCTGTGCCTGAAGTCTGGAAACCCGGTGATTCTGCGCGGTGGTTCTGAGAGCCGTGAGTCGAGCGCGGCAATTCACGCGGCCTTGTTGGAGGGGCTACGGGTTGCGGGATTGCCGGCAGCGGCCATCCAACTGGTGCCGACGGCGGATCGGGCCGCAGTGGGTATGTTGCTCGCCGACATGACCGATTACATCGATGTGTTGGTGCCGCGTGGTGGGCGGAGTCTGGTGGAGCGCGTGCAGCGTGAGGCGCGGGTGCCGGTCATCGGACATTTGGAGGGCATTTGTCATGTTTATGTCCATCACGCTGCCGATCTGCTGATGGCGCGTTCGATCTTGCTCAACTCGAAATTGCGGCGCACCGGCGTTTGTGGGGCCGCAGAGACGCTGTTGCTCGATGCGGCGTTGCCGGTGAGCGCGCGTCGCGACTTGCTGGTCGCTTTGTTAGATGCGGGATGTGCGGTACGTGGCGATGATGATTGTTGTGCGCTGGACGCGCGCGTGACGCGAGCGACTGAAGTCGACTGGTCGACAGAGTATCTCGACCGGATCATCGCTGCGCGCACCGTGGGCAATATCGATAGCGCGCTCGAACATATCGCGCGCTATGGGTCGGCACATACCGAATCCATCGTCACTACTGACCAGACTGCAGCGGAGCATTTTCTGTCGCGTTGCGATAGTGCCATCGTGCTGCACAATGCCTCGACGCAGTTTGCAGACGGTGGTGAATTTGGCATGGGTGCCGAAATTGGCATATCGACCGACCGTTTCCACGCACGAGGTCCGGTAGGCGTCGAGCAGTTGACAAGCTATAAATACATCGTGCGTGGCACAGGTCAAATCAGGCCGTAGCGTGTTCGTGTTCGTGTTCGTGTGCGCCGGGTGCGGCGCAGCGCTCGCAGTTGACCCATCCCGAGTCGCCGTTGACGTAGTGTTCTTTTTTCCAGATCGGCACGCGGTGCTTCACTTCATCGATAATGTAACGACAGGCGCGGAAAGCTTCGTCACGATGTGCGGCGCTCACGCCGACCCAGACGGCAATGTCGCCGATTGTCAGGTCACCGAGACGGTGCACGCAAAGCGCCTGCTTGATGGGGTAGCGGCTAAAAGCTTCACTGACGATGCGTTCGCCTTCCTTGACACCTAACAATTCGAAGGCCTGGTATTCAAGCCGGTGTACCGCAAGTCCCTCATTGTGATTGCGCACCCAGCCCTCAAAAGAGCAGAAACCGCCGCTGGCAGGATCCGCCAGCTGACGAGCGTAGTCGGCGACCGTGAGCGGCTGATGGCTGAAAACAAAAGGCGACATCCGATTCAGCCGCCCGCTACCGGTGGTATGAATACGATTTCATCGCCATCGCGCAGCTCCCGGGTCCAGTCGGCGAACTCGGCATTAATGGCAACACGCAACTGTTCCCTGCTCAGCGTGAACGAATGACGCTGCCGCAGCTCGTCGTAAAGCTCCGCGGCCGTGTGCGCGCCGCTGGCGAACTCTTCGCGGCTGCGGCCCGCCTGATCGCGCAGCAGCGCGAAATACTGCAATCGCAATTTGCGGGTGATTCTTGGCGTCGGCTGGATCGATTGCATGGCGGCCGCATACTCCAATGGCGTATTGATGTTGTCGAGAGCCTGCGGGTTTGGGGCTGTTAGCAATCTTACGCCATGGGTGCGCAGGAACTTGCGCGGACATTGCCCGCCGGCAGCGATATACGCGGCAATGGCAGGTACGCTGCCTGGCTCGTAAATAGCGCACAGTGGCTCAGGCTGATCGTCATGCGTGGAACGAAAGGCAGTCGCCAGGTCAGCGCGCGAACGCCCTTCGGCCAGGGCCGCGAGCGTTATCTCGTCCAGGTAGGGCAGATCACAGGCCAACACCCACCAGGCCGCTGCTGGATGTTGTGCCTGGGCGCTGGCGATGCCTGCAAGCGGGCCCTGAATGCCGGCACGGTCAACGATCTGTGGCCAGGCCGCACGCAGTGGGTCGGAGCGCTGGTCTTCGCGCACCGAGACGAACACCTGTGACACATGCGGTGCTAACAAGTGACAGGCATGATCCAATTGATTTCGGCCATGGTATTGCAGCTCGGCCTTGTCGCGCTGCATGCGCGAGCTGCGGCCACCGGCCAGTACCAGTCCGTAGACAGCGTCGTTCACAGCGCCCGCCGAGTGCCGGAGCGAGCGAAATCGCGCTTGCCGCCGGACTTTGTCAGGAGTCGCACCGGTCCGATCTCGATATCGTGCGACAGCGCTTTGCACATGTCGTAAATCGTCAGAGCTGCGACCGATGCGCCGGTCAGCGCTTCCATTTCGACGCCTGTTCGGTAGATGGCAACGACTTCACAGACGATATGAATGCGGTTGCCGCGCCCATGTTCGATATCCAGACCACAGTGATCGAGGGGCAGTGGATGACAAAACGGAATGAGATCATGGGTGCGCTTCGCGGCCTGCACGCCCGCAATGATGGCTGTGTCGAATATAGGTCCTTTGCGAGTCCGATGTCCGCTACTGCGCAGCGCGCGCGACACCGCAGGAGGCAACGTGATCCAGGCTTCGGCGGTTGCCCGCCGCAAACTCACAGTCTTAGTGCCGACGTCCACCATAGTCGGTCGGTTCTTGGCATCGAGGTGCGTGAGCTTGGCCATACTCAGCCACCAATGTGGAACATGTCCACTTTGTTAGCAGGCGCTACGGTACGCGATGCGCGTTGCTCACTGTAGCGGTCCTGGCGCAGCGCCCAGACGTCGCGCCATAGGCTTTCCAGTTCTGTGTCGCTGGCGCCGCCACGCAATGGTCCGCGCAGGTCGAACCCCTTGGTGGCAAACAGGCAAGTGAAAAATTCGCCCGCCGAAGACAGACGGCCGCGCGCACAATCGCCACAAAATGGCTGCGAGATCGACGAGATAAAACCCACTTCGCCGGCACCGTCCTCATAGACATAGCGCTCGGCAACCTCACCGCGATAGTTTCGTTCGCGCGGCACGATCGGCCAGCGTGCACCAATCTGCTGGGCGAGCTGCGCTGATGGCAGCACCAGATCCGGCCGCCAGTCATTGCGATTGCCGACATCCATATACTCGATGAGACGCACGATGACGTTGCTGCCGCGAAAATGCGCCAACAGATCCAGCACCGTGTGATCGTTGACGCCTTTCTGTACCACGGTGTTGATCTTGATCGGTGCGAGGCCAGCGCGTTGCGCCGCGTCAATACCCGACAGTACGTCAGCGACATCGCCCAGGCCGCCATTCATCTGCCGAAAAATCTCGGGGTCCAGACTGTCCAGACTGACGGTGACGCGTTGCAGGCCGGCAGCGCGCAGCTCCGTGGCGTACTTGGCTAACAAAACGCCGTTGGTGGTCAAGGCAACGTCGTCGATGCCGGGCAGGCTGCTCAGGTCACCAATGAGGTCGGTCAGGTTGGGCCGCAGTAAGGGCTCGCCACCTGTCAGACGCAGTTTGCGCACGCCCAGACGTGTGGCGACGCGCGCCAGGCGCAGAATCTCCGGGAAATCCAACCGTTCGTTGGAACGCAGAAAACGGTAGCCGTCGTGGAAGGTCTCTTTCGGCATGCAATAGGGACACCGGAAGTTGCAGCGGTCCATGACTGAAATGCGCAAATCGTGCATCGGCCGCGCGAGCCGGTCGTGAGCTGCACCCGTGGACGGAAAGTTGACTATCGATTCGCTCATGAATTACCAGCGCCAACAGCGTGTCACAAATCCCTTGGCATAGCGATTGGGCCCCGGTGGCAACTCTACGAAACCGTCGGTGCCGGTCAGCGCCGTGAAATCACCTGAGCCATTGGTGGGTCGTGGTTCTGCCCAGTCGCGCCCCCAATCGTCGCCCACGATTTTCACGGGTAGAAAGCTGGTCAACGAATGGCGTATCTCCACAGGCTCCGACAGCGCGAGACGCTGCGGTGCACGGAGTTCGCCGCCCATCGCGGCATACAAAGCCGGGGTGACATAACGCGCCAGGCAAACCAGCGTTGAGACGGGATTGCCAGGCAAACCAAACACCGCTTGACCGGCCGGACCGATACCGAACCAGAGCGGCCGTCCCGGTCGCTGCTCAACCTTGTGGAACACTTCATGTACGCCAAGATCGCGCAAAGTCCCTGGCACCAGGTCCAGCGCTCCCATCGAGACGCCACCGCTCAAAATGATGACGTCATGCGTGTCGAGATGGAAACGCAGCCGTGCCAGCATTTCGTCAGCGTTGTCGCGCACATGATCGTCGGCGACACGCTGGAAACCCCGCTGACGCAAAGCGCTGAGCACGCCATAGGCGTTAGATCGGCGCACCTGGTGCGCGGCGATCGCTTCGCCCGGATCAATGAGTTCATTACCGGTCGAAATCACCACGATGTTAGGTTGCGAGGACACGCGGATACGCGCCATGCCCGCACTGGCTGCGACCGCGATTTCCGGAGCACCGAGCCTCATGCCCGCAGCCAATAACAGCGCGCCCTGACGGGAATCGCTGCCGCGACGGTGAATGTTCATACCTGCTGCGATGTCGAGGCCGTCCTCGATACGAGCCATGCCATCGCGGATCTGCAATCGTTCAATCGGCACAACCGCATCGCAGCCCTCAGGCAGCATGGCGCCGGTCATGATTTCGATGCAGTGAGCGCCGGCGGCCAGATTTAGCGGCGCGTCGCCCGCGGCCTGGCGCGCCTGGATACGCAATTCCCGGAGCCTGTTCGCGTCTGTCGCCCGTACGGCGATGCCGTCCATGGCGACGCGGTCAAACGGTGGAGCATCCCGTTCGCCATAAACGTTCTCTCGCAGCACGCCGCCGCCGCACTGCGCCAGCGGCAGGGACTCGATGGGCAGACAGGTGACGTGCTCCCCGATCAGGCGATCGGCGACTGCGGGCGTGGTCATGCCGGCAGTTTACTGCAGCCGGCATGACCGTCATCGCTCCAAGCTCAGCTTTTCTTGTTCTTTGCCAAGTAGATCTTGCGCTGTTCGTTAAAGCGCGCGGCCAGATCCTCGGCTTCCTTGACAGCGGCATTGATTTTCTGCGCCATCATGCGCCGCATTTCCGCTTTGCGTTCTTCGCTCGGCGGCTCCGCGGCCGTGTCGATGCTGGTGTTGGTTTCAGTTTCGACACAAGTGGAATAATCGGCAATCGCCTTGTCGAAAGCTTTCACTTCGGATTGCGCTGCTTTCATCGCATCCAGCGTAGCGCTGCGACCATCGGGAATCTTAATAGTGGATTTCGGATACGAGCAGGCTGCCAGGGCGGCATTGCTGGCAAGGCTCAGGCCGACGACAGTGGCCAACGGCAGGAAAATTCGCATGGTCTACCTCGATCGGGGCCAAAGCGGCCGGCTAATGGTTAAAACTATCGCGCATGGAGCGTGAACTCTGCCTGAACAGGAACGCCAATGAAACTGCTCTTTACGCCCAACCCAAATTACATCCACAAGGTCCTGGTCGTCGCCCATGAGGGGGGCGTTCTGGGGCGCCTGCGGTTCGAACGGTAGGTGCCCTTCGACGCGGATACCGGTATCTGGGACTACAACCCCTTGGGCAAAGTGCCGACCCTGCTCATGGATGGTGGCCAAAGTGTGTATGGCGGGCCGAAGCCTGCCCGCTGGTTTGACTCTATCCAGCAGCGGCCCTCTGTCGCCTTTCGCCTGCAGTGGTTTCCCGAGAGCCGCGACATTCGGCAGGTTCCGAGCCCGGCGCTGCGATAGCTTACAATGGCGCTGTTACCTCGCTGACTGCGCGCCCTTAGCTCAGCTGGATAGAGCATCAGGCTTCGAACCTGAGGGTCGGCGGTTCGAATCCGTCAGGGCGCGCCAATCATCCGGGCACTCGGCATTGTTGCTGGGATCGTGACGATTTCACAAGGTGTGCTCATGTCCGTAGCGCCAAATGGCAAGGAATTGCGCCGAATTTTCGGCAGCTTCGCAACCGGCGTGACTATAGTCACCGCTGTGCATGCCGACGGTAGGCCGGTAGGCGTGACTGCCAACTCTTTTACTTCTGTGTCCCTCAATCCGCCGCTGGTGCTTTTTTGTCTCGCTAACAGCAGTACTAGTCTGGAGGCATTCCGGATCGGCGCGCCGTTTGCTGTCAGCGTGCTGAATTCAGCCCAGACTGACGGAGCGCGACATTTTTCCCGTTCCAATCCTAACAAATTTGGCACCAATGGCGTCGCTCGAAAGTCCGATCAAGTGCCGCCCATTGCGGGCGCACTGGCGCGTATTGATTGTCTGGTGGAACGGATCGACATAGCGGGCGATCACCAAGTCATCTATGGCGCGGTGCAAAAAGCACAAGCGCATGCAGGCGAACCGCTGCTTTTTTTCCGTGGCCGGTTCGGCGTTCTCGACAGCCCCGAGGTCTGGAGCGATGAAGCGCAGGACGCCTGGTCCAATACGCGTGCCGAATGAGTCCCGTCAAATTCCTGTTATGAAAGTCCTGTTATGAAAGTCGGCCTGATCGGACTCGGAGCGATGGGCGCGCCCATGGCGCGTAATCTGGCGCACGCCGGCCTGTTGCAGGCTGTTTGGAATCGCACGTCATCCAAAGCATCTGCCTTGGCCGCTGAGCTGCATTGCCACCAGGCCGCAAGCCCGGCAGAGCTGGCAGCAGCTTGCGATGTGGTCACGATCAACGTGTCCGCGGACGCCGACGTGCTGGCCATGGGCGATGCGATCCTGCCCGGCATGCGGCCTGGATCCACTGTGATCGATTTCTCGACAGTCAGTGCTGACACGGCGCGAACGCTGGCACGCCAGGTCGCAACGGTGGGCGCACAGTGTCTCGATGCTCCCGTTAGCGGCGGCGTCGAAGGCGCAAAGCAGGGCACGCTCGCCATCATGGTGGGCGGCGATGCAGTGGTTCTCGAGCGAATGCGGCCGGTGTTAGCAGCAGTCGGCAAAACCATCACGCATTTCGGACCGCATGGCGCGGGTCAGGCGGCGAAGGCGACCAATCAGATTTTGTGTGCGGGTGTGATTCAGGCGGTCGGTGAGGCGATGTCCTTCGCCAAGTCCGAGGGCTTGCCGTTAGGCCCGCTGATCGAGACTTTGTCCAAGGGCGCTGGCGGCAGCTGGTATTTTCAGAATCGTGCGCCTTTCATGCAGCAGGATGCGTACCCGCCCGGATTTCGCGTGCGGTTGCATCAAAAGGACCTGGGTATCTGCGCGGCGATGGCCGCCAAGCATGGCGTTCGCCTGCCCATGGTCGAGGCGATGCGCGGCGAGTACCAGAGATTGATCGATGCGGGTTTTGGTGATGAAGATATATCTGCGATTCACCGGCTGAGTGAAACGCTTTATGGACGGGAGACTGTGAAGTGACTGAGCTAGATGCCTTTTGGATGCCCTTTACGGCCAACCGCGCTTTCAAAAAGGCGCCGCGCATTCTGAGTACCGCGAAGGGACGTTATTACCGCGACTCGAAAGGTCGTGAAATGCTCGACGGCTTTTCCGGCCTGTGGACCAGCGGGCTGGGGCATTGCCATCCCGATATCGTCGCCGCTGTGCAGCAGCAGGTCGCGACGTTGGACTACGCGCTCGCTTTCCAGGCCGGCCATGAAAAGGCGTTCGAACTGGCTAACGAAGTTGTCAAAATCGCACCGGCCGGCATGTCGAAGGTATTTTTTACCAACTCCGGTTCCGAGTCCGTGGACACTGCGATGAAAATCGCGATCGCTTACCATCGTGCCCGCGGCGAAGGCACGCGTACCCGATTCGTTGGCCGCGAGCGCGGCTATCACGGCGTGAATTTCGGCGGCATGTCCGTGGGCGGCGTGCCGGCCAACCGCAAGACGTTTTCAGCGGCGATGCTGCCAGGCACGGTGCATATAAGGCACACCCACAGTCCGGCGGACATGGCATTTTCGCGCGGCCAACCGACCTGGGGTGCGCATCTGGCCGACGATCTTGAGCGGCAAATTTTGTTGCACGACCCCTCTAACATCGCGGCGATGATTGTCGAACCAGTGTCTGGTTCCGCGGGCGTTATTGTGCCGCCAGTCGGCTATTTGGAGCGGCTGCGCGAAATCGCTACTAAGTATGGTGTGCTGTTGATTTTCGACGAGGTCATTACGGCATTTGGGCGCATCGGTCATGGTTTTGGCGCGCAGCGTTTCAATATCGTTCCGGATCTCATCACGACTGCCAAGGGACTCACGAACGGCGTGGTGCCGATGGGTGCCGTATTAGCTCGTGAAGAAATTTATCAAGCGCTGATGCAAGGCCCCGATGGCGCGATTGAGCTTTTCCATGGTTATACCTATTCCGGCCATCCTCTGGCAGTGGCGGCAGGGCTTGCGACGCTCAACGTCTACAAGCGCGACAACATTTTCGCAGCGGCGCGCGCCCGCGAAACTTTCTTTGAGAATGCTCTGCACGGCTTGCGCGGCGAGCCTAACGTGACGGATATTCGTAACATTGGCCTGATGGGCGCGCTGGATATTGCGCCGCGTGCTGGCGCGCCTGGCGCCCGGGGCATGGAAGTCTTCCTGCGTTGCTGGCAGGAAGGTGTAGTGGTGCGTGCTACCGGCGACACCATTGCGATTGCACCGATATTCGATACGACGGATGCCGAGTTTGAGCGAATCTTTGCCGCGGTGCGCAAAGCCTTGCAGTCGCTGGCCTGATGTTTGTCAGCTAACAGGAGTACTGTCATGGTGTATCAACCAACGCTCACCGAGCAAACAAGACAGGATTTTGTCCTCAGCCTCAAGCTGCTAACCAATGGCGCCGTGCAGCAACGGGTGCGTGACGCGTATCGCTCGCGGCTCGCCGAGGCGCAAAGCGCGCGCCGCGAGCGCGAGCAAACACTGGCTCGACAACCGGAATTCCGTCACTGGGCGGCGTTTACCCATGCTTCGCAAAGCATGATGTGGCGGGCGGTGGAGGCGACAGCCGGGCGCGTTGCCAACGAAGCGCACAGAGAATTCAGTGCGACTGCCGCGGGTCAGACGCAGGGCAGCTTGCAACTGGATCCGACGCTGGCAATTCCGACGCCGATCAGCAACACAGAAATTCACCGCCAGCCTGGCGGTTTTGTCGGCCGCGACAACGAAAACGACATGCTGCCCGGATTGCGATATTTTGGCAGCAGCCGCATCTATGCGCCGGGCAAAGGCAATAGCTTCGCGGGCGAAGACACTCGTGGCGCTTTCCTGGTCGAGCAGATTCGACAGCAGTTTCCGGCGATCCGGCCGCGGCGGATTTTGGAGCTGGGTTGCGGTCTTGCGGTCGCGTCGCATTCAGTGGCGCGCGCTTTTCCCGAAGCTCAATACCATGCCGTCGATGTGGCGGGTCCGTTGCTGCGCATGGCGCATCTGTTAGCCGAAAAGAAAGGCATGGCGCTGCATCTGCGACAAGCCGACGCAGCGGCCACGGGTTACCCCGATGGGCACTTCGATCTGATCGTGTCGCATATCCTGTTCCACGAAACCAACTCAGCGCGATTACCGCAGATCTTGCGCGAATGTCGACGTTTGTTAGCAACAGGCGGAGCGATGCTGCACGTCGATGTCGCAACACAGCTCACGCGGCTGGAATTTGATGATCAGTTGATGAATGACTGGCAAGTGCGTTGGAACGGCGAGCCATTCTGGGCATCCTTCGCCCGCGTCGACATGCGCAGCGAGCTACAAAGCGCCGGGTTCGCGAACGAGAAGATTTTCGCCGAGCACCGGATGAAGGCCGGCGCCGGCATGAGCTACGTGTTCGGCGCTAGTTGACCGCGATACTCAAGCCACGTTTGACGGTCCGCAGGACCACGCTGGTGCGCATGTCGCGGACACCCGGTATCCGCAATAGTTGTCGCAGCGTGAAATCAGACAGTGCGTCGATGTCGCGGAGCGCGACATGCAGCAGAAAGTCCATATCGCCGGTCAGTGCGTAGCAGGCGCTCACTTCCGGCATGCCTTCCAGCGTGGCGCGAAAGCGCTCGGCGATTTCGTCGCTGTGCTGTTCAAGCTTGATCTGCACGACCGCCTGAATGCTTGATCCCACTTTGCGCGGGTCAATGATCGCGGTGTAGCCCTGGATGACACCTGCGGCTTCCAGTTCCCGCACGCGTCTGGCGACCGGGGTGGGCGACAACCCGATGGTGTCGGCGAGCTCCACAGTGCTCATGCGGCCGTCGCGTTGCAGGGCCGCCAGGATGCGCTTGTCGGTTGGATCCAGATCCATGCCTGTCTTATAACACTAAGGAGTACATTTTTTTGAGCGTAAAGCACTAATTTTATCGATTATCATGAACAAAAAAGCAGTTTTCCGCTCCTATTGAGCGGGCAAGCTCTTTGTTATGAGTAGCCTGCCGACACCCCCCACCGCCTTGCCCGTCACCTTGCGCGGTGCCTATGCCGATGCCCGCGCAGACTTGACCTTGGACCAGGACTACGCCGCCTACACCGCCACCGACCAGGCCGTTTGGCGCCGACTGTTTCTGCGGCAGCAGGCGCTGCTTCCCAGGTACGCCACGGATCACTACCTTGCCGGGCTCCGTTTGTTAGGTTGCCAGGCGGATGCGATCCCGCGAATTCCCGAGTTGAGCGCCACGCTGCAGCGTCTCTGCGGTTGGCAAGTTGTTGGCGTGCCCGGGCTGTTGCCTGAGCGTGATTTTTTCCAATTCCTGGCCGAGCGGCGTTTCCCGGTCACCACTTGGATGCGCCGCCCTGAGGAACTCGACTATCTGGTCGAGCCGGATTTCTTTCACGACTGCTTCGGTCATTTGCCGCTACTTACGGATCCGGAGTTTGGCAACTTTGTGCAGGCCTATGGTAAGCGCGGCGCAGCCGCGGCCGACTCAACCGAGTTGCAGCACCTGGCGCGGCTCTATTGGTACACCGTGGAATTTGGTTTGATGCGCACCACAGCCGGACTGCGGGTCTACGGCGCCGGCATCATTTCCTCATTGGGCGAAACTCTGTGGGCAATCGACTCGTCGCAAGCCGCGCGCCTGCCATTCGACGCCGCGACCGTCATGGCAACGCCCTACTTGATCGACGAGTTCCAGCCACGTTATTTCGTCATCGATTCCTTTGAACAGCTGATCGTGGCAGTTCTTGGCGTGCCGCTCGAGTCGGACGCCGATGGCGTAAACTCCCGCGATGGAGTTAATACCGGCAAGTAAGGCCCCGGCCGCTGAGAAATTGACCCCAGGCCTGATGCGCCTGCGCGCGCCTAACGCCGGTCCCATGACCGGGCCTGGCACCAATACCTATCTGTTAGGCGATCCGGTCAGCGCGGTGGTTGACCCGGGACCGGTGGACGGTGGGCACTATGCAGCACTGCTGGCGCTTGCGCCGCAACTGCAGTTTGTTTTCGTCACACATACCCATGCCGACCACTCGCCACTGGCGCGACAGCTCGCAGCAGCCACCGGTGCTGAACTCGTTGGTCGGCCACCACCGGCCGACGGCAGGCAGGACCTCAGCACCGTGGGCGCCCGCGAACCTCGCGATGGCGAACAGTTTTTGCTCGATACTTTGTCATTGACCGCCGTGTACACGCCGGGGCATGCGTCGAACCACGTTTGTTATGTGCTGAATCCGGGTGGTGTGTTGTTGTCAGGTGATCACGTGCTTGACGGTGTCACGCCGGTGATTCTGCCGCCTGACGGCGATCTTCAACAGTACCTCGCATCGTTGCGACGTTTGTTAGCACTGCCGCTGCGGCATATCGCTCCTGGTCATGGCGATTTGATCCCGGAGCCTCACAAAATCATCGAAGCGGTGATCGAACACCGACTAAAACGCGAACGCAAGGTGCGTGCGGCGCTTAAGTTGCTGGGCGCCGGCAATATCGATCAACTGGTGACGCGTGTATACGATGACGTCCCGGTCGCCATGCATGTTTGGGCACGCCTCACGCTGGAAGCAAATCTGATCAAGCTTGAACGCGAGGGCGAATGCACCCGTGACGGTGCAGTGTGGCGCTATCGCTGACATGACAGTGCTGGAAATCAAACTGCGCCGACTGCGTCTGAGGCGCGGTGGCCGCGACGTGTTGCGCGGTCTGGACTGGCATCTGCGCCCAGGTCAGCGCTGGGTGCTGGTAGGTGGCAACGGTGCCGGCAAAACACAGCTGCTGAAATTGCTCGCCGGGTCGGTCTGGCCCGAACCCGCGATCCCAGGCGCGCCGCCGCCACGTGCTTACCGCAGGCACGGCCAATGGCACCATGACACCGTCGATGTCCAATCGGAGGTGGCCTACGTGGGACCGGAACGCCAGGATCGCTATACCCGTTACGACTGGGACTTCAGTGTTGCGGACGTGGTTGCCACCGGCTGCCAGCGTGTTGATATACCCGAGGGACCGCTCATCGCCGAGGTGCGTGGCCAAGCGATCTCCACACTCCGTCTGTTAGGTATTGCGGCACTACAGGAACGGCGTTTCTTGCAACTGTCGTCGGGCGAGCGGCGGCTGGTTTTGTTAGCTCGTGCGCTGGCCAGTCGGCCGGCACTGCTGTTGCTGGACGAGACTCTGACGCATCTCGATGCGCCCAACCAGCAGCGACTGCTGGCCTGGCTGCAGCAAGCGCCGCAGCAGGGTCCTGCCTGGGTGCTGAGCACCCATCGTCGCGACCACATTCCGTCGTCGGCCACGCACGCGCTGGTACTCAGGCAGGGGCGCGTGTTAGCCGTCGGAAAACTCGTATCACCGCGCGTTGTTAACGCGCTGACCCGAGTGTTAGGGCGGGGTCAATTGCATCAGCGGGTGCAGACAAGTCCGAAGACTTGTCGGGTGCCGTTGCGACTGTCGGTGTCGCAGGGCGAGCTCTGGTTGGAAGGCCGTCTGATCCTTCGGGAAGCTAATCTTGCGCTGCACGCTGGTGAATGTTGGGTGATCACCGGTGAGAACGGCAGTGGCAAGACCGCGTTGTTGCGCGCCTTGTATGGCGACTTTCCGTTTGCGCTTGGCAGTGTGGTGACCCGTACGGGTGTCAAGCCCGGTGAGCCGCTGCAGAATTTTCGAGTGCGTTGCGGATTCGTGGCGCCACAACTGCAAACCGACTATCCGCGCCAGACTTCAGTGCTCGATACAGTGCTGTCAGGATGGGACGCGAGTTACGGAATCGGCGAGCCGCCCGATCGAGCGAGCCGGGCCTCGGCGCAAGCAGCGCTGAAGTTTTGGGCGCTGTCATCCTGGTCGCGCCGGCCATTGGCCGAATTATCGTATGGTCAGGCGCGGCGTGTGCTTTTTGCGCGCGCCTGGATCCGTTCTCCCGAGGTGTTGTTACTGGACGAACCCTTGGCAGGTCTGGATGTCAGACAGCGGCGACTGATTACAACGCGAATAGAACGGGCGCGAGTTTCCGGCGCCGCGATCATCATGACGACTCACCATGCGGACGAATGGCCGGTCAATTGCGCCGGGGAGCTGCGCATTGCCGATGCTCGCCTGTTGCGCGTCCGTTAGGACGTCCGACGAGCGGTTGGCGTACGGCACCTGTCTCTTGCGACCAGTCGGTGCGCGCACAATGCCACCCTTTTGCGCGCCGGCCTCCGGCGTCGGGAATTCTGCGGACATGGCGAAATTGTGGGTGTTATGGCTGGTTGTGTTTATTAGCCTGATGGGGTTTGGCATCACGGTCGTGCCCTTTCCAATCGTGGCGGAGCAGTATGGTGCCTCCAAGTTCTGGATGACTTTCGGCAGCTCGGGCATGTTCTCGCTCTTTCAGGTGGTTGCCACGCCGCTCTGGGGTCGGCTCAGCGACCGCATTGGCCGCAAGCCGGTGCTGGTGGTGAGTCTGATTGGCACTTTCTTCGCCTACCTATGGATGGCCTATGCCGACGGTCTTTGGTCGCTGGTAGCAGCGCGCGCATTTGCCGGCATCATGTCGGGCAATCTGTCGGCGGCCTATGCCTATGTCTCTGACATCACCGAGCCGCAGGATCGCGCGAAAAATCTCGGCATCATCGGTTCAGCATTCGGACTGGGATTTGCCGCAGGTCCGGTCATCGGCGGCGCACTGGGAAAGACGGCAGTCGGTGCGACTTTGTTTATGCCGGGACTGGCATCAGCGCTGTTGACGTTGGTTGCGATTGCCGGTGCCGTGTTCTTCCTCAAGGAAAGTCTCCCGGCGGACAAGCGTGCCGCGAACCGCGTCGCAACGGCGAACGACAAACCAGGATCGAGCTCACCCTGGGGTCTGTTAGGATCAAAGCCGGTACTGCGCAATCTGAGTATTCTCGCGCTGGTCGTCAGTTGTGGTGTGGCGGCCATGCAGTCCGTTTATCCATTCTGGGCGCGTGACATGTTCAACCTGAAACTTGATGCGGTCGGCTGGCATTTCGGCGCCTTCGCGGTGATATCCGCCTTCAGTCAGGCGGTGCTGACGGCAATACTCGTCAAACGCTTTGGCGAGAAGCGCGTGGCGCTGTTGTCGGTTGTCGGTGTCACGGTGGGGCTGCTGCTCTTTGGCGCCGCGCATAGCCTGTGGATGACCTATGGTGCCCTGTTGGTTTTTGGACTGAGTCTAGGGGTTTTCACGCCGTCAGTGACTAGCCTGGTGTCGTTTGAAGCCGACCCGGCCAACCGGGGCGCCGTCATGGGATTGTTCAATGCCGGCTCAAGCGCCGGGCGAGTGTTAGGTCCGGCATACGCGGGTATTGCATCGGAGTATATTTCCAATAGTGCCCCTTTCTTGATTTCAGCCATGCTGACCGTGGCTGGCTGGCTGATTTTGACACGCACCAGAACCCATGTTGTACAACGGGCCAGCCCGGCCTGAAGGAGAAATGCGATGAAAAATATCAACTTCTGGCTAACAACTATGCTGCTGACATTGGCTGGCGCCGGCAGTGTGGCAGTTGCGGCCACACCTACGGTGCTGGTCACTGGGTCATCGCGCGGTATTGGTCTTGAATTAGTGCGTCAATATGCGGAGCGCGGCTATACAGTCATTGCAACGGCCCGCAAGCCTGCGGAGGCGAAAAATCTGGTGGAATTGGCTGCTGCGCGCAAGAATGTGCGTCTCGAAGCGCTGGATGTGGTCGACGCGGCGAGTGTCGCCGCGCTGGCAGAACGGCTTAAAGGCCAGCCCATCGACATCCTGATCAATAATGCCGGCGATACCGATGAGTTTCGTGGGCAGTTTTTCTCCAAACTGGCGCACGACCGTTTCGCCTACGCGATGGAGCTCAATGCCCATGGACCGATCCGGGTCGCCGAGGCCTTGTATCCCAATGTGCTGGCTAGCCAGCAAAAGAAAATTCTGGCGGTTTCGTCGTTAGCCGGCTCTTTCGGAGCTAACGGCGGTGGCATGCCAGGAGGCTACTGGTACAAATCCAGTAAAGCGGCACTCAACATGCTGATGCTGACGCTGGCGAACGATTCGAAAGCCAAAGGCGTTATCGTTGCCTGCCTGTCGCCCGGCCAGGTTGACACCCATGGCTATGCAGCTCGCGGCATCACGATGCCGGGCACGGTAGACATCAAAGTGAGTGTCGGTGGGCTGGTCAACGTGATCGACAAACTGACCATGGCGCAGACCGGCCAGTTCATTCGCTTCACCGGCGAAGTGCAGCCCTGGTAGTCAGGGCTGGTCGAAATACCTGCGACAGACCTCTGCGAGGCGGCCACTGGCAAAGTCGAGCGCCGATCCCGGCAGATCGCTCAATTCCACGACCTCGCCTTTTTTCACAAGGGCGGCTGCTGCGCGACTTGCTGCGCCGAGATTCTCGTTCAGCACAATGGCTAACAACGGGGTCGGCAGTTGCTCGAGCGCGGCGCGCATGTCGAAATCAAATACGGCCTTGAAACCCCAGTGCGACCTTACGCCGGCACGCATGATTTCAGTAAATCGTAGCAACATGCGTTCTGGCGGCTGGCCGCTGTCGATTGCCGCGACGTCACGTTGCCAGGTGTTGCCGACGAAAGTTCGGTCCTCAAAATAGGGGCGCGGACGCGCATAGAGATCACGCAGGCGGTCGCGTTCCTCGGTTGAAAACAGCGGTATCCCGATGGTGGCGATGCGGCGCACGCGGGCAGGGGCTTGGCGCGCCATCGCAACCGCGATCGCAGCGCCGGTGTGCTGACCGACGACATCAAAGCGCGCCAGAGGTTGGCGCCGGTCGCTCAGGTGCGGCAAGCTCGCCAGTATCGCTGCGGCATAATCCTCAATGCTGGTCGGAGCAGGCGGTGGATCCGAGCCGCCAAATCCCGGCACATCGGGGGCAATGATTCGGCGCCGATCGGCCAGCGCCAGCGCGAATTCATCAAAATCGCGGCCCGATCGCGGCGACATAGGCAGGCAGATGACCGGCAATGCGGTGGCCTTGTTGGCAGATTCCGTGATGGTCAAATGCAGCTGGCCGTAGCGGCCGGGAAGGTATAGCCGATGCTGGCGTTGCGCGGCTGAAGAGCGCGACGCGCCAGCGGCCTTGGGAGCCACCAGGGTGCTGGCGCCGCTCAATGCAGCGCCGCCTGCCAGGAATCGTCGGCGATTGGTGCGGCTGCTGTTCAATTCGGTCGGCCTGTTAGCCGGGTGCTAGATCTGCATCGGTGAGTATCTGTCGTTTGCGGAACAGCGACATGAAAAAGCGCTTCGCGGCCTTGCCGCCGGTCAACCATGCCACCCGCGCGCCGGATTTTTTGTTAGCTAACACATGTTGTGCGAGCCACGGCGTCACTGTCTCGACCCGGTCGGCGAGGATGTTGTAGATGCGTTTGGTGCGTTCCCAGTCAGCCGGATTGTTGCTGCCCATGTCGCGCTTGAGCAGATCGGTGAGCACAATTCCTGGGCTGAGATAGCAGATGCGCACCTTGCTGTTGCGATTCTCGGCGAGCAGGCACTTGTTGAAATAGGTCAGCGCGAATTTGCTGGCGCCATAAAGTCCCATGCCCGGATTAATCATGCCGTTGGAGCCATAGCCTTCCATGTTGTAGATGAAACCACCCTCCGGCTGCTGCGCCATTCCCAGCATGGCAACCTGAGTGGCCCACATCATGCCAAGTATGTTGGTGCTTGCGACACGCTCGACATCTTCTTCGCGCAATTCGCCGGCACGCTGTCGTGGATGGGACACGCCGGCATTGTTGATCCAGATATCGACACCCGCAAAAACCCGCGTGCTTTCACTCCAGAGTCTCTGCACCTGCTCAAGATTGGACACCTCGCAGGGTACGCCATGTAACCGGCCACCTGCGCCGATCAGCGGCTGCAGGTCTGTTAGGGCTTCATCAACTGCAGCCTGACTGCGGCCTGAAATCACCACTGAATGACCCAGACGAAGGAATTCGGCCGCCATGCCCTTGCCAATCCCGCGAGTGCTGCCCGTGACAACGATGCGTTTCTGAGTGCTCATGCCCTGATGCTAGGGTCTTGCCGGGTGCAATCCGATGCGCCTCACTCTGGCGTCCAATCAGCGGTCGCTTGGGCGCTCGCATATCGGGTGAGGGTGGCGCCCAGTATCCTTGGGACCTCGATTTCCCAGGGACAAGAGCATGAGCGTCAGTACATGGCAGCACTGAGCGTTGTTATCACCGGAGGCACACAGGGCATTGGCTACGGCTATGCGCGCGAATTTCTGCGCCGCGGCCATCGCGTGATGATTTGTGGCCGCGAAGCGACGCGGGTAGATGCAGCTGTCTGCAAATTGCGTGCTGAATGTTCGGCAACCGAACGCATTGACGGAGCGGTCTGTGACACCAGCGATCTGGCTGCCACGCAGGCCTTGTGGGATCGAGCAGCGTCGCGCTTTGGCCGCGTAGACATTTTCATCAACAATGCGGGCTATGCGCGTACCGGCGCAGGCTTTGTGGCCAACAAGACCACCGAAATCGAAGCCATGGTGCGTTCCAATGTGATCGGCAGCATGCACGCAGCGCAGGTTGCAATCAGTGGCATGAAGGCGCAGGGTGGTGGTAAGTTGTACCTGACGTTAGGCGGGGGCGGTGCCAGCGGCCGGGTGGTTCCGGGGATGACGGTTTATTCGACCACCAAACGCGCGGTCAAGTATTTTGCCGACACTGTGGTGCGAGAGCTCCGTGAAGCGAAAGACAGTCGTGTGTTGCTCGGTACCATTTCTCCGGGCGTGAATATCACCGAAGGCATGTTGAGGGAATTCGCCGAGTTAACGCCTGCCGAGCGTAACAAGGCTCTCAAACAGCTCAATTTCATTGGTGATCATGTCGAAACAACCACTGCGTACATTGTCGATGAAATCATGGCTAACGAAAAGCAAGGCCACGCTATTGCCTGGCTGACCGGCGGGCGAATGCTGAAACGGGGAATTGGAATGATTTTCGGCAAACGCGATGTTTTGTCTCGATATGGATTAAAGGTGCAAGTATGACTAGTGGATTCAGGCCCTGGACTCGGGGCGATTTGTTTGTGGCGCTGACGACTCTCGACAAGCCCGAGGACGATCACGCCGGTGTCGGCCACATCCGTCAATACGGTGCGGATCTGCAGCTGAAAGGCGAGATTGCGTTGACTCAGACATCCCATTTGGTGGGTGGTCTGAAATTCGATTCCAGAGGCGTGTTGTGGGCTTTTGACAGTCACGACCACGTGGTACTGAACCTGCACCGTGATGGACGGGTTGAGGTGAGATCGTTGCCGCCGCGAGCTTTTTCGCATGTGAATTTTGCCGCCGACGGTTCTTTCTATCTGGGTGAACATGTGATCGGCAATTCGATCAAGCCGGAAATCCAGGCGCGCATGAAGACCTATATTTCTAAAATTCCAGGCACCGATCGGTTCGGCGATGGCCATGTTTTCAAGTTTGATGCCGCTGGCAAGTTGCTAAAAGAGTACGCAACCGAAACGCACGGCGGCATGGGCGGTTTTCTGGGCGTGACGATGTCGGCGCTGTCACCGGACGGCAAGCGGTTGGTCTATTGCAGCGAAACTGGGCCGCGGCTGCTGCAGTATGATCTGGCCAACGATCGTCAAATGCCTGACATACAGAACATTCAACCACCGTTTCCACCGGGTCCGCCGCCGATGTTCTTCGGTATGGATTATGGTCCGGACGGCGCCCTTTATGTGTTGCGAGGCGGCGCGATCCATGTCGTCGACGAGCTAACAGGGAAAACCACGCGGCAGGTCCCGCTCGAGGGTTTCGGTTGGGCGGTTATCGATCTCGCAAAGGACGCACGTTATGCGTTCGTCGCCAGTTTTTTTACGGGCGAAGTCGCCAAGATAGATTTGGCCAGCGGCCAGAAAATGGGCAGCATTCAAACCGGTGCGGTGAAGTCGCTCGCCGGAATTGTCGAATATCAGGGAGAGCAGAGCTAACATGATCGTTGTAACAGGAGCAACCGGCCGTACCGGTGCCAGTGCGGCGCTGGAACTCGCCGCGCGCAAGATTCCGGTCAGGGCGCTGGTGCGCAATGCGGAGAAGGCCGCCAAGTTGCAGGCTGCCGGTGTGCAGCTCGCGCTGGGCGATGTCGATGATCCGCAGGCGCTGGCCGCGGCGATGCAGGGCGCGAGCCGGGTGCTCGTTTGTCTGCCGAATGGCGAACCGCAATTGCGACGGGAAAAAGCCATCGCCGATGCGGCAGTAGCGGCCGGTGCCAAGCATATCGTCAAGATTTCTTCGGTCGAAGCGCACGCCCACATGAAAAATCCGGTGCACCAGACGCACTGGCAATCCGAGGAACACATTCGCAGCAAGGGTGTCGCCTGGACCATGGTGCGGCCCACGTTCTACATGCAAAATTTTCTCGGTAGCGGCGCGACCATCAAGTCCGAAAGCAAATTCTATTTTCCGTTCGGCGACAAGGGTATGGCTGCATTGATCGATTCGCGCGACGCAGGCTGGTTTGCCGGTCATGTGCTCGCGACTGACGGCCACGCCAACCAGAGTTATGACATCACCAGTCGCGACAAAATGAGCTTCCATCAGGTCGCTGAAGTGTTTTCTCGCGTGTTAGGTCGCACGATCAGCTATGTGCCACAGGATCCCGTGGCCTATAAAGCTTTTCTCGGTAAGTTTGTCACCAGCCAATGGCATCTTGATGCGGTGTGCAATATTTTCGCGGAGATTGCCAACGGCTATTCAGTGCCTGTGACGGATACATTTAAACAGGTCAGCGGGCGCGAGCCGTTGTCGCTGGAAGGCTTTATCCGCGAGTTTCTGCCGGTCTTTCGGTCCTGAGGCAGGCCTCGGCGAGATCCAGGTAGTGTTGCCAGGGTTTGTCAAAACCCGGCACGCTACCAAGCACATTGCGGTCGCGCGCTAACACGCCGGCCAGATAAAGCGCGCGCGCCGCAAGCAGTGCCGGCAAGGCCTCTCGTTCGGCAGCGGTGATCCGCCGCAGTGCTGCATAGCCTTCGAGAAATGAAGCTGCGACGGTCGGATCGATGTTCTCGCTGCGGTTGCGCCACAAGAACGGTGTCAGATCGACGCACAGCGCGCCGCGCCCGCAATCATCAAAATCCATAGGATAAAGCTGCCCGCTGACTGCGCGCCGCAGATTGCCAAAATGCATGTCGCCATGCAGCGAACCTTGCGGCAGCTGTTGTTCTTCGGCCAATGCTGTTGCTATGGCCAGGCGCGTTGCAGCGACCATTTGTTTCTGCCGGTCATCGATCAGTGCCCGGTCTAACGCTGGCGCGGTGCGATTCAGTTTCTCGGCCAAGCGATGGCGGCGTGCATCCAGCGGCAGCTGCGCCGACGACAAATGAATCCTCGCCAGCAATTGGCCCGCTTCGCGAGCGTCGGCAGAGCTGAGCGAGCTATTGAGCGTTCGACCTTCGATCCACGCGTGCAGGCATACCATGCGCGGACCCTCCGGAGCGTCGAGGGTGACTCCCGCCAGGCCATCGTTGGTGCTCAGAGCGCAGGCGCAGGCGATTCCATCTTGGTGCAGCGCCTGAGTCCAGAGAATTTCCTCGAGCAGTTGTTGGGGCGTGCGCAGGCCGCTTTTCAGAACGCGAATCGCATAACAACGGTTTGTTGTTTCGAGTCGATACCAGTCGTTCTGGCCGTGTTGCAACAGCTCCGTACATCGCGGTGCGTCAATGCGCCAATGCCGCGCGGCTAGCTCGCCAAGCGACGCACCATCGAGAATTGAGTGCCCGATGACAATGCGTTGGCTAACTGTTGGGAACTGCATCGCGCATGTTATACATCAACTCCATGCAGGCAAGATCATCGGGATTACGTGGCGGAATTCATGAAGTCGTTATCGGTGTTCCAGACATCGACACGGCCGTGTCGCACTGGCAGGCCTTCGGCTATGACATCGTTCAGCGTGGCCAGCTGAGCGACTCTGCGGCACTTGAGCTCTACGGGTATCGTGAATCCTTGCAGGCGGTGCGGCTGGGGCACGGTAAGGCTACGAGTGGGCTGGTCCGATTGCAGCAATGGAACCGTCCCTTGGCGGCTGGTCTTGCCTCTGCGCCACTGCGTGTCACGGGCAGTCGCTGGTCGGTGCACCGCACTCACGACATCACGCCAGCCTTGGTCTGGGGTCGTTACCTAGAGAAGAGCGCGCCAGGTACGGTCGTCAACGGCCCCGTCATCCAAAGCGTCAGCGCCATGGCGGCGTCGATCAACCACGCGGTACTGACGCCGCTTTATAGGCATGTGCTGATGGTGCGTCATGGAATTGACGTGCCGGTCTATGGCACGCCGGATCCTGGTTGTTTGTTAGGTTCCAGTGAAGTCGTGCATGCTGGTATTGTCGTCAACACTGTCGACGCGGCGCTGCTGGAATTCTATTCGTTGTTAGGATTCAAGCCCATGAGCGTGCGTCGCGTGGTCTACGATCGGCAGAGTGTTGCGACTCAACTTTTCCCACTGTACCCGGGAGAGGCGCTGGTTGAACATGATTTCGACGACCCGGAATCGACAGCCGGTCGGGGGCAGTTGCCCGGTCGACTGCGGGCATTTGTGCTGGAACCCGGTGCAGATTCTCCGCAACAGACCGTGCCCGGCGATCTGGGATACGGCCTCTACACAGTCCGCCACACAGTATGCAACGGGCCAGAAATGGGCCGGAAATGGCTCCAGGACCTTGGGGCGACGTCGTTAGGTTGCGGACCGGACGAGTTTGGCGTCAGGAGTTGCCGGTTCCGTGCGCCCGACGGCTATCAGTGGCTTGGCATGGCCGCCGAGAAGCCGGACTAACACACCTTTCAACGGTCTATACTTGACTGCCCCAGGTTATGAGCTTGCGATGAAACATCTTTTGGCGTCGGTTCTCGGCGCATGGCTCTGCTGTGCTCAAGTTGCGCTTGGCGCCAATGAGATTCCGGACGCCAGTGCCCTGGAGGCGTCGGGTGCACGCATCGGCGTGATCCGCATTGTATCTCTGGATATTTTTGACCTCGACGATCCGCGTGAAAACAGGCCTGTCTACCGGCTTGCCAATCGCCTGCACGTAGAGACGCGCGAATCGACTTTACGGGCACAATTATTGTTCAAAGAAGGCGATCTATATTCGAAACGGCTGTTGGACGAGACCGCGCGCAATATGCGCAAGTTGCGTTTTCTACGCGAACCCGAGGTGCGGGTCACAGGTTTTCACGACGGCGTGGTGGATGTCGAAGTTCGCTCGCATGATGTCTGGACACTGAATCCCGGCGCGTCTTTCGGCAGGTCGGGCGGTAAGAACCGCAGCGGCTTCGAACTCGAAGACTACAACCTGCTGGGATATGGCAAGCACTTGTCACTGGGATATACCCAGGACGTTGATCGCAACAAGAGCTATCTGCGCTGGTCCGATCCTAATGTCCTGGGGAGCCGCTGGGTCAATGCGCTTGAGATCGCTGACACCGACGATGGTCGTACGCTACGGTTGACGGCGCAGCGGCCGTTCTATGCGTTGTTAGCAACCTGGAGCGCAGGATTCTCATTGCTGTCTGAAGACAACCAGCATGATCGCTATTCGCTGGGTACCGCAATAGATCGATATGCTGCAAAACGTCGTTTTGTCGATGTTTTTGGCGGATGGTCGAAAGGACGGCGCAATGATTGGGTTCGGCGCACCTTGGCTGGTTTTCGCTATGACGACAATCAGTTTGCGAGCATACCGGGAGAATCCACATTGCCATTGCCGCAAGACCGGCAACTGGCCTATCCGTATGTAAGGGTCGAATGGCTCGAAGATGATTTTGTGGTCGACAAGAACCTCGACCAGATTCAGCGCAGTGAAGATCAGCAATTCGGCCGCCTGTTCAGCGCGCAACTCGGTCTCGCCACCGAGGGCGCGGGCTCGGATCGCAACGCTGCGTTGTTAGCTCTGGGCGCTCATCGGGGTTGGCGACTGTCTGAGAAATCACAGAGTTTTGTCGATGCCAGTTTGCGCGGCCGGTTCGGCAACGGCAGTGCCGAAGACCTGATGTTTTCGACCGATCTGCGGTACTACCGTCGCAATGGCCGGCGCATGACGTTCTTTGCGAGCCTGAGCGGCGATTGGGGCCGTCGGCTCGACGGAGATCATGAGGTGATCCTCGGCGGCGAAGACGGTCTGCGTGGCTACCCACTGCGTTACCAGTCCGGTTCGAGTCGCGTGTTGCTGACTCTGGAACAACGCCTTTTCACCAACTGGTATCTGTTTCGCCTTGTGCATGTGGGTGCTGCAGCTTTTGCAGATGTTGGCAGGATCTACGGCGAGGATGCAACGCGCACGCCTAACAAAGGTTGGTTGGCGGACGTCGGCGTGGGCCTGCGCCTTGGTAATGCGCGCTCGGCACTGGGCAATGTGCTGCATATCGATCTCGCATTCCCATTGCAAAGAGAACCGGGAATCGACAATCTGCAGGTATTAATACAGACCAAACGGAGCTTCTGATGGCCACAGAACTGCGGGCCGCATTGCAACGATTCCGCCCAGCACTGATTTTTGCAGGTTGGTATCTGTTGGCCAGCGCACTGTTGCGCGTCGCGCTGTGGTTTGCTTTCGGACGTGAAGCCGGCGTCGGTGGCGGCCAACTTTGGTGGATCATGCCGGTCGGGCTGGTTGCCGATGCAGTGCAGACTCTGTATCTGCTCGCGCCATTCATGGTATTCACCTGGCTGATGCGTGATCGCTGGTACCGCTCCGCTTGGATGCGCGGTGTGTTGGCAGCCGGCGGTGTGGCTTTTCTTTTTTTTATGGGATTTGTGGTTGCTGCTGAGTACTTTTTTTTCGAAGAGTTCACGTCGCGATTCAATGTTGTGTCGGTCGACTACTTGTTGTATCCCACCGAGGTGATCGGCGATATCCGCAGCGAATATCCACTGCCGGCGATTTTTTCAGCGGCCGGAGTATTGGCTGTTGCGAGCATCTGGGCGTTGCGCGATAAACTGTTGAAAGGACAACTCGTGGCGACACGATTCAAGGCACGCAGCGTCGTCTTTGGCGGTTTCGCGGCGGTTTTGTTGTTAGTGATTGTGTTCTTTCAAACCAGTGCGCTGGCGCGCTCGGGCGACAGAGTTGCGAACGAGTTGGCTATCAATGGGCCATCCAGTTTTTTTCGGGCACTGCGCACCAGTGAAATCGACTATCACCCCTGGTATGTGACGCGTCCCACGCGGGACAACGTGGCGCGCCTGGAGAAGCAGTTCACGGGCGGTCCTGGTACCTTGCGGCGCGACTCTAACGGCTGGTTGGTGCGTGATGTACCGGCCAATCCCGCTGGACTCGGGCAGCTCAATGTCGTCGTGCTGCCCAGCGAATCCTTTGGCGCGGAGTTCAGCAAACTCTATGGGTCGGATCGCGACTGGACGCCTAATTTTGATCGACTCGCACAAGACAGTCTGTGGTTTCGGCAAATGTACGCGTCCGGGAATCGTACGGTGCGCGGGCTCGAGGCCATCACCTCGTCCATTCCGCCGATTCCCACGGTCTCGATCCTGCATCGACCCGGCAGCGACAACATTGCCAACTGGGGCGCGATCATGCGTGCCAACGGCTATCACACGACTTTCATGTACGGCGGATTCGGCAGTTTTGACGACATGAATCGGTTTTTTGCCGGCAACGGTTTCGAGGTACTTGATCGCAACAATATTCCGAAACCCCGACGATTCGAAAACATCTGGGGCGTGTCCGATGAAGATCTCTACGACACTGCGCTGACACATTTTGATGGACTGGCAGCCAAGGGCGAACGTTTTTTCGCCATCGTCATGAATACTTCCAACCACAAGCCCTACACGTTTCGTACCGGCGTGCCGGGAGTGAAAGCCGAAGGCGGCGGTCGCGAGTCGGGTGTGCGTTACGCGGACTTTGCCAAAAATTATTTCATCGAAAGTGCGCGCAAGAAACCCTGGTTCGACAATACGCTGTTTATCATCGTTGCCGATCATGGCGCGCGCGTGTACGGCCGCGCAGAAATACCGATTGAAAGCTACCGAATCCCGATGTTGTTCTATTCGCCAAAGCACCTCAAGCCCGGTGTTTTCGAATCGCTCACCACGCAAATAGACATCGCGCCGACAGCGCTCGGTTTGTTAGGAATCGGTTATTCTGCGCCGTTTTTCGGGCGCGATGTGCTGCAGTCGCCGCCGGAAAAAAGTGTCGCGTTTTTCAGTCACAATCACAATGTCGCCTTGATGCGCGACAACCAGATGACAGTCATCGGTCTGCGCAAGACCATGCTGCAGGAGTCCTACGATCCACTGACCAGCAAGTATGGGGTGGGAACCAAAGACCCAGACCGCGATGATTTGACGGTGGCGTACTATCAGACTGCCTACGAGATGTTCCGCGCGCATCAGTTTGTGACGCCGCCGCAACCGGGTGCCTCCTCCCGCTGAGTCAGTTGTCCTGAAACGCGAGCGCGCCGGACCGACCGGGCGCTTCGCGATTGACAATCGCGTGTGTCGGAAGTTGCTCACGGTTGATTGAGTTTGCCATGGCGCCTAACGAGCAGAGCGTTAGACCCGTGGACTTCCAGCCAAGCAACAGTTGGTCGAATGCGCTTGCAAGTCGCATGCCTTCCAGCTCGGCATGCAGGGTGAAAACCTGGTGATGTGTCTGCCGCTCGGTCAAGCGCAGCACACGATCTGCAACGTTAGCTTCGGTGCAGCCATCGAGTCCGATAAGTTCATCGAAGGTCGGCAGCGTGGTCGGCAATTGCAGGCAGCCGCGGGCTTTGCCCTGCGACAGCGGCATGAACGGACCGGTACCACGTGTGTCGCTTGCATACTCGAAGCCGAATTCGGTTTCGAGTTCCGGCACAAACTCGTTGACTTGCCAGCCTGCGGCGCCATGCACGCGGGGGGCCGCATCGAAAATTCTCTGGAAGGCGGTCACAGCCAGCGCAATCTGGCGTTGTGTCCAATGGCGGTCGCGCCGCGCGACATAGTCCTGCCAAAGCACATGATCATGGCAATGAACGCCGACTTCAAAGCCGGCATCTCGAACCGAGCGCATAACTGCGGCGGCACGCTCGCCAATGATCGGCCCCGGCCACAGGACTCCATAGGTCAGAGTCCGCAGCCCATAGTTCGCGCCGACGGATGTACGCAGAACTTTGTTGAGAAAACCGCGGCGGAAAATGCGACGTAGTGCGCGACCTGTATTGTCCGGCCCCAGGCTAAAAAGAAAAGTTGCGTCGGCCCCGTGGCTCTGCAGCAGGTTGATGAGAGCCGGCACGCCCACGAGTGTGCCGCGCAAAGTATCGACGTCCACTTTAAGAGCAAGCTGAGTCATGGCCTGGCTTGCGAGATCAGGCGCTGCTTACTTTTTGTCCGGAATGCGGTAAGAGCCGGTCGCTGAGCCCGAGTTGAGCTCACGTGCATGCTGCAGGTCACCGGCGTAGGCGTCGAAAATACCTTGCAGAGCCGTCTGCATGTCCACTGTCGGCTGCCATCCCAGCTCCTTGCAGGTATTTTCGATTTTCGGCACGCGGTTCTGGATGTCCTGATAGCCAGCGCCGTAATATCGTGCGGAAGTTACATCTGTGATCTTCACTGTCTTGGCATTGTCGCGGTACTCGGGCCGCGCCAGAGCGATCGCGATCATCATTTCTGCCAGTTGCCGGATCGAGAAATTGTTAGCAGGATTACCGATGTTGTAAATTTTGCCGCTGGCGATTCCGGCGGGATTCTCAATGATGCGCAACAGGCAATCCATCGCGTCATCGACGTAAGTGAACGATCGCATTTGTGCGCCGCCGTCCACCAACTGAATATTCTCGCCGCGAACAATGTGGCCCAGGAATTGGGTCAGCACGCGCGAACTGCCTTCTTTCGGTGTGTGGATACTGTCGAGGCCAGAGCCGATCCAGTTGAAGGGCCTGATCAGAGTGAAATCTAGCTGACCCGAAAGGCCGTAGCTCCAGATGATGCGATCCAGCAGCTGTTTGGCGCAGGAATAGATCCAGCGCGACTTGTTAATCGGGCCTAACACAAGATTGGAGCTTTCTGGATCGAATTCAGCATCGCCGCACATGCCGTAAACCTCGGAGGTCGACGGAAAAATGACACGCTTGCGGTACTTCACGCAGTGGCGAATGATCGGTAAATTAGCTTCAAAATCGAGTTCAAAGACCCGCAACGGGTCGGTGACATAGGTGGACGGCGTGGCAATCGCCACCAGCGGCAGGACCACATCGCATTTGCGGACGTTGTACTCGGTCCACTCTTTATTGATCGTGATATCGCCTTCGACAAAATGAAAACGCGGGTGAGCGCGAAAAGCTTCGAGCCGATCGCCCTGCAGGTCCATGCCGTAAACGTAGTTGTCGGTTTTTTGCAGCAGTTCACGCGTCAGGTGATGGCCGATGAAGCCGTTGACGCCGAGGATCAGAATTCGTTTCATATTGTCAGCTCGTAATTATCGGATGACGGAAATAGTTGGTGCCCCACATCGACCCGCCAGATTGGCGGCTGTCAATGGCTGGCCATCCAGTTCCGCACGCGTCAGAGTCAGGCGTTTCCCGTCGACACAGTCTAACAGGAGCGTTTCGCCTTCCGTATACAAGCGAGGCGCATTTTCGGGTTGTGGAGAGTCTTCAAGATCGTTATGGCTGCCGAGCAGGCGCAATTCCTGTCCATGCAGGAATGCAAATGCGCCGGGGAATGGCGGCGCCACAGCGCGCACCAAATTGTGGATTCGCGCGGCCGGCCAGCGCCAGTCCACAAGCCCATCCTCAGGACGCCTGCGGCCAAAGTAGGAGCCTGCTGCCAGATCCATTGGCTCGCTGAGAGCTGTTCCCGCAATCAAAGCAGGCAAAACTCGCGCCAACAATTTCTGCGCTGCCGTTGCGACTTTTTCGGATACGTCGCCGGCGGTTTCATTGAGACCGATGCCGACGGCTTCGCGGCCTACGACAGCGCCTGCGTCTGGTTTTGCCAGCATGTAATGGAGTGTCGCACCGGTTTCTGTTTCACCATGTACGATCGCCCAGTTGACTGGCGCGCGACCTCGATATTTGGGCAATAGCGAGCCATGCATGTTGAGCGCGCCGCGCAGTGGCAGAGCTAACAAAGCCTCCGGCAGCATGTAACGGTAATAGAACGAAAAAAGAAAATCCGGCCGTGGCGTCGCGAGGCTGCTCAGCCACAGCGGATCTCCCAGATCGGTCGGTGTGGCCACCGCGAGCCCATGCTGGTGCGCGAGCTCCGCGACACTGCCGAACCAGTGATTTTCGTTGCGGTCATCTTCGTGCGTAAGCACCTGCATAACCTCGACACCCTGATCGAGCAATGCCTGCAGGCAACGCACTCCGACTTCGGAATAAGCGCAGACAACGGCGCTGGTCATACGCTCTGATTGTCCGCTCGTGTTTCGATGACAGCATCCACGAGGTACTTGGGACGCTGGCGCACCTGCAGATAGATCCGGCCTATGTATTCGCCTAGCAGGCCAATGCCGAACAGGGTGATGCCGATGAGCAGAAACACGATCGCAAAAAGCGTAAACAGGCCTTCCGCTTCCGGTCCGATGACCAGTCGTCGAATGGTCAGAAAAACCACGAAAATGAACGACAACAGGGAAATAACCATACCCGCCATCGAAAAGAACTGCAGCGGCGCCAGCGAAAAACCTGTCATTAGATCGAAGTTCAACCGGATGAGTTTGTATAGAGAATATTTCGACTCGCCACCCAGGCGTTCATCGTGAGCGACCTGGATTTCTGTGCCGTTCAACGCATACATGCTGCCTAACGCCGGCAAAAAGGTCGAGACCTCCTGAGTCTGATTAATCGCGTCGACAATGCCGCGCGAATAGCCGCGCAGCATGCAACCCTGGTCGGTCATGCGGATGCCGGAAATCTTCTCGCGTGTCCAGTTCATCAGCGTCGACGCTTTGCGTCGCCACCACACGTCCTGACGATCAACCCGGACGGTGCCAACGTAGTCGTGTCCCTGTTCATAGCAACTGAGCAGCTTGGCGATTTCTTCGGGTGGATTCTGCAAGTCCGCATCCAGCGTGATGACAAACTCACCGCGCGCGCGCTCGAATCCCGCCATGATTGCGGCGTGCTGGCCGAAATTGCCGCGCAGGATGACGACGCGTGTTTCGACGGGTCGCTTCTGAAACACCTCACGCAACATTGCCACTGACCGGTCGCGACTACCGTCGTCAACGAATATGACTTCAAAGCTACGCTGCAGCGCGTCCAGTGCCGGGTACAGGCGTTTAAACAAGTCGCTGAGGCAATCTTCTTCGTTGTATACAGGAATGACAACGCTGAGTTTGGGCGGCGGCGCGGGTACGGGTAGGGTGGTCACAGCCGCGTACCTAACACCTGCCGAATCGCACCGCACACTCTGGCTATGTCGCTATCCGCCATCGTTGGAAATAGCGGCAAAGTGACCGTTTGCTCGCCAACCTGTTTGGCGTTCGGGAACTGCGCCGGATCGTAGCCGAGATGACGATAGCAGCTGAGTCCCGGAATCGACGGATAGTGGATCCCGATGGCTATGTGATGGCTGCTCATCGCTTTGATAAATTCGACGCGCGACATGCCCAGCTGTGAAAACGGCAGCAGCAGGGTGAACATGTTCCAGCAATGGCCGTCGTCACCTTGGGCGGGCAAAATACCCGGTGGTCGGTCGCCGAATTCGGCGAAGTAAAGATCTGCGAGACGCCGCCGTCGCGCCGCAAAACCTTCTAGTTGAGCAAGCTGCCGAACGCCAATCGCCGCAGCCACATCCGACAAGTTGTACTTACCACCGGGTCGCACAACATCGACATTGCCGTCGGTGTCTTTCTCGATGCCATGGAACCGCTCCGCATCTACCAGTCGGCAATCGGCTGAATTGGCGAATACAATGGCGCCGCCCTCAATGGTGGTCATGTTTTTGTTAGGATGAAAACTAAAGCAAGTCAGATCCCCGAAAGAACCAATTTTTTGACCACGCCAGCGCGTGCCGATCGCGTGTGCGGCATCTTCGACCAAGCGCAACTTGTGGTGTGCGCAGATGGCGAGCAACTGGTCCATGTCCACGGGCAAGCCGGCAAAATGCACTGGCATGATCGCGCGCGTGCGCGGCGTAATGGCGGGCTCAATTTTTGAAACATCGATATTGCGAGTAGCAACTTCGATATCGACAAAAACCGGCCGCGCGCCGACGCGCAGCACGACGTTGGCACTGGCGGAAAAACTCATCGCCGGCACAATGACTTCGTCTCCGTGGCCGATACCTGCCGCCAGTAGCGCAAGTTCCAGTGCAGCGGTGCCCGATGTCATGGCGCGAACGCTGCGACCGCCAACGTAGGCGGACAGATCTGCTTCAAACTTGGCGACGTTCGGGCCTGTGGCAATCCAGGCCGATTCGAGCACTGCAGCTGCGGCGGCGATCGTTTCCGCATCAAGCGTCGGTCGTGCAAAGGGCAGGCGCTCGGTCATGCGGGGCTCCGGGTCAAAAGGTAGACACCCAATATGATGACAAAAATCCCGGCAACCTTGCTCGCATGCAGCGACTCGCCGAACAACCAGAAAGCCAGAACGGCGTTGACGATGTAGCCCACTGACAACATCGGATAGGCGATGCTGACCGGTGCGCGCGACAAGGCGACAACCCAGATAACAATGCTAACAGCATAGCAGCCGATCCCGCCCCAGATAGCCGGGTGTGACAGGAGTTTTGGCAGCGCCGCGGCCAGGCCCGGTACATCGGGCGTAATGGCACCCGTAGCGGATGTCGCCGCTTTCAAAAGCAATTGCGCGGCTGCATTTAGCAGCACGCCGCCGAGAATCAGTGCCCAAGTCAGGCTGCTCACGGGCGGCTCACCGCGACGCGGCGGCGGTCCTGGCCTAACACGCGCATCGGCAGATTTTGCGCTCGCAGGTTTTCATAGGTGTTCAGCGGCATGATGGCAACGGCGGCAGGTAACTCCTGCCAGCGCTGCTGGAATTGCGCCATCGAGGCGATGGCAAGTTGCGGCGCACGGTCGATGCCGTAGGCAAGTTCACCACGGTAGTCGACCATGGTCATGGTGCGGTTGAGATAAAACGGCAAGGTCTGGTCATAAGTCTGCACGCTGAACATAGGTGTGCCAGGAGGTACTGTTGCCAACACCGGAACCAGGGCGCGTCCCGAGCGCAATTGATCTTCGTGTCCGAGAGTGAACATCAGCAGTGCCAGGCTGCCAAACCAACCTGCAGCCAACCACGCCACGCCTTGCCAATGCTCGGGGCCGCGCCGGGCTCTCGCAACGCCGGCGGCGGCGACCAACGCCAACACCAGGATAGCGATTATACCCCAGCGAGCACGGCCGGCGACTTCGGCCACGTAAGGATCTGTGCTCACCCAATCGGGCCGAAAACTTGCGACTAACAGTCCTGCCGACCCCAGCAGCAACATCGCGATTCCCAGCCATTGCCCGCGAATTCTACCGTTCGGATTGCGTAGCGCTGTTAGCAGTGCTAGCGCAGGCACCACCGGTAGCATGTAGGGCGCGAGTTTGGACTTAGAAAGCGAGAAAAAAATCACGATAAATACGCACCACAACCACAGGAGTCGTTGCGGATCAAATCGGCCTGGCGCTTGGGTGGCGCGCCAGCCAAACAGCAGCGAACGGGCCATCTCCGTCACCCACGGCAGACAGCCTGCGGCTAACACCGCACCGAAGTACCACCAGGGCTCGACCCGATCGGCGACATCGGTCAGAAAACGCTGGAAATGCTCGCGCACAAAAAAGAACTGCCAGAAGTCCGGGTTGCTTCTCGCGACTGCAAAAAACCACGGCAAGGTGATCGCCAGCAAGATGACGAGCCCTGTTGGCAGCCGCATTCTGCCGATCAGTGGCCAGTCCCGTTGCCAAACAATATAGAGGCCCAATACGCCGCCGGCGATTACCAGAGCAACAATGCCCTTGGTCATGACTGCCAGACCTAACAAAACCCAGCTGGCAGTCAGCCAGTGACCTGAAGACTGTGGCAGCTGTGACAGGCAAAAACAGCACAGCATTCCGGTCATCAGGGCTGTGAAAAGCATATCCAGTGTCAAGGTTTGACCTAACAGAAAATGCATAACCGATGAACCCAACAGCAGCGCCGCCAGTATGCCAGCGCTTGCACCGCCGAGGCGCCTGCCGAGAAGCCAGACCAGCCAGATATTGGCAATACCTGCCAGCAACGGTGCAAGTCGGGCCGCCCATTCGTTCATACCGAACGCTTTTAGGCTCAATGCCGTCAGCCAGTACTGCAATGGCGGCTTCTCAAGGTAGGCAAGGTCATTTAGACGAGGTGTTATCCAGTCGCCGCTCGCGAGCATCTCGCGCGGAATCTCCGCGTATCTGCCTTCGTCCGGGTTGTTCAATGGCCGGCCGGCAGCCAACGCCAGCCATATGGCTGCGCAGGCCGCCAACCAGACTGCCAGGCCACGCAACGATGTTGTCCTTCTTTTTGTTAGCATCTGGTCATTGATTCGCTTGTTTTTTCCTCAACAACCCAAATGCCAGCGGAGTAAGCAGCGCACAGGCTGTGGTACGCCAGAGCTGGGGTGGCAGGGTCGTCGAGTGGGGCACGATGGCCTATTTTACGCCAATTGCAGCTGTTAGGTGGCTGTAACCACTGCCGGTGCCTTACTATTCCAATGATGATCTATTCGATTGATGACCGCTCGCCAGACTTGGCCGGCAGCAGTTTCGTGGCGCCCAGCGCCGATGTCATTGGTTCAGTGCGCCTCGGGGCCGAGGCCAGCATCTGGTTCGGCGCCGTGGTGCGCGGAGATAATGACTGGATCGAGATAGGTGCGGGCAGCAACGTGCAGGACGGTTCAGTGATACACACCGACACCGGGTTCCCGACCTGGATCGGTACGGACGTGTCGATCGGTCATCAGGTTTTGCTCCACAGTTGCAGCATTGAGGATGAATCGCTGATCGGCAATGGCGCACTGGTTCTCGACCGCGCGAGAATAGGCAAGCACTGCGTGATTGCAGCCGGCACGCTCGTACCGCCTGATACTGTTATTCCCGCCGGATCCGTGGTCATGGGTTCGCCGGGCCGTATAGTGCGCAACGTGGGCGAACGAGAATTGCAGATGATTCAACGCGCTGCGCTGTCGTATCGGCAGCGCATCAAGGCGTACTCTCAATTGCAGGTTTGGATCCGACCTGCGAAATAACTCCAGGCGATGGCCGGTCTGGCATGAGATCAAACACCAAAATCATGACCCCGGAGCTAACGCATGAATCTGTTGTCACCCCTGGTCAAACTTGATGAATTGGCCGGGCGTTGTCTGGATCCATTGCGATCGCTGGCGCTACTGGCCACTCGACTGTATGTGAGCTGGGTTTTCTTGCAGTCCGGATATCTCAAACTCACGTCATGGGATGCGACATTGTCGCTTTTTCAGGATGAATACTACGTGCCTTTGTTGCCGCCGGCGGTTGCGGCAGTCGCCGGCACTGGCGGCGAGCTGCTTTTTCCTTTGCTGCTGATTGTTGGTCTCTGGAGTCGGCTGAGCGCGCTCGGTCTGTCGGCAGTGAATGCCATGGCGGTGGTTTCTTACTATCATGTGATTGGTGGCGAGGGGTTTGAAGCGGCCCTTGGGCAGCATGTTTTGTGGGCAGTGCTAGGGAAGCTCTGCACAGGTAACGCGGGCGCGGCCGAGACGGATTTTTTCACTGGCAAGGAACGACGAGTGATGTGTATCGAGATACATGAGCGAGG
>JAYVJR010000017.1:0-2171 GCA_043769085.1 Gammaproteobacteria bacterium
GCATTGGCTTCGAGCTGGCGGATGCGCTCGGCAGAGACGTTATAGCGCGCGGCCAGGTCATGCAGCGTGGACTTGTCATCACCGCTCCAGCGGCTGACAAGAATGTCGCGGCTGCGGGCATCCAGCGTCGCCAGCGCCTGCTGCAGGCGGTCATGGGTCGTGTCTTCCCACTGTTCGGCTTCGGCCTGGACTGCCGGATCCGCATCGGGCGACGGCAGGTAATGAGCGGGCGAGTAGCTGCCGTCATCTTCGTCGTCGGTCGCGGTCGGATCGAACGACAGATCGCGCGCCGACAGGCGTTGCTCCATCTCGGTGACTTCGGCCGTGGTCACGCCCAGATCGCGTGCGACCGCAGCGGTTTCCTCGGCTGACAACCAGCTGAGATTTTTCTTGAGGCGGCGCAGATTGAAAAACAGTTTGCGCTGCGCCTTGGTGGTCGCGACTTTGACCAGCCGCCAGTTGCGCAGCACGTATTCGTGGATCTCGGCGCGGATCCAGTGCACTGCAAACGACACCAGGCGCACACCTAACGAAGGATCGAAGCGCTTGACGGCCTTCATCAGGCCGACGTTGCCTTCCTGGACGAGATCGCCGACGGGCAGGCCATAGCCGCTGTAGCCGCGGGCGATGTGCACCACAAAGCGCAGATGCGAGAGCACCAGCGAACGCGCCGCCTCCAGGTCGCCATCGCGATGGAAGCGCAGCGCCAGACCCTGCTCGTCCTCACGCGACAGCATCGGGATGTGGGACACGCGCTCGAGATAAGCGTCGAAACTGCCCAGCGGCCCGGTCAGGGCAAAATCGGCAGATCCCGGACCTGATCTCAGAGCCAGTGTGTTCGTGGTCATTGGGTACCTAACCTCCAGGTTGAGAACCTAATCAACAGGCGCTATTTTAGCACTCCGACAGATAGAGTGCTAAAGCCGCTCCACAGTTCACTGCAGCGTGCTAATCCATTGAAAAATATAGATAAATTCTGGGGTAGCCCAGAAACTCAAGCGCGCGGTTCGATTGCCGACAGTTGCCGCCCGGCTGACAGCCAGGCGCCCACGAGTCCCAGACCCAGCGCACCAAGCCCGAGGATTCCCATGTCAACGGTGCTCGGGCCCCGCAGCTGGAAGCCGCTGCCATACAGCAGTGCGAGGCGATTGGCGGGACCTGCGATCAAGGCGACACCTAACGACACGAAGCCGAGCGCGAACATGGCGCCGAGCGCCCCGTAGAGCGCGCCGGTATAAAGAAATGGCCGGCGCACGAACGCATTCGAACCGCCCACCAGCTTGGTGACCTCGATTTCCGCGCGCCGGTTCTGGATCTCGAGCCGGATGGTATTGCCAATGATGGCCACCACGCCCAGAGCCAACAATACAGTGCCTAACCCCAGGAGCCGGCTGAACAACACCAGGAGGTTGCTGAAGCGCTGCACCCATTCGTTGTCGACCTGCACCGCCTCGACTTCCGGCCAGGCGGCAAAATAGCGCTTCAGCAATTCCATTTGTGCCGGCGTGCTGGCGGGGGCGGTCGGGCGCACGTTGATGACATGCGGCAACGGGTTGCCTTCAAGCGCCTGCAACGCGGCGCCGAAACCTGAATGCTGGCGAAATTCCTCGAGCCCTTCGTCAGCGGGTACCAGGGTAACCGCGGCGACCTCGCGCCTCTGCCGCGCATTGCGCGTCAGTTGCTGCGCCTTTTCCAGTTTGACGTCGGCTTTGAGATAGACCGTAAGGTCGACGGCATCGGCGAAATTGCCGGTCGCGAGCCGCAGATTATCGACCACCAGTTTGAGCGCCAGCGGCATGCTCAGTGCGAGCGCAATGGCAAACACGGTCATGACGCTGGCGAGTGGATTGCGTGCCAGCCGTCCCAGCGCACCTAACAGGGCCTGCACATGGCGCAGGAACCAGGTCATGACAGCGCGCATCAGGCGGCTCCTGCGACCGGCGCTGGGTCAGGCGCGGCCGGCGCGCCGTGATCGTGCAGTTTGCCGTTGTCGAGCACCAGCTGCCGTGTGCCGAATTCGCGCACCAGATCATAGTCGTGGGTCGCGATCACCAGCGTGACGCCGACATCCTGAAAACGCTTGAACAAACGCATGATGTCGCGCGCCAGTTCCGGATCGAGGTTGCCGGTCGGTTCGTCGGCAATCACGATCGGCGGCTTGGCCACGAAGG
>JAYVJR010000018.1:0-25479 GCA_043769085.1 Gammaproteobacteria bacterium
CATGCTGAAGGTGAAGACCTTGGTGCGGCGCGCGTGTTGCGCAACTACGAACGCTGGCGCAGGTCGGAAAACGAACTGATGAGCCAGGCCATGGATGTCATTAATCGCTTCCTGGCGACGGGCGATGACACGTGGTCGCAATGGGCGCGGCGCGGTATGAATGCAGTAGGCGATAACGCGCCGTTGCGGCGTTGGTTTGCCAGCCGCGCATTGGGCGTCGCCGGCGATCTGCCGCGCGCGGCTCGCGGCCGGAAGTAACATGGGCGACCAGGATTAGAAAGAACATGAAAGATTCAAAGAGCTGGGTTTTGTCAGCATGGCTACTGATTACAGCGGCTCAGTCAGCGTTTGCCGCTGACACGCAGCTGGCAGCAGGCAAGGGCCTGACCCTGACAAAATCCGCATGGTCATACCGAATTTTTCGCGCCGCCGAGCGTCAGCCCTGCAAAGTCTTGAAGCAACCGGATTGTCCTTCGACACGCGTAGAAATCAGCAATGATTCAAATGCCGAGCTTGCCTGTGCCGGCCAGTTGTTTTTTTTGTTAGGCGACAAGAAGATGCCGTATGTTGAGAATTTCGGCACTTTGGTGGCGTCGCGTGGCAACGAAACGCCCTTTGCCGTAGAAATCGACGACCCCATCGATCCGGCGCGCAGTTTCGTAATATGCAATACCACGGCCGAGCGCGATGAAGCGGATTCCGGCGACACAACCTTCGCGCGCGCACCACCGGCGCCCTGCAAATTCAAACTCGCCGGCGCGCCGCCGCTGGACGATTTTTATGCAAGTGCCGCGCGCACTGCGGACGAGCAGGGCTTGGTGCGCGTTCGGGTGGTCTTTACCGCCAAGAGCGGTTTGGCGGTGCCGCTGGGAGTCACGCAATCGAGTGGCTTTTTCCGCATCGACCGCAGTGCCTTGTTAGCTGCGAGCCGCATGACATTTACCACCAATTGTCCCGGCACCTTTAAAGAGTTGCCTATCCGCTTTCAGTTGGCTGATTAATAATTGTAGTCAGGAGGTCTCATGAGCAAGAAAGAAACACAGAATCGTCTGCGCGTGCGTCGTGCGTTTCTCAAAAATTTGGCGCTGACCGCGGGCGCGGCCGGAGCGAGTCTGGCGGCAAGCCAGGCAGCGGATGCGCAGACTGCCCCTGCCGCAGCTGCGGCGTCTGGTATTCAGGTGGCCAAGCGCGGCGAGTACGCCAAACTGCCGCTGCGACAGGACTCCATCAATGTGACTGCGATCCAATCGGTTGTCAGGTCCGTCGATGTCCGCAATTTGGCGCCGACGATGAAAGCCAATCTTGCGCATGTCACCGACCTGATCGACAAGGCGCAGGGTTCAGCGCAAGAGTGGGGTGGCGAGCGATTGTGGGGAGCCAAGCAGGATTTGCTGTGCCTGCATGAATTTCCGATTCAGGGTTTTCAACCCTGGACGCGCACTGAATTGAATCGCGTGGCATTCGAGTTGCCGGGGCCTGAGGTCGAGGCAATCGGCGCACGCGCGAAGAAGTACGGCTGTTACATTTCGTTTGGCTGTTATGCCAAGGACAAGGACTGGCCGCGTCATGTCATCAATATGTCGGTGCTGGTGGGACCGGACGGCAACATCGTCAGCAAACAATGGAAGGCGCGCAACATACTCGGCTTGTTCGGCGAGGGCGCGTTGATTGGCACAACGGTCTACGATGTGCTCGATCGCTACGTTGAAATGTACGGTTGGGATGCGACGCTGCCGGTTGCGCGCACCGATATTGGCAATATCGCGGTCACGGCCGTTGGCGGTGAACCGATCCTCTATACCGCACTCGCGATGAAGGGCGCAGAGATCATGGTGTTGTCCGTCACCGGCGGGTCCAACAATGAGTCAGCCGTGGCCACGGCGCGCGCAAATCGCATCTATACCGTGGGGGTTGGCAACTCCGTGTCACCCGGCAATCTGGGTTTCCCGGAAGCCTCAGGCACGCATGACGAAGGCACAGTGGTTGTTGACCCACGCGGCACGACGATCGGCAAGACCGACAACCACCATGAAGATTTCGCCAGCGCGCGCATTCCGATCGCGGACTTCCGCAAGACGCGCCGTGTGCCGGAATTTCCAATGCAGTTGCTGTTGCCGGTGTTTACACAGTATGAGCCGGTGTTCCAGCCTGGCGCTTTCCTCGAGCAGTTGCCCGAGACCTACAAGGAGGCGGGCGAACTCGTACGGCGGCGCATGCAACGCAAGTAGCGGGCGATCAAAGCGCGAAGCCGTAGACGTACACCGGCACGCTGGTGAGGCCGGTGATCGCCATCGTGATCATGCCGAGGCGTCCGAAAACCCGGTGTGCGCCGGAGAATTCGTTGGATTGCGGCGGCTTGGGGAATTTCATCACTGAAGCGATGGCCAGCACGAACCACAACAGCGTCGTCAGGATGGCAAACGCGGTGTGGAGGTAGATCCAGAAATTGAGTGTGGGTGTGCCTGCATAGCTTCTCGCCGCGGTCGCCACAAAGATGCCGCCCAGGCCGTTCATATCGGCTTCGAAAACTCCCACTGCCACAGTCAGCACGGCGAGCAGTGTCAGCTGCACGCCTTTGTGCAGCGCGTACTGCTTCTGTCGCACCTTGGTCCAGGAGTAGATGAGCACCGGTACGACGACGACCAGCGATAGGATGACAATATCCAGCAGCACGTCGGCACGTGTGCCCAGGAAACCGGCCGGTAGTTTCATGCAGCGATTCTCTCAGGTGGGTTGTTATTAGCGGGCATTTTGCACATTGTGACGCTGCCAGGTGTCAACCAATGTAGGCGCGCGCAATAGAGGTGCCAACGCCTGTAATAGGGCGAACTTTGCTCACGCGAGAATTCTCAAGCTTGTGCAATTTTTTGGCCCCGCGCTGAATCGCCAATGTTGGTTCCTGTCCTCTTCAACCATTCGGTCTTCGCGGGACGCGAATTTCGAACGCTCGCTTACAGCGCCTCGAAGAGGCCTTTACTTCGCGCCTCGTCGTTTGTACAAAATTTCTGCCCTGACACCGATGCCTCGTACATCAGGCCACCCTTAATAACCTGGTCGTATCGCTGCATGAATCGACGATAGCGACCGAACACATCATTGCAAGCGACGCAATCATGGCTCGGGCGAGCAAAATTGATTTCATGTCGGTCTCCAATTGCTGCGCAAGGCGCGGCTGGTTCCATGGATGTAATTCAAAGGCCTCTGCCTCTGATAACGCGAAGCAGGATCATCACAATCGCCACAACTAGCAAAATGTGAATGAATCCTCCCACCGTGTACGACGTGACCAAACCCAGAAGCCAGAGGATGATCAGAACAACAGCAATAGTTTCAAGCATCGTCGTAACTCCTGTGACAGCTAGCGGTCTCACGTTCTCCCTGACATAACGTGCACTGCAAATCGGCCACAATCAAGATCGTACAATCCGCCAACCGAACGTATTTCTACGGACATCGCCTCAGTCGATTTTCGGTACGCACCGCAGAATCGTTCCCGTCGCGTACCAGTGAGCGGCAGTCTGAGAAGCACTAGGCCGGACATGAACTTGCCGGCAGCGGCAAACTCAACCTAACGCAGTTCTGGAGTGTCGGCCTCCTTGCAGTCATTTCGGATTTGTCACCGTCATCACGAGGCCGGGAATCACCAAACAGACAGCCACAGAGCAGCCATTGAATCCGTGGTAGCAGAGGCTGCTGTCAAGCGGGTAAAGCTGATCCGGAGCGGACAGTTGTATGCTCTTGGGCATGGCTACTTCCCGGCGTATGCCGACTCTCACACTCGATCACATGCGCCGCCATGCCGTGGCTCGGACGCTGTTTTCAACCACTCTTTTCAAGGCCATCGATCGACTGGGTTTCGTTCAAGCTGATCCGATTCGGGCGCCGGCACGGGCGCAGGACCTGATACTGCGCCACAGAGTGCGCGACTACCGCGCCGGTGATCTGGAACGACGCTACCCTCGGCTGGCAATCGAAGAAGAATTCTTCGTCAACTACGGCTTCGTGCCGCGCGACACACATCGACTGTTGCATCCTCGCAACGCGCGCACCGCGTGGACGAAAAAACGCTGGGCGATGGCGCGCGAGGTGCTCGCCTTCGTGCGCGAGCATGGCGCGGTGCATCCGCGCGAGGTGGATGCGCACTTTCAGCACGGCAAGACACGCAACTGGTTCGGTGGCTCCAGCAACGCTAGCACGCAACTACTCGACAGCATGCACTACCGGGGACTCGTGCGTATTGCACGGCGCGAGAGCGGTGTGCGCGTGTACGCCGTGGCCGACCAGTACCAGGTCATGGAGGCAAACGATGTCGCCGCGGCACTGGATGCGCTGGTCGACGTAATCGTTGCCCAGTACGCGCCGCTTCCCGGGCCATGCCTGCGCGCCCTCGTCGCCCATCTACGGCTGGCGGCGCCGCAGTGGAGCGACGAGCGACCTGGCGCATTTCGCCGCGCCATAGTGCGACTACCTTCAGCAGAGATCGGTGGCCTGCATTGGTACTGGCCTGGGGGCGAGTCGCCGGCATCGCGACGATACGAACCTGACGACAAGGTGCGCCTGCTCGCGCCATTTGATCCCATCGTCTGGGATCGTCGCCGCTTCGAGTTGCTGTGGGGTTGGGCATACCGCTTCGAGGCCTATGTGCCGGCGTCCAAGCGGGTGCGGGGCTACTACGCGCTGCCGTTGTTGTGGCGCGAACATATGATCGGCTGGGTCAACGCCGCAGTGCACGGTGGGCACCTCGTGTTGCAACCCGGCTATGTGGTCGGCCGGGCGCCGCGCGATAAGCGATACCGTGCTGCCCTTCACGACGAAGCGGCGCGCATGGCCGCTTTCCTCGGCCTTGCGGAATCATCCGTCAGCCAACCAGCACCTTGAGCCCTGGATTTGTTAGGACGACGGACTGCGTCTGACCCTAAACGGCCGCGTGCGCGCAGCCTTGCCTCTATTTCGCAGGCATCGGTCTAGTGTCCGGCAGAGTCGTTCAGTCATGATTACTTCAATAGTAAGTCACTGCGCCGCAGCGTCAGTTTGAACTTTTTGTTCGCTCGACTGCGGGCGCCCAGCTTAGAGCTGACAAATCGCCCCTCGATCACTCTTGACAACGCGTAACTGTTGCGTTACACGTAATTTATGGATGGCACTATGCAAGCCCTCGCAGATCCGATTCGTCGGAAAATCCTGCGCCTGGTTCGCGATGCCTCGCTGCCCGCAGGTGCGATCGCCGGAGCATTCTCCGTTAGCCGACCGGCCGTGAGCCGCCATCTGCGCGTACTGCGCGAGGCGGGTCTCGTGCGTGATGAAGTTTCGGGGCGCGAACGTGTCTATCGACTTGAGCTCGCACCGCTCGCTCAGGTAGAAGCCTTCGTCGCCGAGCTGCGTATCTCGCACGATGCCAAACGGAGCGCATGGGAGCGGCGATTCATGAAGCTCGAGACCGAGGTTTATCGCGTGCGTGCCAGAGGCAAGGCCGCACGCACCAAGCTCATGGGTGACAAAAGGAGGAAGACAGGATGAGCGCACCAACCCCGACCGGCCGACTAGTCGGCAACGACCTGCATTTGGTCCGTACGTTTCGCGCTCCGATGGACGACGTTTGGAAGAGCCTCACGGATACCGAGAGCACCGCGCGATGGTTCGGACCCTGGCGCTGGGTCGATAAGCCCGGCCCTGGCAACGAGATCGCGTACACGATGATCCAGGAAGAAGGCGCGCCCGAATCCACGGCCATCGTCGAGCGCTGCGAAGCGCCGCGGCATCTGGCTATCACCAGCGAGGGACCCTATGGCGTGTCGTACGAGATCACACTGGAGGAGACCGGTGGCATTACCACGATGACGTTCGTGCACCACCTTACCGATCGCACGATGGCAGGGGATTTCGGTCCCGGTTGGGAGTTCTATCTCGACTTGCTAGTCCACTCGCGCGAGGGCCGGCCGTTCCGTAAGTTCGATGAGTACTACCCGTCGCAGAAGCAGTACTTCCTCGACCTCGCCGCCAGCGAATAGAGGCCTCCGGACGTGTCGGGTATGACCTTGCACGTTTTGAGATACCCGCGGCTGCCTACGTTCGCGAGCTCGTCGTCTTATGACCCGAAGCGGAACTTGGCAACCGTCCGCAATCGGGCGAACTTATTCAGACTGAAATGCGCGCGGGCGTTAGCCAGCTGGTGGTGGTTGACGCGACGTGCGCGGCAGCCCGTCATTAATACACGCCCATGAAGGCGCGGAGTCGGTCCAAATTGTTAGCGATGGTTTCGCAATATCCGGGTTGTCCAGAGTTCCCGCCCTGAGGATTGTCAGATGCGGACGCGTTTCAGCTTTGCTCGTCACTGGAGTTCCGCAGCGCTCACAGAACTGTCGATGCATTTGCGTGCCGCTATCTGCGACGCTGGTGTAATCACCCAGCGGCCCCGAGATCGTGACGGACGCAGCCGGAAAAACGACGTTGATGGTTGAGCTGCCGGCGGCCAGGTACTGACAGTCGCGGCACCAACATACGCGGGTTGTTATTGCATCTGCTGTGACCGTGTATCGAACGGCCCGACAAAGACAGCCACCAGTGATCGTCATGGGTAAGTCCACCTCTGTCATCAGGAATTAGCGAGGATCATACTTGGCGCCGACCACAACAAAACAGCCACCGGATGCCGAACTGGCGAACTTGACCCGAAGCTGCCAATCGCCAACGACTTATTTCGAGTACTGAAACATGGCTACTTTCCGATGATCAATAAGAAATGGGAAAGTTGCCGGAGGCAGAAGCCAATAGTCCTTCAGTCTGCAAATCACTTCATCGGCGCTTGCACAGTCGCCGTCGGGGCAGATACACCGCTGAATCCCGGTCGCAGGAACAAGAAGACAACTACAGAAAAGAACAACCCGACACCGCAGGCCACGAGAGCTACCTTTAGGAATCTGTACTTGGAGCGACATACTTTGGCAAGGTCGTGGCAGTGCTCAGCCTTTTGCTGAACAAGAGTAGCCTGAGAAAGCGTTGTTAGGTCGTCCGCGTAGTGACGACTCGATTCATACTCAGCAATCGCCTCCCAGAACAAGTACCCTCTTCGCGAACCAGGTAGGCGTGGCATAACAACAAAAAGCGCGACGAGTGCGCCGATTGCTAGTGCAATCATTGCCAAAAATGCGCATACGTCTAAAACGTTCCACGACATATGTGGCTTCAACCAAGATTCTGATATGCGATTTTGATACAAGAACGCAAGAAGCGCGGTCGCAGCGGTGAAAAAGAACGTCGCCTTCTGATCGGCGAGTCGGATGTTGTCGCGAATGTATTGATGCGTTTCCTCGGCAAATTTGGCTCTAAATTCTGGCGCTGCAGCCGTCGTATTTGGCCCGAGCGGCGACGGTTGGTCATTAATTGCTGATGTCATTTCGTCGGCGGCAGGTCGCGGGATCGACTCTCTAGTTACATGATTGGGAACAGCGATGACAGACTCGCCCGTAGACGATGCTGATTGCGAATCGCCGGATTGAATGCTCATACAAGTTTCACCCATCGCCCTAAATACAAATACAAGGGATAGGGTTGCGGAGGTGTTCCGTAAGTCCATCCCGTGCTTGTTGGGGCTAAGTTAGTCCAGGTGTTTCGCCAATACTCAGGCAGGCGAACCCATGCCGCGCGACCCACGCCAATATCATTGGCTTTGATTTGACCCAGCATTTTCGAAGCAAAATTCGCGGCGTTCCCTATTGCAACATTTGCATTAAATCGCTGCGGAGCTCCGATGCGTGCAATTGTCACAGCACCGTGCTCAATCGTTGTCCTGTATTGAATAGGTGTAACGCCGCTAGCGCGAAGAATTGGATTAAGTAAGTACTCATTCGCCGCCTGCATAGTTAGTGCGCACGCGATCGCACATTTTGAAGAATTCTCGTCGCCTGTCCCTGCGTGCTTGTCCTCGAAATACGCCATAAGACCGTCGCCAGTGTTTTTTTCCACTACACCACCGTATTCCTCAATGATTCTAATCATCTCGGTGAAGTAGAGATTCAGCACCCGGAGCATCATTTCTTGCTCGTCGGAAGTATTCGAAGACCGCTGCGAAAAGTCGGAAATATCAGTGAACATGATCGTCGCATCAATTCGACGCCCAGTGCCAATGACGAGATCAGCGTCATCAGGAATAACGCGCCCGGCAGCGATTAAGCTTCGCGCCGCAATTTTTCGGCGCAATTCTTCGACTCGCGCAATTTGGCGGTTCCAATAGTCAGTCGGTAGGCCGTCGTAGTTCATTTCAAAGTGTCATCGGAATTGATACGTGTGACGCGCCAACCACAAGTAACCATTCGTGTCCATCGGCGCCCCGATTCTAAGTCGCGGATCATATTTGAAGTGTACCCGACCGTCCGGCAGCAACGGCTCAAACCTGGTCCAACGTAACTCGCGCCAAGTCCGCCCATGAACGCGTAAGAATGAGAAGGTTCGGCTCCAACTGAATCGGTACCGCTGCGACCCAGAAAGCTGCATTTGAGTGGCCGCAATCGGACAATGAATTCTGCTATCCGAATGGCTCCTTCGGGCCGGCAAGAGCCGGATGGTCCGCTCCCGAGCCGCCATTCGTTCGAATTTGACCGTGCCAATTTTGCCGATGGCTGTCAATGGGGAAAGTTGACCCGGAGCTGACCTCAGGCAACGACCGGTTTCGGACACCGAAAATACGGAGCAACCACGCCGAGTTGTCGGGGTGTGCCGATTCTTCGCGCAGCAGCGCTCAATGTGGTGCGCACGCTGAAAGAGCGGCAAGCACACCAACTGAAACGATAGCTCTTGGCCACAGCCGATTTGGACTTAGCGTGGCCAACACTCCGATCAGACCCGCAATTATCAAGAGAAATGAGATCGCCTCTGCCTGGGTGACCAGAGTACCAAGCACTTCGTACCGCGTGTTGACGCGAATTTTCTCGATCAGGAGTCTCTCAAATCCTGCGGCCATCAGGTAAACCGAGAACAAGTATCCCGCTCTATTTTTATGAAACCGGAGCCGCCAAAGAATCCAGAAGATGGCTAACGCCATCACGACTTCGTAGATTGGCGTCGGGTATACGCCGGGCGGTGCAATGACAGCGCCGACGATATTGCCGTCGTAAGTCTGCGCCCACAGCCAATCGGGTAGCCAACTTGGCTTTATTGCCATATTCGATACGATGCCCCAGTCGCCGTCACCGGATACCTGGCAGCCCAATCGCCCGATCCCATATCCAAGCATCATCGCTGGCGCGGTGGCATCTAACATCGGCATGACAGGAATAGAGCGGCGCCTAACGAAAATTACGCCTGCGACGATCCCGAAAAAGAGGCCTCCGAATATCGAGAAGCCAGTTCGTGTCAGTATCATGGACATCGGATCAGCAACGAAGTGATCGAGGTTATCCAAAATATCGAATACTCTGGCACCGACAACGCCAGCGAGAATGGATAGGAGCGCCGCGTCGGAAAATGCAACATGCGATCGAGTCGGCAGCTTTCCACGCTCCTCATATTGCTTGACCGTGCGGGTTGCAACGTATGTCGCCAACAACACAGCAAGTGCAAAAAATAGTCCGAACGTCGCCACTGGCAGATTCCAGCGTGTGCCGAAGGCCGCGTTGATCATGTCTGTGACGTAAGGAAAGCTCATCGCAGTCGTCCCTTTGGAAACTCAGAAATCGCAGGCAGATAGAGTGCACATACTATCGCGCCTCTCCATGGGCCGCTTTGGCACCTGGATTTCCCGAGCGCCCACGTCCACGGGGGACCGGTAATCGCCAGATTGTTTGCTCGGTACCGCTATTCCGGTGATTTTGACACTCCCAACGCTGGCTGTATCTCGCAACGGAGAAAGTGACCATTGCTGCCTGTCACGATTGTCTGTTATCGGGCTGCCCAATTACTGAGCACGGATTTTGTATGTACCTGCTAGCTGGACGCGATCATTCCATCGGCAGCTGCGATAGATTCCAACTTGCATAGAGTGTCGGCAAACATCCTAACAAGGTGGCATTCAGCATGAGGGCCGACGTTACGACGCTCGCAGTCTGCGCGATTTGCCAATCCTGCCAGTGAGACACGATCATGAGGCTGGGTTGGCCCAGGCCATTGAGAACGGCGAGCAATCCCAGGCAAAAGAGGAAAGAATCCTTTCTCAGCGCCGCCTCGCGTTCGTCATCTTTCAACGAAGGTTTTCCCAATGGCCCGTTCATGTGAATGCCCGGCACCATTCCCAGGATGACGCACCAAAATACTGTGATGATGCTGATGGTGAAGCCCAGCGAGACTCGATCCAGCGCTGACGGCCAAGCCATGGAAATCACGAGCAGGGCGCACGAGAAAGCGATCGGCCAGATCGGGATCCAGCGTAATGGCCGATGCTTACGATCGGGATCATCGGTCATCTGAGCAGCGACTCGGGCGGGCGTTCCGTTCCACCGCACAGTGTCATCCAGCATCGACAGGATGCTTCTACGACGGGGCTTCATTTGTCTTCTCCTGTGCGCTTGAGCGTCATGGCAATGGGTTCGAAGCGCTCAAGCGAGAAGACCATCTCGACAGTTACGCCAAAATGACGCGCGATCTTCAAAGCGAGTTCCAAGCTTGGTTTGTAGTCGCCGCGTTCGAGATAACCAATTGTCTGATTGTTAACTCCGACCGCTTCGGCCAATTGCCGTCGGGATATGCCGCGCTCTGCACGAAAAACTGATATTCGGTTGTGTAAGCTCAAAATAATGGTGCCAATCAACAATATATTGTGATTACACAACAATTGATTGTGTCTTGTCAATGTTTTTGACGCGATACAGCGAGGACTGATGGCGCCCGCCGATTGGCAAATTTGACCCGCTGCAGCGGCTAGTCCGCCAAACCCATCACAAATGCCAAGGCTATATTGAGTCGCGAGACATCTTTTGCGTCGAGACGTCCGACCTTTCGCCCGATTCGCTCGCGTCGGACCGTAACCGGTTTGTCTGCCATCACCTGCGATTTCACCCGCAGGCCATTCTCTTCGCTCGGCTCAATCGTCACCCGGAAATCCGGCGCATCGTTGCATTCGGAAGTTAACTGGCAGATCACGACAGATGCATGCTCAGACGGGAGGGCATCGGTCTGGACAATCACTGCCGGCCGGGGCTTACCATAGTCGCCGGCTGCGGCGACTGTCACCACGTCACCGCGCCTCATCGGGCATCAAACTCCGACACCGACTCACTCCATCGAGTTGCCTCCAGCTCGCGCGACCTATCCAAGCCGCTCACCTGCTTGGCGACGCGCCTCCGGACCGCCTTCGAACGCGCATCTGGAACGACCAACCGCAACTCTCGCAGGCCGCGAGCGCGGCGTCGTTCGCGCATATCCTTCATTCTTTCGGCAGGTTGTGCCATGGAAAAACTCCACCTTGTAACGCGTGACAATGTAACGCGTTACGGGTAACGAATCAAGCGATAGGGGTTCCCCGGCACCGCAATTTCGCGTGGAGATTGACCCCTGTTGACCGGTTGCCGACCACCAGTTTTCTCCTTAGCCGACGTTCAGAAGGGGTTTCCGAGACTGCGCAGCATTTTCACGGAATGGTGGCAGAGTCGCGATGTGTCGCTGCCACATCAATGTGGAAAACACCGTATGAATCTACGCCAGGGCTTGCAAGATTCATGGCAGCCAAAAGAAAACCGGCGGTAATGCCCTGCCAAAAGGTGTCCGTCAGGAGCGATCGAAAATTTGGCTCGCTGCAACAATGGCTGTTATCAGCTCCACCGCATTGATGGGTGCAGGGTCGTGGTCCTTGAAAAGCGGATACACCTTGATTGCCAGTACGGCGATAGCCATCGAAGTCGCAGGGGTGAAACCTGCGGGAAATTTTTCGATGTTGCCGCTGATGAAGTCCGCAGCTCTTTTGACAGCCGCATGCAGGCTGCGTTCCGCGCCATCGGCGTATGTGAAAATCCAGGCCCGGACGCGACGATTGATTGCGTCCTTCTCAGCGCCGCCTGCAGCGATGGCCGCTGCAGCGAAGATACGGCAATCGTAGTCGCGGCAGGTTTGCGGACGCGCCTTGTAAACCGAACATCCTTTGCCGTCGAACATCGGGCAATGGCCGTTAGCTTTGTAACCCATCATCCAGGTTCCATCGGGCGGCTGCTGCGATTTGGTCAGATACGTGGCCGGGACTTTTTCCAGGGTGGCAGCGTCGCTTGGCCGCAGCGGTATGTAGTACGACGAGGTGCAGCAGCCGACGCAATCGCCACAGGGAACGTCATTGCCGGCTTCGCCGCGCAGCGACGCGCGCGCTTTTGCCAGCCAGCTACCGAAGGGTCCGGCTGCGACTGGCGTCTCCATATGTCGGGAATCGATCAGCCGCGCAATTGCGCCGCCGCCTGCTCAAGCGCCGAAATCTTACCTAACGCGCGCTCACGAGGCAGGAACCACATGCCGCAATCGGGCGCCAGTCGCAACCGCTCTGGCGCGATCACTTGCAGTGCGGCGCGTGCGCGCTCGACGATATGGTCGACCGATTCGACGGGCGCTTCCGTGTCGAGATTCAGCAGCCCCAGGATGACGCCCTTGTTGCCCAGATGGGTCAGCAGTTCCGGCATGTGACCGGGTTGTTCGTATTCCAAACTGATGTCGCTGACGTCCGACGCAGCTAACACACGCAGTGCATTCTCGTAAACCGGGTTGACACGCTTGGTCGCGATGTTTTTCGAATAGCCGTAGCAGATATGGACCGCTGTCGGGATCTTGATGCCGTGCACCGCTCGATTAATGGCTTCGATCGCGAAATCTTTGACGATGCTGTAGCGGAAATGAACTTCAGGTTCGTCGATCTGAACCAGATCTGCGCCCGAGGCTTCGAGCGCGCGCAGTTCGTGATTGAGCGCGTCGCCAATGGCGCAGGCGAGTTTAGCGGTCGAGCCGTAATATTTGTCCGCCAGCCTGACGGCCAGCGAGCAGGGGCCGATCACCGTCCCTTTGGCCAACCGCTGGGTGTGTTTGCGCAGGAAAGCGAAGTCCGCTCCGAGAATCGGTCGATCCCAGGTAATTGGGGCCGCCACCGTGGGAATGGTGAACACAGGCGCTTTCGCATCGGGTTTGATCGCGAGCGCGGGTCGGTTCTTCATCGTGATCGCGTCGCCAATGTCGCCGCCCTGCACCTGATATGGCGTGCGATTGACGCTGTCGATGCCGCCTAACACGTTGAAATAGCCACTGAAGGTCTGACGGCGTTGTTCGCCGTCGGTGACATAGCTCAGGTCTGCCAGCTCCTGATCGCGAATGGCAAGCAGTGTCGCGTCATCCTGCGCCTCGGTGAGTTGCTCGGCTGCCACGCGCCACCAGGTGTTCTCGGGCGCAAAGAACATGTCGTGGTTGCAGAGCCATTTGGGTTTGCACCAGCTGCCGACGAGTTGAGTGGCAAATCGGGGTGTTGTCGTCATGATGGATCAGTCCAGAAGGCGGTCGATTTTCGCCGCACAGATAAAGTCATTCTCCGACAGGCCCTTGATCGAATGCGTGGCGTAGCGCACGTGGCAATAGTTGTAGCCAACCTCGAGATCGGGGTGGTGGTCCTCGGTGTTAGCAATGTGCGCCAGTGCGTTGACGAAACTCATGGCGCGGTAGAAATCGACGAACTTGAATTCCTTGCGAATTTCGGTGGCGGCGCCATTCAGTTGCCAGGCTGGCGCCAGTTTCGCCAGGTATTTTTCGCTGGCGGCGCGCGTCAGCGGTTGCACCCCGCCTTCGCAGGGCGCGCATTTCTTTTGGGCAAGTTCGTTCATGGAGTTTTTCTCGGGTAAGTGCGTTCGACGTATTTCTCAACCAGATCGTGGAATTCCGCGGCAATCTGTTCGCCCTTGAGTGTCACAGTCTTTGCGCCGTCTTCATACACCGGCGCCACCGGCCGCTCGCCCGTACCCGGCAGGCTGATGCCGATGTTAGCGTGCTTGCTTTCACCCGGGCCATTGACTACGCAGCCCATCACGGCGACGTTCATGGTTTCGACCCCGATGTACTGCGCGCGCCACTGCGGCATGCGCTCGCGCACATGCGTCTGGATCTGTTGCGCCAGTTCCTGAAAGAACGTGCTGGTCGTGCGGCCGCAACCGGGGCAGGCAATGACCATCGGCGTAAATGAGCGTAAACCCATGGTCTGCAGGATTTCCTGCGCCACAACGACTTCCTGAGTTCGATCACCGCCAGGCTGCGGTGTCAGTGAAACCCGGATGGTGTCGCCGATACCCTGTTGCAGCAGCACGCCCATCGCCGCTGTCGAGGCGACTATGCCTTTGCTGCCCATGCCAGCTTCAGTGAGCCCCAGATGCAGCGGGTAATCGCAGCGCACGGCAAGTTCGCCATAAATCGCGATCAGGTCCTGCACGCCACTGACTTTGGCGGACAGCACGATGTGATCGTGTGGCAGGCCCAGCTCCTGAGCGCGTGCGGCGCTTTGCAGGCAGCTTTCGACCACCGCGCTGCGCATGACATCGTTCGCGCTGCGCGGTTCCGCCAGCGCATTGTTATCGTCCATCATCTTTGTTAGCAGATCGCTGTCAAGGCTGCCCCAGTTCACACCGATCCGCACGGGCTTGCGGTATTGGCAGGCCACCTCGATCATTTCCGCGAACTGCGGATCTCGTTTGCTGCCGCGGCCGACATTGCCAGGGTTAATGCGATACTTGGCGAGCGCTTCTGCGCAAGCCGGATGTGCCTTCAATAACTTGTGGCCATTGAAGTGAAAATCACCGATCAACGGCACGTCGCAACCGAGCTGATCCAGTCGTGCGCGAATGCCGGCAACCGCCGCGGCGGCTTCATCACTGTTGACGGTAATGCGTACCAGCTCCGACCCCGCGCGCCACAATGCGTGCACTTGCAAGGCCGTGCCTTCTGCGTCCGCTGTGTCGGTGTTGGTCATCGACTGCACGACAATCGGCGCGCCGCCGCCGATGCGAACGCGGCCGTCGATCAGCGTGCTGACACTGACTCTGCGTGACATCACCGTGGCGTTTTTCCGCTGAGCTGCTGGGCGGCGATCCAGCGCCGCATGTTGGACTCCACCAGATCAAGAGGGATGGCGCCCGTCGCTAACACGGCATCGTGGAACTTACGGATGTCGAAGCGCGTTCCGAGTTTTTGTTCGGCTTCCTGCCGCAGCGCCAGCAGGCGCAATTGCCCTGTTTTGTAAGCCAGTGCCTGACCGGGCCAGGAGATATAGCGATCGATTTCGTTGACAATGTCCGTGTCCGTTTTAGCGGCGTTTTCCTTGAAGAAATCGATGGCTTGCTGGCGTGTCCAGCCTTTGGCGTGCATCCCGGTGTCTACTACCAGCCGCACGGCGCGCCACATGTCGTAAGTCAGCTGGCCGAACTTGGAATACGGGTCTTTATACAGGCCCAATTCTTCGCCGAGGCTCTCGGAATACAGGGCCCAGCCTTCCACATAGGCCGTATAGCCCGCGTTGCGCCGAAATTTCGGCAGGCTCGCCTGCTCCATCGCCAGAGCGATCTGCAGATGATGCCCAGGGACCGCCTCATGCGCGGACAGCACCTCCATTTCGTATTTTGGCCGCACTTCCGGGCGGTACAGATTGACGTAATAGTACCCGGGTCGGGAGCCGTCGCCTGCGGGACCCTGGTAGTAGGCTGTCGTTGTGTTAGGTGCGCTGGTCGCTGGAATGGCGCGAATGCCATACGGAGTGCGTGGCAACAAGCCGAAAACCCGCAACAGGTTGGGATCGATGCGTTTGGCGATCGACTCATAGGCTGCTAACAGCTCTTCCGGGGTTTTGTAATAGAACTGCGGATCGGTGCGCAGGAAGACGAAAAACTCTTGCAGTGTGCCTTTGAAGTTGACTTGCTCCTTGATTTTGAGCATCTCGCCCCGGATGCGAGCCACTTCAGTCAGTCCGGTTGCGTGAATCTGTTCCGCTGTCAGGTTGCCGAGCGTCGTATGAAAGGCAATCCGTTCGCGGTAAAACTCCGCCCCGTCGGGAGTGTCGGAAATGCCGACGCTACTGCGGGTCGCGGGCAGGTACTGTTCAATGAAGTGCTTCTGCAGTCGGCGATACGCAGGCACGACCACGTTAGCAATCAGGTCGCGTCCATTGCTGGCAAGACTTTGCTGCTCGGCCGTCGGGATACTGGCTGGCATACGCTGGAAGGGCGCATAAAACGGGCTGTCTTGCGGTTTATCGACCACCTGCATGGCCAATTGCGGCACCAGACGTTCCATGATCACGCGCGGCTGTGTGCGTTTCTCGCGGGCGGCTGTGCTCAGCAGTTCGATGTGTTGATCGACCAAATTGCCAAACGAATTAAGTCGGCTGAGCCAGTCGTTATAGTCCTTGCGAGTCTGAAACGGCAGTAACTCCGCCATTTCCGATGCAGTTTGAATGCCACCCTGGTGATTGATCGAGAACAGAAAGGGTTTGAAGGCGTAACTGCGCAGGCGCTGCTGGTACTCGCGCGCAAACAAGTCGTAGTTCAATTGCTCGGCGGCTGGCAGCGACGCGCGTGGAATGCTGCGCAATCGGGCCAGCGTAGCCTGGTCGGCACGGTTGCGCGCTGCATAGGCTGCCAGCGACACGTTGGTCCAGCGATCGTTGAATCGCATATCGCCGAGGTAGGTCGCATTGTTAGGGTCGGCACGCAGGTCGGCCTCCCAAGCGGACTCAAACAGTGCGTGCAGTTGCTGGGCCACGCTCGACGCAGCGATTGCGGGCGTGGCGAGCAGACCCGCAGACAGGCCGGCGATCAATGCCCGACGGGCGCACAACATAACCAGACTCATGGCAATGGACTCGAGTGCCAGGCAATCATGCGCCAGCCCGTTCGGGTGCGGCGGTAGACATCGGTGTATGACATTTTCAGACCCTTGACCTGCTGGCCGCCTGCTTCCACGTCGATGATGATTTGGCCGTTCAAGATTGCAATATTCCCGTAGCGCCGTACGCTCGACTTCAGCACATCGATCTTGTGGTATTTGGTCCGGCCGCTTTTCAGGTTGGCCATGTATTCGGCTTTGGTTTCGCACCTGCCGGTCGTGTGGCAATAGCTGAGCTCGTCGTCGAGCAATCGATCGACGCCATCGATGTCCCTGGCCGCCGTCATGCGGAATCGATCCGCCTCCAGCGTCAGCAAACTGTCAGCCGCCATCCTGGGCGTATCGGCCATTGTCCTCATGGGTAACGCGAGCACTGTCGCGGCCCAGGCCAGAGCAAACAAGCATTTCGTCGTCATCACAGTCTCCAGGATGGCCAGTTAAGTGAAGTGGTAACAATAACGCGGCGCGTGGCGGTTTTCACAGCCACGTCTTGCGCGTATGATGCGCGGGTCCGACAAAATACGATCCCGACCGGAGAGAGTGCGCGATTGCGCACCGCCGAAGGCGCAAGTTCCGCCCGGAAACGCTCAGGCAACCGAACGGCGGGATCGATTCGGACTCTGGAGAGCGGCCGAATGTCGAATTCGGCCCACCGAAGGGGAGCGGCGCCCGGCGCCTGATCTCTCAGGTAGAAGGACAGAGGGGCGGCCGTTGCAGCAGTTGCGGCGGCCGCCTTTTTTTGCGCCCGGCGAGCGCGGCCTGACAGAGAACATGCCATGGGCAGACGCACGCCGCTTTACGACATTCATCTGGCTCTGAGCGCACGCGTCGTCGACTTCGCCGGCTGGGATATGCCTGTGGTCTATGGATCACAGCTCGATGAACACCACGCAGTGCGTCAACGCGCCGGCATGTTCGATGTCTCGCACATGTGTGTGCTGGATGTGACGGGCGACGATGCTCGAGCCTTTTTGTCATTTTTGTTAGCCAATGATGTTGGCAAGCTGCGTCAACCGGGCAAGGCCTTGTACAGCTGCATGCTCAATGAGGCGGGCTGCGTCATCGACGATCTGGTCGTTTATTACCTGCATGAAAACTGGTTTCGCGTGGTCGTCAATGCGGGCACTCGCGACAAGGATATTGCCTGGATGTGCTCCCAGGCCGCACGCTTGCGCGTTGACATTCGTGAACGCACGGATCTTGCGATCATCGCGGTACAGGGCCCCGCAGCGCGAGTGCAAGTGGCTGCATTGTTAGACGAGGCGGATCGCGAAGCCGCCCTGGCGATGGCGCCATTCTTTGGACGCGAATGCGGCCACTGGTTTGTCGGCAGGACCGGTTATACCGGTGAAGATGGTTTTGAAGTCATTTTGCCCGCGGTTGACGCAGTCGCTTTCTGGCAGGCGTTGCACAGTCAAGGCGTAGTGCCGTGCGGACTCGGCGCACGCGACACGCTGCGACTTGAGGCTGGCATGAATCTTTATGGCAATGACATGGACGAATCACAAAACCCGCTGGAGTCTGGCCTCAGCTGGACTGTGGCATTGGAGCCAGCGGCACGGACCTTCACCGGGCGGGCGGCGCTGGAGTCGCTGCAGCAGAGCGGGCTGCAACGCAAGCTGGTAGGTTTGCTGCTGGAAGATCGCGGTGTGCTGCGTTCGCATCAGAAAGTCTTCGTGCCTGGGATCGGCACGGGTGAAACTACCAGCGGTGGCTTTTCCCCGACGTTACAGCGTTCGATCGCTTTTGCGCGTGTTCCGGTGGGTACTGGTAGCCAGGTCCAAGTCGATATCCGCGGCAAGTTTTTGGCCGCGCGCGTGGTCAAGCTGCCGTTTGTTCGCAACGGTAAAATTTTGTTAGCACTTTGAGGGAACTTCCATGAGTCATGTCCTCGGCGAATTGCGTTACACCAAAACCCATGAATGGGTGCGCGACCTCGGCAATGGTCTGGTGGAAATCGGCATCAGCGATCATGCGCAAAGCGCGTTAGGCGATCTGGTGTTTGTCGAAGTTCCGGAGAGCGGCCGCGAACTGGCGGTCGGTGACGCCTGCGCTGTGGTCGAATCGGTCAAAGCGGCGTCCGATGTGTATGCGCCGGTCGCTGGCACGGTGGTGCAGGGCAATCCTGAGCTAGCCAGTGCGCCGGAGCTTATCAATAGTGATTGTTATGGCGCCGGCTGGGTGATGCGACTCAAACCAGCCCATGCCGACTACGCGGCGACGCTGTTGTCGAGCGCCGACTACCAGGCCGTATTGGCTGCGGAAGGCGGCTGACATGCCGTTTATTCCGCATACCGAGGCCGAGGTTGGCGCGATGCTCACAACCATCGGCGTGGCTGATATCGAATCGTTATTCGATGAAATTCCCCGTCATTTGCGCGTCCAAGGCCTCGAGGGTGTGCCACCGGCTCTCAATGAGCAGCAGATCGGCCGACTGATGACTGAACGCGCCGCGCGCGATGGGCGACCGTTGTCGCTGTTAGGCGCGGGCGCGTATGAACACCACATTCCGGCGGCGGTTTGGGCCATTACAACCCGCGGCGAGTTTTATAGCGCCTACACGCCCTATCAGGCGGAGGCCAGCCAGGGCACTTTGCAGTCGATTTATGAATACCAGACGATGATTGCGAGCCTCACGGGTCTCGACGTGTCGAATGCCTCGCTGTATGACGGCGGTTCTGCGGTGGCTGAGGCATCGTTGATGGCAGTGCGCGCTCATCGCCGCTCAAAGAGTCTGCGTATCCTGGTGCCGCGCACAGTGCACCCGCATTACCGCAAAGTGGCGCAGGCCACCGCCGGCAACCAAGGTCTGACATTCGAAGTGTTGCCGTTCGATCCGCAGCAAGGCGTCACGGATCTCAAGGCGCTGCCGGCCTTCGCGGGGCAGGACATCACAGCGCTTGTCATACAGCAGCCGAATTTCTTTGGCTCGCTGGAAGATGTGGATGCGTTGACCGACTGGGCCCATGCTAACAACATGCTGGTCATCGCGGTGGTGAATCCCACCTCGTTGGCGTTGCTGAAGCCGCCGGGGCAGTGGGGCACGAAGGGCGCCGACATTGCAATTGGCGAAGGGCAGCCGTTAGGTGTGCCGCTGTCCTCGGGCGGGCCGTATTTTGGTTTTATGACCACAAAAATGGAGTACGTGCGCCAAATGCCGGGCCGAATCGTCGGGCGTACCGTCGACCTCGAAGGCCGCGAAGGCTTTACCTTGACACTGCAGGCACGTGAGCAGCATATCCGGCGCGCGAAGGCGACCTCCAATATCTGCACCAACCAGGGATTGTTGATGACTGCCGCTACCATTTACATGTCGCTGATGGGGCCGCAGGGGTTGGCGCGGGTCGCTGCCGCCTGCCATGCGCGTACGGCAGAGTTGGTCGCGAAGTTGACTGCGATCAAGGGCGTGCGGCTCGCGTTCAGCGCACCGCGTTTCCATGAGGCAGTGTTGCTGTTAGATCGCCCGGTGCAACCGGTACTTCAGGCGCTGGCAACACAGGGCATTCTCGGCGGTTTTGATCTCGCCGACGAGTATCCGGATTTGGGATCGGCATTGCTGGTCTGCGCCACGGAAACGCGCACTGCGGCGGATATCGAACGCTGCGCAGTCTCATTCAGTCGCGCTCTCGGTCAGGTGCCACATGCCAGCTAACAAAGAAGCCGTCGTTTTCGAACACTCCCGCGCCGGGCGCGGCGCCTATGGTCAGTGGCCGGCGGCCATTGACGAGGCGGCACTGGCGGATATTCCAGTCGCACTGCGGCGCAAAACTGCGCCGCGCCTGCCCGAGGTCAGCGAACTGGAAACGGTGCGGCATTTCACCCGCCTGTCACAACTCAATTTCTCCATCGACACGCACTTTTATCCGTTAGGTTCGTGCACGATGAAGTACAACCCCAAGGCCTGCAATCAGTACGCGATGCTGCCCGAATTTCTCGGCCGTCATCCGCTCGCGCCAGACAGTCATGGCCAGGGTTTTCTCGAGTGCATGTTCGAATTGCAGGAGATGCTGAAGGCGGTCACCGGCATGCGCGGCGTGTCGCTCAATCCAATGGCCGGTGCACACGGCGAATTTGCCGGCGTGGCGATGATCCGTGCCTACCACCGCGCGCGCGGTGATCACGCGCGTAACGAAATTATCGTCCCTGAAGCCGCGCACGGCACCAATCCGGCGACGGCGACCATGTGCGGTTGCACGGTGCGTGAAGTGCCGGTGGATGCCCAGGGCGATGTGGTTCTCGATGAGCTGCGCAGAGTCGTCGGTCCTAACACAGCAGGCATCATGCTGACCAACCCCTCGACGTTGGGCGTTTTCGAGCGTCGCATCGAGGACGTTGCGCAAGTCGTGCACGACGCGGGTGGGCTCTTGTACTACGACGGCGCCAACCTGAATGCGATTTTGGGCAAAGTGCGGCCGGGTGATATGGGCTTCGATGTCATGCACATGAATCTGCACAAGACGTTCTCAACGCCGCATGGCGGCGGCGGTCCTGGTGCCGGCGCGGTGGGCGTGGCCGAGCGGCTCTTGCCATTCATGCCGATTCCGGTGGTTGGCAAAGAGGGCGATCAATTCCGCTGGCTCCACGAGCGGGATCTGCCGCAAACCATTGGACGCTTGTCGGCGTTCGCTGGCAATGCGGGCGTTTTGTTGCGCGCCTATATCTATATGCGTATGTTAGGTCGGGACGGCATGCAGCGGGTTGGCGAGTATTCGACCTTGAACGCCAACTACCTTTTCAAGCGTCTGCAGTCCGTGGGTTTCGATGCGGCGTACCCGGATCGCCGGGCGAGCCATGAGTTCATCCTGACTCTGCGCCGCCAGGCAAAGGAACTAGGCGTAACCGCCATGGATGTTGCCAAACGCCTGCTCGACTATGGATTTCACGCACCCACGACTTACTTTCCGATGCTGGTTCCCGAGTGCCTGTTAATCGAGCCGACCGAAACCGAAAGCAAGGAAGCCTTGGACGGCTTTGTTGCAGCGATGGCTGCCATCCTGAAGGAGTCGGCGACCGATGCGGAACATGTCAAAGGAGCGCCGTATACCATGCCTGTACGGCGACTGGATGATGTGCGTGCCGCCAAGCAATTGGATCTCACCTGGAAGCCTTCTGCCTGAGCCGCGGCTAGTGGTCTTGGCGGGGGAAGCGCATCGCCACAGCGGCGACTGCGATAACATGTCGGTGTGAGATCTTCCCATTCGAGACCGGCGCGCCCCGCCGGATTGCGCCGCATCTGGTTGGCCTTTGGTAACACGTTGCGTGGTCTGAAAGCTGCCTTTCGCGACGAAGCCGCGCTGCGCCAGGAACTGGCGCTGAGTGTCGTTCTGATACCGCTCGGACTTTGGTTAGGTCGCAGCGGTGTGGAACAGGCGCTGTTGGTCGGCTCAATGTTGCTGGTGCTGTTGGTTGAGCTGTTGAACAGCGCGATCGAGGCAGCCGTCGATCGGATCGGTCTCGAACACCATCCATTGTCGGGCCAGGCCAAGGACATTGGCTCGACCGCAGTGTTCGTCGCTTTTCTCGTGTTAGCAACAACCTGGTTTCTCATTTTGTTTAATAGGAATTCGGTATGACAGCATTGATCTGCGGTTCAGTTGCATATGACACGGTGATGGTTTTCGACGGGCATTTTCGCGACCATATCCTTCCCGATCGTATTCACATGTTGAATGTCGCCTTTCTGGTGCCGGCGCTGCGGCGGAATTTCGGTGGTTGTGCTGGCAATATCGCCTACAATCTCAAGTTGTTAGGCGGGCAGGGCCGAGTGATGGCAACCGTGGGCAGTGATTTCGGGCCTTACAAGGCCTGGATGCGCGATTGCGGTCTGCCGACCGACCTGATTCGCCAGCTGGATGCCGAATATACGGCGCAGGCTTACATCACAACTGACGCAGATAATAACCAGATCACCGCCTTCCACCCGGGAGCCATGAACCATGCGTCGATGAATTCAGTGCCGGCGGATGGTAGCGTGACACTTGGTATCGTGGCGCCGGAGAGCCGCGACGGCATGATTCAGCATGCCGAGCAATTTGCAGCCGCCCAGATTCCTTTTATTTTCGACCCGGGACAGGCCATGACGATGTTCAACGGTGTTGAACTGCGGCGATTCCTGCAGCTGGCGACCTGGGTCGCGACCAACGACTACGAAGCCAGTCTGTTAGCAAAACTGGTCGACCGAACTTTGGAGGACATTGCCACGGACGTCAAGGCGCTGATCGTCACACGTGGCGGCGAAGGGTCACACATCTATGCCGACGGCATGCGGCTGGAAATTCCAGTCGCGAAGCCCAAGGCAATTGCGGATCCGACCGGTTGTGGCGACGCCTATCGCGCAGGGCTGATTTTTGGAATACAGCGCGGCTTCGACTGGCTGACCATCGGTCGCATCGCTTCGCTAATGGGCGCCCTTAAGATTGAACATCACGGCACGCAGAACCATCGGTTCGCGATGCAGCAGTTTCGCGATGCCTACCGCAGCAACTTCGGCGCGGAACTTCCCTGACGTCATTTCATCAGAGTACCCATGGCTAACAAATTTGGTTGCATCGCGACGGTCTTCGGTATTTTGAGCACTTTGTTGGCGCTGCCCGTCGCAGGCGCGCCGCCCATTGGCAAGCCTAATCCTGCCGTCAGCATCGCAAACAATGATGACGCGCGCTGGGCGGCCACGCTCGAAAGGATTGCAGGAAGTGTGGTTTCCATCAAGATCGACCAGACGCGCGCTTTTGATACGGAGTGGAATGCTTCCGCGCAGGCGTCCGGATTTGTCGTCGACGCCGAACGCGGTCTGATCCTGACCAATCGACACGTCGTGACACCAGGCCCGGTGACCGCTGAAGCAGTTTTTCTCAACCGTGAGGAAGTGCAGTTGTACCCGGTCTATCGCGATCCCGTGCATGACTTTGGCATCTACCGCTACGATCCCACCAAGTTGCGCTATATCAAGCCGCTTGCCTTACCGTTGTATCCGCAGGGTGCGCAGATCGGTCGGGAGATCCGTGTGGTCGGCAATAATGCCGGTGAGCAGCTGTCGATTCTGCAAGGCACGATCGCGAAGCTCGACCGGCCGGCGCCCGAATATGGCGTTGGTAAGTACAACGATTTCAACACCTTCTATCTGCAAGCAGCGTCGGGCACCTCAGGTGGTTCATCCGGTTCGCCAGTGCTCGATATCGATGGCCGCGTGGTTGGGCTCAACGCGGGCGGCGCAACTGGTGCGGCATCCAGTTTCTATCTGCCGTTAGGCCGTGTTAAGCGCGCGCTGCAGCTTGTCCAGCAGAGCCAGCCAGTACCGCGGGGCACATTGCAGGTGGTGTTCGCTTATGCGCCCTACGATGAGCTGCGTCGTTTGGGTCTCGACACTGTGACCGAAGAGGCTGCGCGCAAGCAATTGCCCGACGCGACCGGCATGCTGGTCGTTAGCGAAGTGCAGCCCGGTGCCGACGCGTTCAATTCGCTGCAGCCTGGCGACATACTGGCGCGGGTCGGCGATCAGATCGTCACGCAATTCGAACCGTTGTCGCAGATTCTCGACGGTTCAGTGGGCCAGCCAGTGAATCTGACTTTGTTGCGCGGTGGGGCGATTGTGAAATCCGCTCTGACTGTGGGCGACCTGCATGCGATTACGCCGGCAAGTTACATCGATATCGGTGAAGCCATCGTGCACACGCTGTCGTGGCAACAAGCGCGTCATTTCAATCTGCCGGTGCGCGGTGCCTTTGTGGCCAACCCTGGGTATTGGCTGACAGCTGCTGGCATACCGCGCGGCGCGATCATCAGCTCAATCGCCAATGTTGATGTCAGCAATATCGATGATTTCGAACGCGAAATCGCCAAGGTCGGCGATGGTGATCGGGTCGCGATCCGGTACTCCACACTGGATGATCCCAGCGGCAGTCAATTGCGTTCGGCGCGGGTCGACAGACGCTGGTTTCGCGCCCAGCGCTGCGCGCGCGACGATAGCGCGGGTACCTGGCAATGTCGCGCATTGGCGCCGCCGCCCGCCTCCAAGCTCGTGATTGGTGGTACCACGACGTTTGGCAAAGCGAGCGACCCGCGCGCCGCACGGCTCGCGCCGTCCCTGGTAGGTGTCAATTTCGACATGCCCTATTCGATTTCCGGAATTACGGAGCGTAACTACTACGGAACTGGTCTGTTAGTAGATGCTGTACGTGGGCTGGTGGTGGTAGATCGCAACACGGTTCCAGTCAGCGTCGGTGATGTGCGCCTCACCTTTGCGGGAACACTGGAGATTCCTGGCAAAGTTGAATACATCCATCCGCTGCATAATTTTTCGGTGGTGTCTTTCGATCCGACACTGATCGGCGTGACACCGGTCCGTGCTGCGGTGCTGGCAAAGCGGGATTTCAGTACCGCTGAAACCGTCTGGGTGGTCGGACTGGGGCGCGATGGCGAGCTGAAAGTGCGCGAAACGCAAATCGGCGACATCGAACCGATCTCGCTGCCATTGTCACGCACGCTGCAGTTCCGCGACAGCAATATCGAAGGCGCGTCGTTGACAACCACGGTAGGCACTGAAGATGGTGTTATCGTCGACAAAAAAGGCGAAGTGTTAGGTATGTGGTCGAGTTTCGCTTTTGAAAATGGCCGCGAAATGCAGCAGATTTCGCGTGGCATCGCCATCGATGTGATTGCCGACATGAT
>JAYVJR010000019.1:0-2993 GCA_043769085.1 Gammaproteobacteria bacterium
ATGTCAGCGCCGATAAGCTGTTTTCACCGCCATTCGCGGCTGCACAGCTTTTGTCGGTCATCGACTCCATCACGCCAGCGGATACCGGCCATGCATACGCATGGGATGGTCAACGCATGCCATTCTAGACGATTGTCATGGCGAGACAGCGGCCAGTGACCGCACCTGCCCTGATGCGGTGAGCGCCATGCGATCCACGACCACTGGCGCACGGCTCACGTAGCGGCACAACCGTTCGAGCTTCTGACGCTTGCCAGGCTCAATGTCGATGCCGGCGTGCAGCGAGAACCCGCCGGCCTGCGCACCACCGCGATGGTCACCCTGCTGCTCGGCTTCCGGCATTGCACTGGCTGACAGCGGCTGCAGCGTGAACAGCTTCTGCCCGGCACGCGAGCCCACCGCGATCCGCTAGGTTATGGAATGGCCGATCAGGTCATCCAGAGCGCCGCCTGACGCATCCGCGGTGAGCCAGGCGTTCTCCATGTCGCGCTCGATGAGTTCTCGCTTCTCCAGTATCCGACCAATGCGCTCGGCGATCTGCTGCACCAACCCTTGCAGCTGCGCTGTGGTGGGCGCAGGCACGTGGCGGAATGCCAGCGGACCATCACCAACCGGCAGGGCGCCTTGCGGCGCCTATCCATTCTAGTCAAAGAAAAAGGCAACGGACGGCGCCGATTAGCTCGCGCCGACCTGACTATCCAAGTGCGCACGCAATTGTGCCGGCAATTGCAGCCGCGCCGAGAGCCCATCCAGATACGCCCGCTCGCCTGGATGATTGCCGTCTGTAGCCAGCCGCGCGGCCAAATAGATTTCGGCACGTTGCGCCTCGTTGCCCACCGATGCGTCAAGCTTTGATAAATCCAGAGGCTTGGCCAAGAGATCGAAGACTGCCGCCTTAGACTCGGCATCCAGACCCAGTCGCTCTACTTGTTCGAACGGATGCTGCTGTTCTTGCGAGTCGATTTGTCCGTCGGATTTGGCGGCACCAATCATCGCGCGCATGAGCAACAACTCGAACGGGCTGCCGTCGGCCGCCGGCAACGCGTGCGGAAGCTGCGACGCAGGCAATTGCGCCAGCTCGTCGGAGGCCATCGGCACCGTGCCCTGGACGGCTTTGCCTTGTTGATAATTCTGGAACGCGCGCAATGCCAGCGCGCCCAGTACTGCCGCACCGCCATAACCCAGCGCACTGCCGGCTACCTTGCGCATGGCCTTGCCACCCAGCAGCAAACCCAGCACCCCGCCCACCACCGCTCCTCCGCCGAAGGAGTTCATCGATGACTTCTGAAATTTCTGCTGCGCGTTGCCTGCGATATCGGTCAACCCGCCAGCGTGGCCACCGAGAAACTGATCGAGCAACGACTTGGGGTCTAACACGGCAATACACTCCTGCAATTGGACTAGAGTTGCGACTAGCCCTTCGGGGGCAAGTAAGCCTACTGCGTTCCTGAATGGTCCGACAATATCTGACCCATCCACACATATGCCACTGGCGCCACCAAGGCCATCGAGACTGTGAACCGGCGCCGAACATTGACCAGCTTTTGTATGTTCGTTGCCAACAGAACCAAAACGTTGCGACGCCGGCAGGCGTCCAATCTGCGCGCCTGTTCACAGCATGGCGCGGAATGAGGGCATTGTCGGCTGCTAGCACGTCGTCAATCCCAGATCTGCGGGGTCGTCTAGTCCGGATTAGGTACTCGTGCAATCCGGATTACGACATCGTCTATTCCGGACGCGGCAGGACTCGAATCGCCTGCCTCGCGGGCAAGCAGGAGGTTCACGAATTCCACGTTTTGCTCACTGTGAGTGAGTCAATTCAACCAAGGGCAAACCGGGCAACGCCCCGGTGGTTGGCACGGCTGACCGATAGACAGTGAAAGCCATCGACACCGAGTGGCGCCAACCACCGTGTACGCTACCCTGCCTTTCGATCAAGCTTGTCGAGCAGCTGCAACCCGATGGCCGGCTTGCCTCGCGCCTTACGTAGCAAGTAGCGGTTCTCGGCATCCGCTTGGGCAAGCGCCACCGTGGCCAGTTCCTCGACCAGCTTGTTGACGCTCACACCACGAGTCCGGGCAAAGGCCTTCAGTCGCTCGTGCTTCGTGTCGGGCAGTCGGATCGTGAGAGTCGACATATCTTCTCCTTCAAACCTCTTTCAGCCAGTTAGCGGGCGACTGGATGGCAATATCCGGGAACCGCAACTCCCCGCGCGAGAAATCCCTCCGGTTGAACGTCAGGATCGTTGCGCTGCCGGCCGCCACCGCCAGCTCCAGAACATGGTTGTCGGATTCGTCTGGCAGGTTCGGTCTCCAGCGGTAGTAAATCTCGACCAACTCCGTGCAGGCCAGAAACGCATCGAACAGCATTTCCTGCTCCCGCAAACTCAGGCCGCACCGCTGTTGAATCTGCGGACGCGCCAGAACGTCCTCATATTCTGCGAACTACGGCACGGAGATAAGGGCCAGCGCTTCCTTTCGCAGCACACGTCGCAAGACTTCCCGCGATGCCCCACGACCACTGGTGAAGGCCGAGGCCAGGACATTGGTATCCAGAACAATCCGGGAGGCAGTCATCGACAGAAATGATAGCACAGGTGCTATCATTTCCAGAACAGCTTCCGGATGTGCATGCACTCGACGTTCCGGGGTCCTGCTGGCCACCGCGCAGAGGCATCATCTTTCCAATGTCCGCCCGTCGCGGGCGGCTTCAAATACCCGGCGAATGGATTCCACCACCAGCCGCGAATCATCGAACTGCAGCATGTGCTGACTGTGCTCGGCGACGATCAATTGGCTGTTGGTCGACAATGCCGCCAGTCGTGCCTGCCCTTCATCCCAGCCGATCTCCAACACGTCATACGGCGGCGGGAACTTGATGCCATGTGTCAGCACAATCACCGGGCGCTCGCCCACTGGCCCGCCAAAACCTTCGCGACGAATACTCTCGGATGCATTCAAAATGGATGCGAATTCCCTTACGCCAGTCGCATA
>JAYVJR010000020.1:0-4844 GCA_043769085.1 Gammaproteobacteria bacterium
AAAAGGCAGGCCTGGCCCCGCACGCTGCAATCGGCGCGAGAACTTCATGACAAATAAAACCGGGCAACAACACCGTGTCACCGGCACCGATACCGAGCAGACGCATTGCAGCAAGGAGCGCGCTGCGTCCAAAACTGAAGGTGCGTCGCACCATCGCAGCCGCCAGCGGATCGGAGTAGCAAGAGGGCAGATTGGCCATCAGCGCAGCGCCATGCCAAGGGCATTGGTGAGCATGCCAGCGTAAACCTTCCCGCCGAAAGGGCGCAGTTTCCAAGCCTGCCGATAGAGTTCGGACGCTTCCGCGTGCTGATGGCTATCTTGCAAACCGCGAGCGCCCCCGTACAGCACCCCGGCACGTCGGCGTTGCATCCTGCCCATGTCACGTAGGCCCGGCGCCAGCGTCGCGAAGTGATCCTCCACCACCGCCATCACCGCATCGGTATTGCGGCGTATCGCGCGAATCTGATTGCCCTCGTGCAGTAGGTACTTGCCAAGCACGCTCCCGATAAAAGCGAAGCGCGCGCCGTCACGCGCCAGACGCAGCCACAGGTCGTAGTCCTCGGCGGTGACAAACGCCGCCTGCTCCCGAAAGCCTCCCGCAGCGCGAAGCAGCGACGTGCGCACGGTAACTGCCGAGGTCGACAAACAATTGCCTTCGAACAGCAGCTTGTCATAGGTCGCGCGCGCGGCTGGCCCATAGCAAACAGTACGGTCGCGACCGCTGCCGGTCCACACCTCGGCGTGACACACCAAATCTGCACCTTGATCCAGTTGTTCCATGGTGCGCGCCAATTTTTCCGGGAGCCACTCATCATCCGAATCAAGGAAGGCAACGAATTGGCCTTGGGCTTCGCGGATGCCGACATTGCGCGAGGCGCCAATGATGCCTTGATTGGCGAAATCGATGCGACGGATACGTGAATCAGCCATTCCATCAACAATCGCAACGGTGTCATCGTTCGAATAATTGTTGATCACCAGCGCTTCCCAGTCGGTATAGGACTGGGCCAGCACGCTGGTGAGCGCGGTGCCGATGAAAGCCGCGTGGTTGTAGGTCGGGATCACCACCGTCAAGCGCGGCGTGGTCATGGTGATGCCCTCACAGACTGGATGACCTAAGCGTCGGCCCGACCGCCTCGGCGCTGACTTGGCCAGCTTGGTGTGGTGACGCAGGCCGCTCGATGCTCGGTTTCATGCTGGCATTCCACCAAATGCTTTCACGCATAAACGCAAGGTCGAATCGATTTCTGCGGCATGATTTTTCGTCAAGCGAAATCCGGTACCCTGAAACTTCGCGGATGAGTAATGAAGCTCTTTACTGCGCTCGCCGTCACGGGGCAGCGGGCGTTTGATGGGTGGACGGAACCCAAGCACCGCATCGCAACGCACCGCGATCAGTTCCGCCATGTCAATCACCCGCAATGCCGCATCACCGCCGAGATTGAATAGTAGACCACCACCCTGCCCTACCGGCAAAGCCAGTGCATGTTCCACCGCCCGGCCAACATCTTCGAGCGTGACGAAATCGCGTCGCTGCAAGCCCGGGCTTGCCAACGTCAACGCGCGCTCCGTCACCGCCTGACGGCAAAGGTCATTTACCAACAACATCCAACCGTCGACACCAGCATGCGCCGCAGCGCCAAATCCGTTGGAAAGGCGCAAGACAATAGCTTCAATACGGCCAGCGTCTGCTGCGCCCAGCACAAAGTCTTCCGCCGTTTTATGCGTGATCGCATAGGGACGTGCGGGGCGTGGCAGGGTCCGCTCATCAATCATTCCCACAAGCGGCGCGCCATAGACATGTGCGGTGGACAGATAGATGAAGCGCTTGACGTTCTCCGAGATTGCCGCCTCAAGCAGCCGCAGGGATTGAAGTCCGTTGACTTCCAGGGCGCGAACCGGATCACGCGCTGATTCGATTCCATTCATGGCAGCAAGATGGACGATCGAATCTGCGCCAGCGCAGGCTCGCCGCAACATCTCTGTCGACGACCACTCCAGCGTGACGGTAAGCGCCGCAGGCAACCAGCTCGGTGCCCCTGCTGGCGTGCTGCGCGTGCCAAGCGATACGGCATACGTTCCGGTTCGCGTCAGCGCTTGCGCCACCCGCCCACCCACATAGCCATAGCCGCCGGTGATGAGCACGCGCCTGCCTGTTTCACCGGTCATGTCCGTCTCACCTGTGCTTCAACGCCCAATCGTAGGGAATCGAAGGATCGGATGGATCTTTGCGGTCAATCTCATTCGGATCGTGGGGGATCGACGCGCAATTGGCGACGATCGCCATTTCAGTACCGATGCCCTTGTAACCGTGCCAAACCATGGGAGGAATTGTCACGAGACAGTAGTGGTCTGGGCCGACGAACAATTCCTGCAACTGACCGCAGGTAGCGCTGTCAGCGCGATCGTCATAAATAACAAATTTGATATGGCCATGCGGCACCGCGCAATTGAGCGTCATCTTGCGGTGAATATGCCAGCCCTTGATCGCCCCTGGATACACGGTCGAGAAATAAACCTCCCCAAAACTCTTGAACACCGGCGCATCCACGCGCAGCATGTGCATCACTTTGCCGCGCTCATCCACGATCTGCTTCAAAGGGGTAACAACTACGCCACTAATCACTTAGGCTCTCCTTTCGTACAGCGCAATGCTGGTAAGACCGTTGGTGGACAACACTCTTGGCCACACGACCTCAAACAAGGATTGCCCGCGTGCTGCGTGCTGGCCCAAGCAAAAGTCGGCTTCGCCACGGTTCAGGGCGACTCCGAAAAATAATCCTGCAACTGTCCGCGCGTCACGTTTGCCGTTTCTTCGCCACCCATCACCCGCTTGTACCAAAGCGTAGTGGCATCAACGGTCTGTTCAAAGTTCCAGCGCGATCTCCAATCGAGTAACTGATGCGCCTTATCGCAGTTGAGCTGTAGCAGACGCGCCTCGTGATGCTCAGGAGCGCCGCCACTGGCCTCTATGCTGCCACGGCCAAACTGCATCACGATACGTTCGGCGACATCACGCACGGTACGCGTCTCACCGGCTGCGGGGCCAAAATTCCATGCGCCCGCATACGCGCCCGGACGCTCCCACAAACGTGCGCCGAGCAGCAGGTAGCCCGAGAGAGGTTCAAGAACATGCTGCCAGGGCCGTGTCGCCCGCGGATTGCGCAGCTTGATCGGAAGCTTGTCACGCAGGGCACGCACGCAATCGGGCACGATGCGGTCTTCAGACCAGTCACCGCCCCCGATGACATTGCCCGCGCGCGTGCTGGCGGCTCCCAATTCGGGACGCTGCGCAAAGTACGAGCGCGCATACGAAGAAAAAACGATTTCTGCCGCCGCTTTGGATGCACTGTAGGGGTCGTGGCCGCCGAGCCTGTCGTTCTCACGATACCCCCACAACCACTCAACGTTTTCATACGCCTTGTCGGACGTGATGTAAACGAGTGACTTGACGGTGTCACAGGCGCGGACCGCTTCGAGCAGATTTACCGAACCCGCCACGTTTGTGTCGAAGGTGGTTTTTGGGTCGGCATAAGAGCGTCTGACTAAGGCCTGGGCAGCGAGATGAAATACGAACTCCGGCGCGAAACTGCGCGTCGCTTCACTCAGTTTGGCACCGTCACGGACATCGCCCTCTACATGGCGCACCAAACGCTTGAGTCCGAGTTGTTCGAAATGGCTACCGGGATACTCAGGCGGCAAGGCATATCCCATCACTTCCGCGCCAACCTCGTGGAGCAAAAACGCCAACCATGAACCCTTGAATCCGGTATGACCGGACACCATTACGCGGCGCCCACGATAGGCTGCCAGGTACGCTGCGCCATCGAGCGTCAAGCTCACCGGACCACCCCCAGCTGGTAGCGCTGTACACGCGATGACTTGGACAACTGGCACGCGCCATGCATAGCCGACGACGACCAGAATCCGGTCGGATCGCGAAGCGGGGTACCGTGACCACCGCAGAGAATCACCACTTTCATTGGTTTTGTTCCATCTGATTGACAAGTCCTTGCGTCGGTAATTTTCCCTGATTTAGCAAATCCGCGTATTGTCGAGCCATGCACCGCGCTCGGAACATCCGCTCGTAGCGCAGTCGCCCTCTTTCCCCCTGCTCTCGTCGCAGCGCGACATCGCTGAGCAACGAAACCAGCCGGGCCGCAAATGCGGCTTGATCATCGTGCTCGACGACATAGCCGCCGTCACCATCCTTGACCACTTCCGGCAGCCCACCGACCCGTGTCGCCACCACAGGGACTCTCCGCGCCATCGCCTCAACGCAGGTGAGACCAAAGGACTCAAACGCCTGAGAGGGCACGACAAGCACATCGGCACCGGCGAGCAGGTCCAGCGCATCCGTCCGGAAACCCTCGAATCGCACCTTCCCAGACAGACCGAGGCGCTGGCCGCCAGCCGCGACCCGGGCTCGCTCCGTCTCTGTCCCGAATCCGCATACAAGCAGGCGTGCGGCTGGCACCTGTCTTAGCACCCGCGCAAAGGCCTCCAGCAAAAATTGATGTCCTTTGCGCGGCTCATAAGTCGCCAGCATGAGGCACAGCGGCGCATCAGCATCGAATCCGCATTCAATTAGGATCTCTGCTTTTTTCTGCTGGTTTAGCGGTTCGATCTCGCCGCCATCCTCCACTCCATTGTGGATGTAGGTTATCGAAGTCCCTTCCCAGACTGGCCCGCGAAGCTCCAACGAGCGCGCGCAGGCTTTGGACACTGCCACCAACGTGCCGGCAGCTTGCGCGACACGGCGATCCATCCAGATCTGCCACAGGCGCGCAGGTACGTTCCACCCAGGAGATCGGGTTGCGAGATTGTGTACATTGAATACCAGC
>JAYVJR010000021.1:0-12343 GCA_043769085.1 Gammaproteobacteria bacterium
AAACACCCGCACAACGAACTTTGTGATTGAGCCTCCGGCGGATAGATATCTATGTCTTGAGACGGAATTTAATTACATCCAAAATGGAAAATATTTTCAAAGAAGCAAAAAATGGACGTCTGTCGGCTTCCATACGGACGCAGAACAAAAAGATGTCGGGACGCGTAACGCACGAACGCGCGCAATGGAGGGGTTCAGACTGCAATGTGCCAATGCGGCGTTCGCCAGGCACGGCGGTCTCGGTCTAACTCGATTTCTGGCAGGACGCCAAATCGACGCGAGCGTCATCACCGTCGACGCGCCCTCGCCAAAAGACTGCGAGCGGCTGGTTCCGCGCGCCAGTCAATCGCAGCCCGATTTGCTGTACGGGAGAAGCATCTGAGACTTTGATGTCGAGCGACATCGGTGGCCCAAGCCACGGTGTTTCGCCGCCGCTGCTGGTTGGCGCTGTCCAATTGCGACCCAACCATTGCTGTGACGCGGCCCATCGCAGTCCTTCCGCCACCGGCGGCACCGCCGCGTTTCGATCCACATCCACCGTGAAAGATTGCACCGTCCACGCATCGCGAAGGCATCTCACTTGCGTGACCACATCGGCCGGCAGCTCTGCGGCCACCAGCCCTCGAAGAGCTTCACTCACACTATGCCATCGATAGGGTCGCACCGAATTATCGAGCACCGATGCCGGCAGCACCGCCGTCGAATCGGCCAAAGATGCCGCCGCGGCGGCACCCCGCCACACGCGAACTACCTCGAGCATGTCATCGCGCGGCACGCCACGCGCTAACAACACGGCCCCGATCAGTGCCGGATCCCCAATGTTGAGATCCACGCGTTGTGCGTCGGTATCGAAGCGCATCTCGACGGGCTGACCCATCACCTCAATGGTCACGAGATTCGATTCGCGGGACGGATGCCGTTTCGAATCCGCATCCTGCGTGAGTTGCGCCAAACGCACGAGCGCACTCTCCACCTGCCACTGTGCTTGACGCGTGGCGAGAGCAGAACGCGTGTCGCGCGCGGCGCTCAATGTCATCGACACCGCACCGGCGGCAAAGACGGTGATCAAGCTGACGATCGCCAGCACGACCAGCAAGGCAAGGCCTTGTTGACGAGTCTTCACGGGCTCGGTGCAGGCGCTGCAGGTGTCGGTGGCGACGACGCTTGTGGCGCAGCAGACGATGTCTTGGGTCTCGGAAGCTTCTTCGGCTTTTGGGGTTTCTGGGGTCGTTGGAGCTTCTGAGTTTCCGTTGCGACCGACTGAGGGCTCGACTCCGCAGCGGTTTTGACAGAGGCCTTGCGATCAAAGATATCCTGCAAGCGCTCCATCAAGGTTGCCTTTTGAGGCCGCGACGGTAGCGTCTTGAAATCCGGCGCGACGCGTCGCAGTCGCCGGAATTCTTGTTCGAGCCGATCCAAGGTCTCGCCATTATCACTCGGATCCTGTAACACCCGCGGCGTCAGCAACACGATCAACTCTGTACGCCCCTTGGCGTCGCTGGTCGAGCGGAAGAGCGCACCCAGTCCCGGAATCTTGCTCAAGTACGGCACGCCACTGCGGCTCTTGGATTGTCGATCGCGGATCAAGCCCCCTAACGCCACGGTTTCGCCGCTGCGCACCGCGACCGTACTGGAAAATTTCCGTTGCTGGATGGTCGGCGAATCAATCCCCGAGGTCGTGGTCGGCACCACATCACTCACTTCTTGCGCGATCTCCAATTGCACCAAGCCATTGCGATTGACGCGCGGCGTCACGCGCAAAATCACCCCGGTATCGCGGAACTGCACCGAATTCACGATCGGCGCATTGCCGCCTTGCGTACTCACGGCGGTACCCACGGTGATCGGCACCTGATCGCCAATTTGCAGTTGCGCTTCGTGATTATTGAGCACCATCAACTTCGGCGATGACAGCACTTTCACGGTGGTCACGGACTCAATCGCATTCAGTACCGCTGAAATATCCGTGCGCCCATTGAACAAATACGAAAACCCCGGGAAGCGCTGCGAAATGCCGCCGTTGCCGGCTTCACTCAAAATCACCGGCCCATCACCGCCCTTGTACGAAAACTGCACGCCGTAGCGCAAATCATCCGTGAGCGTGACTTCAGCTAACGACGCCTCTATCAAAACCTGCCTGGCGGGAACATCCAACCGTTGCAAAGCGGATTCGATGACGCCGAACTCCCCGGGCGATGCCAAGATCAATAACGAGTTGTTATCGTCATTCGGAACGATGCGCAGTGTTCCCGTCACCAGTGACGCATTGGCGTCTGCGGACTCGGTCACCACCGAGGCGCCGTTGGTGTTAGGCACCGCAGATGCCGCGGCACTTGCACCTGTGCCTGCGCCGGTCGCCTGCGATTCTTCACGGATCGACAAAATTTTGCCTAACGATTCGGAGAGCGTGCTCGCCTTGCCATTTTGTACGTCGTAGACATAAATCCGCCGGCCTGCGGTGCTACCACCTAAATCCAACCGCTTGATCCAGGTCTCGACATCGTTCAAGTACTTGGGATTGGCGGTCATCGCGAGCACCGTGTTCAGTCGCTGCAGCGGCACAAACCGAATCACCCCGGCTAACGGACTCTTGGCGTCATCAAACACCGACTTCAATTCGGTGATCACGGTCTGGGCATCGACATAGTTCAAGGTGTAGAGCGCAAAGGACATGCCGGCCAACCAATCGACATCAAAAATCTTGACCACCTCTAACATGTTTGCGAGTTCCTGCGAGGACCCCGCGATCAGCAATAAATTGCGCGCTTCATCGACGCGCACGATGCCGCCATTCGGCGCGAACGGACGGAGGATCTTCTCCATTTCGGTAACGCCGATGAACTTCATCGGCACAATCTGGATGGCAAAGCCGGGTTGCCCCCGCGCATCCGGTCCGCGAATCGTCCCCACAAATCGCCCCGCTTCCCGCGCCGGCACCACCTTGTAGGTGCCACCCGCATTCACGATCACCACATCCAGAACGCGCAATGCCGATTCGAGGGCGGCTAACAGTTCATCTTTGGAGAGTGCTCGGCTCGATTGCAAACTCATCGGACCTTTGATCGCGGGATCGATGCTGTACGGCAGCCCCAAGCCATCGCCTAACACGGTCGCGGCGACGGTGGCGATTTCCACATCGACAAAACTCAATTGGATGCCGTCACTCGCCCCACTCGGCATCGAATTGTTCGGATCCAAAGGACTCGGCGGACCGACCAATTGCCCCGAGCCTTGCAGCACCACCGGTCCGCGCGAACGACCGGCCTCAGCCGGTGCAACGCCCGAAGGCGTCAATGGCACCGGACTCACGGGCACTGGTGACGGTGTGGATGTTCCAGGCGCGGCAACGGGAACCGGTGCGACCGGCGCGTTAGCATCCGATCGATCCGCGGTCGAGGTCGTCCCCGCACAGCCCGCGAGTACCTCGCTGAGCAGGAGCACGCCCACCGATCCGAGTCGATTCCACATCGGCACAAGCACTCTCCTCATTATTAGGGGGGCGGCGGTCGGTAGGTACGTGCCGCTGACGCAGCAGGTGCAACAGTGCCGGCAGCACTTAACACCAGACCCGACCCGGCGGTTCGCGTACGCGGCGGCACATTGCCGAGCACGTTGTAGCCTTGCTTCATGCTTTTGGTTTGTGCGGCCGTGCCACTCGCAGCACCCCGCGCAAGTAATTCCAGTCGCTGCGCGCCTGTAAGCAGCGTGACCTTACCTAACACGATGTCGCCCACGCGCCAACTCTCGACCATGTCGCCGCGACGCACGCGTTGCGCCGCGCCCCCGGCGCGCGGCACCAAAATTGCGACCGACTGACCGGGCCGGATCAGCGTCGCCACCAAATCGACCTGCGGTTCGGGTTTCGGCGGCTCGGGCGGCGGCACGACATACACCGCCCGCGCGCGATAAAAAAGTGGCTGCTGTCGCAGCGCCGTGTAATCAACCGGCGGAGACGAGGTACTGCTCGGTACCGGTGGCGCTTGCCAGCGCGGCGCCTGCCCGTCGCGTCCAATGTCGGTGCCCGGCACCTCGGGTAATGTCACGAGACCCACCGCGGCGACGGCGATGAGACCTAACAACAGCGCTTCCGGCCAACCCACCCAGGCGCGCAGCCATCGGCCGGCAGTCAAAGCGTTCGCCTGGATCGCAGCCCAGCGACTCATGTGGCACGCTCGGTCGCGGCGGTGGTTTTCTGCCCATCGACGGTCGGTGGCCGCGGATCGAGAACGCCTTCTAACGTGACCTCGACAGTGAGCGGCGGATTTTCGCGCGCACTTTGCAGCGGGGGGCTCACGATGTGAAGCCGTCGTACCGCCATATGCCGCGGGTCGTTGTCGACTAACATCAAAAACGCCACCAGGCCTTCCATTGACGTCGAAAAAATCGCGGTCGTCGAAATCGGCACCAGCCGTACGCCCGCGACTCCCGAAGATGGTGTCGACTCGACCCGTTGGCTCGACAACGGACTCTGCGGCAATCCGGAAGGCGTCATCGCCACCCGCGCCTGCACCGTGCGCAGCCACTCGGACACATCGGTTTGCAATCGCAGCTGCGCAGCGTTGCGGCTAGGCACCCGCATCGTCATCGCCCACAGCGAGGACGACGTGATGGTCTGCCGTGCAGCCGCCACACGCTCGCGACTTGCTAACACCGACCAATCCGCCTGCAGTTGTGTCGTCATCGTCGCCTGCTCGTGGCGGGCGCCCTTCCAAGCCAGTACGACCCAAGCACCTAACGACGCGATGGCCCCCGTTATCGCAAGCGCCATGCCCACGGCCGTGATTCGCGCCGCGCGTCGATTACCCCGAAACACCGCCGGCAACGAAGCACTCATGGCGTCACCGTGGATTTCAAGGTCAGATGCAACGTGACCCGGTCATTGAGCGAGGCAGGCCTATTCGGCTCCAGTACCGGCACGGCACGAACCGCGGCCACACTCGGTACATCTTTGAACCACTCTCGCCACGGATCGAGCGTACGCACATCCCCCTCCAGTCGAAGCGTTTGATCGCGCAGGTCCGCTTCCTCGATCCAGAGCGCCGTCGGCACGACGCGTTGCACATCCGTGAGCACGAGACTCGCACTGGGCCGTCGTGCAAGTGCCGCCAATTGCAGGAGCCAAGCTTGTTCGCGTTCGACGGCGGCCATCTGCGCCCGGACACGCTCCGCGCGCGGATGCACTTGGGCTAACGCCGTCGCCAGCACACGTTGCGTTTGAACCTGTCGAAGCCAGCTCATCGTCAACCACAGGGCAAGCAAGATCGCCGCCACGGCGGCTAACGCTGCGCGCCCATATCGACGCCGATCGTCCGTCGCCGAGGACGACGCCAGAAAGTCGCCACTCAGAAAGGTCGGTGCATTCAAGGCACCATCCTCGGTTCGCGTTTCGATCACGCGCAGCGTGGCGATCGACGAACCTGCCGAGGCGGCCTGTGCTTGCCAACGCGCCCAATCGGATCGCTTGAGCAGCCACACGGTGATCGGGATCTGACCCGCATCCCGCGCACCGCGTACGATATTCACGAGCACATCCTCGCGGGCTAACGGAAACCAGCGTGACCAATTGAGGGCCAGCATGTCTTCAAATCGAGGAGCCGCCGCCGCGGGCACCGTCACCACACGCGCCAAGGCGTCAGATTTTGGCACCCACAATTCACTCGCCCGAAGACCCATAGGATGGGTGGGCTCTCCGGCAGCCAGGGCTGCGTCCGGCGCTGTGGCCGCGCGCAACTGCCGCGCGTCGTCGGGACCCACGTGCCACAGTCCTCGTTGATCGCCATAAAGCTGCACCGGGGCGATGTTAGGCGTTGTCTCGCTGGACTGGCCCCGCCACTCGCGCACGAGCGATTGCAATTCCGCGACCCACCACGCGCCAAACGCGCGGGCCGGTTGCGTGACGCGAGCGAACACACCGAGACTCTGTTCCCAGGCGGCCGACACGGGTGCTAACGACAGCGTCCGCATCACCGACACCGCCGACTGATCAAATCAAAATCACAGGTGAGATCCGAGGTGACGGAGGGCTTCACCAGCAACTCGATACGCGGAATGGTGGCATCCCGCGGTACTACCACCATTTTCACCAGCTGCGGCAAATCCGTCTCCCCGCTCCAGCGCGTCAGCCATTGACCCGCGCCCAAACGATCATTCGCGGCCTTGAAATATTCAATGTCCAGTGATCGCACGTTGCGGAGTAAGGTTTCTTCTTGCCAATCCTGCGAGCCCTCTTCAGGTGTTGTCAGCGTCGGCAGCGTCCGCTCGGCGAGCGTCAGCACCGTATCGCCGCGCAGCGTTTGCAATTGCAGTTTCAATTCTCGCCAGGGCCGATCGATGCGGTCCGTCGATGCATGAGTCAAAAAGCGCAGCTCGCTTCCACGGCCCTCGAACCATACCTGCGCGGAATTCGCGAAAGGCGTCCCCGGGCCCCCATGCGCGGGGTATGCGAGCGTCAGTCGATCCGACAACACCCGACGGACCGTGTCAATCGATTCCCGCGTGACGGCCAAGTTCACGGTCCGCGACCACACCCGACCCGCATACCGCAGAGACTCAAAGCCGAGCGAGGCGATCAGCGCCACGATGGTGGTAGCGATCAACATTTCGAGCAGCGTGAACCCGGACTGAGCGCGCCGATGGGTCATAGCGGGGCTTCCGGCACAAACACCAACTTGCGAGCGCTGAGGCCCTGCGCATCGGACTCGAAGCGGTCACGCACCGTGATCCGCACCTCCGCCACGGGCAGACTGTAAGGTACTTCGCCGTCGGGCGGGACTAACAACGTCGCTTCCGTGATGATTTTGAGTTCGCCGCGCGCGTCATCTTCGCGACGACCTAACGTCAAGGGTCCGGTCACGGCCACTTCCGTCATGGCCCGGTCTAACACGGCCAGGCGTTCATCGACGGCGCGCACTTTTTGCGAGCGGCTCATGGCCATGCGCAGTGATTCAAAGCCCACGCCGAGGCCCAACACCAGCACCGCGAGCGCGACCACGGCTTCAAGCAAGGTAAATCCGCGCGCTCGACGCCTCATGAGCTCAACTCCACCCGGCCCGACAGCGGCCGAATGTCGATGTGTCGTTGTTGCCCGCGAGACTCGATCAAGACACGCCCCGCGAGGGCACCGCCGTCGCCATAAAACACCGGACCCGGCGTTCGCTCACCCGGCGCAGCCGGAGTGACCGGATCTAACAACGTCGCGGATCGGCGCACGGGAAAATATCCCACCGCTTCTGTCGATCGCGTTGCCGGTTCCCACCGCGCCGCCCAGCCCTCCGGCCAGGCGACGACCGTCGGCGAGTCGCCGAGTTGATAACCGGTCGACGACAACCACAGCGTTTGATCTTGTTGTAAGCGTTGCGCCTCGCGTCGCAAGGACCGCAATGTCTGTGTGAACTCCTCAAGCGCGCGCCGATCACGCTGGGCGCTCGCGATACGATTGCCCGCAAACGGCAAACTTGCGGACAGCAACACCAGAATCAGGATCACCACTAACAACTCGAGCAACGTGAAGCCACTCGATCGTCGTGCGACGCCGCGACCGTGATTACCAGTTGCCGATATCGGCGTCATCGCCCTCGCCTCCAGCTTTGCCATCCGCGCCCCAGGAAAAAATATCCACGGCCCCGTGCGTCCCAGGCTGCGCGTACTGATACGGATTGCCCCAAGGATCCGTGAGGCTGTCCACTTGTTTGAGATACGGTCCCTGCCATTTGGCATCGGGACTGGGCGCGACGAGCAAGGCCTTCATGCCTTCCGCCGTGGTCGGATAGCGCCCCATATCAATTTGATAAAAATCCACCGCGGCCGCGAGCGCCCGCGTTTGCACCTTGGCAGTATCGCCCTTGGCGCGGCGCAAATACTTGGTCACCTGCGGCGCGGCAATACTGGCTAACAACGCCAGAATAATGATGACGACCATCAATTCGAGCAGCGTGAAGCCGCGAGTTAGCCGCGCGTTAGATCGCAAGATCATTGACACTTAACACTCCCACCAGCACCGCGCTCACCATGGCTGCGACCACAAGCCCCATCAAGATCGTCAACCCCGGAATCACGATCGCGACCACCCGTTCCAGTCGCTGCTCGCCCTCCCGCGTCAGCGTATCCCCCACTTCCCGCAACATGGCATCCAAACGCCCGGTTTCTTCGCCCACTTGGGTTAGATGCGCTGCGAGCGGGTGCATATCGCGCTCGGCGCCAAAGAGTCGCGACAAGGGCCGCCCTTCACGCACCCCGCGCTCAATTCGATCGAACGCGCCTAACAACGCGGTATTCCGCAGCACTGCCCGCGAAATTGGCAGCGAGCGCTGCAAGGTCAAGCCACTGCGCAGTAACGTGGCGAGCGTGCTCAAGGCGCGACCCACTTCAAGATTGGCCACCGCCACGCCAAAAATCGGCAGTCCCAACATCCGCTGGTCCATCCACGCGCGCACGGACGGTCGCTGCCGCAGCGCCCACACACCGATTGCCGCCATCACCATCCCGACCGGAATCCACCAACCGTGTCGTGACAACCACCGACCCACACCTAACATGATCGATGTCGCCGCCGGCAACGCCGCGCGGGATTCCAAAAACAATTGTTCAAAGCGCGGCAGCACGACCCCCACCACCACGAAGAGCGTCACCAACACCATGACCGCGAGCACGGCGGGGTAGATGAGTGCCGAGCCAAGCCGTCGGCGCAACTGCTGCGTGCGCTCCAAGTATCCGGTGAGTTCTTGCAGCACGGCGGGCAAGCGCCCGCCCGCCTCTCCCGCGCGCACCATTGGGATCACGAAGGGCGGCAGTTGGGGTAGTTCCGTTTCCAGCGCCACCGCGACGCTACGCCCTTCGCGTAAATGTGTAAGCAGTCTTTCCGACGCGCTGGCCATGGATCCGCGTTGTTGCACCTTCGCAGTGACGGCCAAGGCGCGATCAATAGTTAACCCGGCAGTCAGTAACGAGGACAAGGATTGCAACAACGGCAAAGTATCCGTCCGTCGAAAGGACCCTGCGGCAAACACCGGTTGCTGCAATCGCGCACGCCAATGCGTGAGCAGACTCGCGGGTGCGACCTGCACGGGCGTCAGCCCGCGCTGCGCGAGAGTTCCATTCGCATCCGCCAGCGTCGATGCCACGAGTTGCCCGCGGACCAGCGTCCCATCGCGCGCGAGCGCCTCATACCGAAAGTCCGTCACTGCGGACTACCCCAAATCGATATCAACCGTCTGTTAGGACGCGGCTCGCGTAACACGCAGCACCTCCTCCAACGTGGTTGTTCCTTGCCGAACCAGCCGCAATCCATCGCCTAACAAAGTCCGCATGCCTTGCGCGACCGCGGCCCGCTCGATCGTCTGCGCATCCGCGCGCTGTAGCACGAGAGCCTGAATCGCGTCGGACATTTCGAGCATTTCGCAGATCACGGTGCGACCCCGATAGCCCGACCCGGCGCAATGCGCACAACCCCGCGCCTGGCGGATACTGGCAACGCCCTCCAGCGTCGGGAAGCGGCGCTGCAAATCCGCAGCGACAGCGACCGGCGCCGCGCATTCAGCACACACCTGGCGCACCAATCGCTGCCCCACCACCAAGGACAAAGTGGAGGTCAGCAAAAAATCCTCGACGCCCATTTCCAATAGGCGCGTGATCGCCGCCGCCGCCGTATTGGTGTGGAGCGTGGAGAGCAACAAATGTCCCGTGAGCGCCGCCTGAATCGCGACATCCGCGGTTTCGCGATCCCGAATTTCTCCCACCATCAACACATCCGGGTCTTGCCGCAAAAAGGCGCGCAAGGCTTGCGCAAATCCATAGTCGATTTGTGGTTTAACCTGGGTTTGATTGACGCCGTCCAGGGTGTATTCCACTGGATCTTCGACCGTGAGGATTTTTCGGTCGCGAGAATTCAAATGCTTGAGCGCCGCATACAAGGTCGTGGTCTTGCCCGAGCCGGTGGGCCCGGTCACAAGCGCTATTCCGTAGGGACGCGCCAATGCCCGCTCAAACATCGCGACATGATCGGATGCCACGCCAAGCGCAACAAACTCTAACGTCACATCGCGCCGGTCCAGAATACGCAACACTACGGATTCGCCGTACATCGTCGGCGAGGTCGAGACTCGAAAATCGGTCAGCTGCCCTGCGACGCGCAATCGGATGCGGCCATCCTGCGGAAGCCGCTGCTCGGCAATATTGAGACCCGCCAAGATTTTCACGCGTGACACGATCGCGCGTGCTAACAACACTGACGGAGCTAGCACGTCCTGCAATACCCCATCAATGCGGATTCGCACCGAGATCCGATGTTCCATCGGCTCGATATGAATATCAGACGCACTGCGAGACATGGCCTCAGCTATCAAACGCTGCACAAACCGAATCGCGGGCGCATCACTCGCCGCGTCAGCCAGTTGCTCATCAGCTAACAGCGTGTGATCGAGTGCTTCGAGTTGCAGGACTCCATCATCCGTCGTTGTGTCTGCCCGCTCGGCAACATCTACGCCAAATTGTTTGAGGACGCCATCAAGCTCAGTCGGCGTCGCAATGAGAAACTCGACCGGCCGACCCAAGGCAAATCGCAAGGCCTCAGCCCGCTCCGGCGCAAAGATGTGATCCACCAAGACCGTCGCTAGCTGTTCGGACAAAAGCGCCGGCGCACACCGCTGCTCGCCCAGATATTGAGTTGACACGGACAACCGCGTGCCGAGCGCCGCCAATTTCAACCATGACGTGGCGAGAGCTCCGGCGGCATCCATGTCTCCGGCGCCAGCCCGCCGCCAACCCACCTGTGTCGCCATCACATCGGCCAATTGGGTCTCCGTGCAGGCGCCGACTCTTATTAATAGGTGCAAAACCCGGCATGGGTCGCCCACAGCGGAGGACTCCGCCTCTGCGACAAGGTCCACCGGCAAGGCCAATTCTTGAAGAATCAACCGTCGACTTTCCGTCCATGGATTTTTTTTGTCCAATGACGGCACGACTTCGATCACGGAAACCGGTGTCGAAAGCGATTTTACCTCGGCTACATTATCTGACAACACAAGAGAAGCGCCCTGATTTTTCCGGCTCAACCCATCTTGGCAGGTCTTGGGAACTCACTATTACGCAAGGAATCCGAACTGTCTAGTGACAGTTAAGTCTCAGAGGCGCTTAAAGAATTGTATTCAGATCCCTGAATCTGGCGCCCCAAATTCTACGAGACTGACTTGAAGCTATGGTTATTCTGTAACGCCGTCTCAGCCAGCCTCTGAAAGTCACTATTGCTTAGTCAGAATCAGCTGCATAGTAGGTAAGGAATTTTCGAATCCGATGCGCGTTTTCACCTGATCGCAGAATTCGACGCCCGCGAAAGTGGGTCCACCCATCGTTTTTTGCTACCGTTCCAGTTTCATCAATTCCACACGCCCATCTTCTACAAAATTCAAGAACTCAACAAGCGCGAACTTGAGAGGAATTTTAGTACCCAGAACTAGCCTATCATCCAAAATTTCCATTTCGATCAAATCGTCGCCTATGCGGCGAGTTAGTCGGCATATCCGTTGCTTTCTAAACGTGATTTCGACTGCCAGATAATCAAGGTCGAAGTCGCTTACAAAATCAATTGCGAATTGAGATCTCATAACAACGTCATCGCCTCGGGTCGAGTAAGCCGACAAAAGAGCCATCAGCATCAAATCTTGCGCCTTGTCCACCAGGAACTCGAATTTCTATTCCACCGCCGCCAAGCCGAGTCCTAGTAGCATTCCGCGACGTTATGATATTGCGAAACGCTGCTGCAGCCTGCGCATTTTGACTCGCTACGTTGCCCGTGAGTTTTGGAAACGTGCCCCCGCGTCTTTGGGCATGGCTGCTCATCGCTTGCGCGACCTTTGTTAGTCCATTCGGCGCAATGGGTTTGAGTGCCGCCGTCATAAGCGCACTCTCTTCCGTCGCTAGCGACAATGCCAGCGTAGATTCCACTGCAAATTTTTTCAGTAACAGACTGTCAATAGAGTCGTAAGTAGAATCCATCGAGGACAACAGCACAAGGTTCAATGCCAGAATCATCTTCAAACCATCGACCTGTTGTGCGGTCAACGACTCTTCCTTCCTCTTGGCTGTGACGACAATTTCTTGTATCGGTGGAGGACCTCCTCCTGGGCAGTTTTCTCCAGTTAGCGCGCACTGGCGATTTTCTCCGCTAGGGTCTATCCCGTTAGTCGGATCATTGTAAGTGTAGCTATAGAGGTTGAGGTCATCCTTCGTCCCAATAGGATCCGTCTGCAAAAACCTCCCTAACTTTGGCGAGTAGTACCGCGCACGGTAATAATAGAGCCCCGTCTCGGGATCCAACCGTCTTCCGGTGTAGCGGAACGGATTGCCGGTC
>JAYVJR010000022.1:0-35230 GCA_043769085.1 Gammaproteobacteria bacterium
GCCAGCGACCTGCGACTCGCAACACCCGACGCGTATTTCGCCATCACGCCGGCAAAACTGGGGCTCGCCTATAGCCTCGCAGACACGCGGCGGCTCCTCGACCTTGTTGGCCCAGCACGCGCCAAAGAAATTCTCTATACCGGCGGAAAATTTACCGCCAGCGAAGCCTTGGGGATGGGTCTCATCAACCGGATCGTGCCCGCTAACGACCTGGATGCGGCCGCAGAAAAACTCGCGCTGGAAATTGCCGCTAACGCGCCCAATTCTGTGCGTACCACGAAGGAGATCGTTAACGGCATCTTGCGCGGCCAGAGACTGGAAACTACGGCGTCAATCGCCGCCTTCAACGACAGTTTCGGTTCGCCAGAATTCCTGGAGGGCGCAGCGGCGTTTCGCGAGAAACGGCGCCCGCAATTCTAGGGCGCTGCCAGCGCCAGCGGCGCGCGGCCTGCTTCAGTGTCCAGATACTGGCGCAGCACACGCACGGTTTCTTCCGGTGCTTCCTGCACGGCCATATGACCTACGCCGGGCAGAACTTTGAGCTCGACGCGGGGCGCACCTATCAGCAGTTTCTGGAACTCATAGGCGTTCGCCACGGGTACCTGTTTGTTTTTCTCCCCCCAAATGAGGAGTACTGGCACTCGCACCGAACCAATGGTCTTTTCGACATCGCCCGACACATACTGGCGCAGCCGATCAAGCAGCGCCACGCGATTTCCATCACGTCGCCAGAGGACGTACCACTGGTCTACCAGCGATTCGGTCACTTTGGATTTGTCGCCAAAGTTGCTGGTCAACATATAACGAGCCAACGATTTAGGCGTGACCAAGGCAATGGCGTTGACAGCGCGCGGGATGTTAGGTGGCGAACTGCTGCCGCGAACATTACTTTCCAGTGATCCAGGACTGATTAGCACCAGACGCTCAACTCGTTCCGGATGACCGACGGTGTAGCGCATCGACACCGTGCCGCCTAACGAGGTTCCCACCAGGGTTGCTTTGTCGACCTTCAGCGCATCCAGGAGTAGTCCCAGCAATTTGACACTACGCTCGAGACTGTAGTCACCGGACTTGTCTGGGCCGGTCAGTCCGTGTGCCGCCATATCGAAACGAATCACTCGATACTGACCTTTGAGTGCAGCGACCCAGGGCTCCCACATGAAAAGGCTGGCGAAATTCGCATGCGCAAGGACGATGACCGGCCCCTGGCCATCTTCCCGATAGTGAATACGTAAACCGTCGACCTCGATGAACTGGGACGGAGGTGTCGCCCATTTGGCTTCCAACTCTGCTGCCGGTATATCGCGATAAAAAAGAGTGGCGATCAGAAAAGCAGCCGCCGTCAATGCCAGGATCCATACCAAGCCCTTCCCCGCGGCTAATAAGTACTTTTTAATCATATAGTTATAGTTCTTTTCTTAACTAGTTTAGATAAATGGAAGCGCGTGGAATCTCGCTTATACTGAGCGCGAAAAATAACAGTAACCAGGCCCTTTTATGGCGACAAGTAACGAGACGACCGCGCCGCGCGCGGCCCCCGCGAGCCTATACGCCTGGTTTGTGGTCGTGGTCCTGGCGCTGGCCAACTGTGTGTCGTACATTGATCGGCTGATCCTGGGCCTGCTGGTCAAGGACATCAAGCTGGAACTCGGCCTCACCGATACGATGTTCGGACTGCTCGCGGGAGCGACCTTCGCCATTTTCTATTGCACGATGGGACTGGTGATCGCGCGTTGGGCGGATCGTTACAGTCGCAAATGGATTGTGACTGCGGGCATCACGCTCTGGTGCCTGATGACCACACTGGCAGGCACCGCCAAAAACCAGACACAGCTTTTTCTATATCGCATCGGCGTCGGCGCAGGCGAAGCCACGTTGTCACCGTCCGCCTATTCTCTGCTCGCGAATTACTTCCCACCGCAGCGTCTGTCGCTTGCAATCGGCGTTTTCAGTGCCGGCGTCACCGCAGGCGCCGGCCTGGCCTTCCTGTTAGGTGGGGCACTGATCGGCTGGGTGTACAGTCACGGGCCAATTCAATTGCCGTTGTTCGGCATACAATCCGGCTGGCGCGCGGTCATGATTTTAGTCGGGCTTTTGGGCCTGCCGGTGGCAGCACTGATGCTGCTGGTGCGCGAACCACCGCGCTCGCAAGGCTTCAAACCGGCGCCGTCGCGTGACCTGATCGCGCACTTTCGCACTCACTGGCGCAAGTACATTTTCGTATTTGTTGGCTATGGCACGACCTCGGTTACCGCTTTTGCCGTCATGACCTGGACACCTGCGCTGTATTCCCGTCGCTACGGCGAGACCGTACCCGCAGGAGCCGCGCTGCTAGGAACCGTCGCGCTGTTAGGTGGATTGGCTGGCGCCTTCAGCGGCGGCTGGCTGGCGGATCGCTGGCATGCCCAGGGCGACCCGCGCGCCAAATTGCGAGTGCTGATGCTGTGCGGTTTCGGGCTATTGCTACCGAGTGTGATTGCACCCTTCATGCCGACGGCGATCGGCCATGCCAGCGTTATTTTCTTCACGTTCTTCTTTGGTACCGCAGCCACCGGACCCGCCGGCGCGTACATCCAGACGATTACACCCGATAACATGCGCGCGCAATTCGGCGCGGCACACCAATTGTCGTTGACGCTGGCAGGCGCGACGTTAGGGCCCTTCCTGGTGGGATTTTTCAACGACTTTTTGTTCAAAAGTGAACAGGCACTGCACCTGTCAATGGCGCTGGTCTCCGCCATCGCAAATCCGATTGCGGCCTGGTTCCTGTGGCGCGCGTTTCGGAACAGCGATGGCCGCTAAACGAAAAACCGCCAACAGCAAGAACGCCAAAAGGCGCAGCGCTGGCAAACTGGCACCCGCCCGGCAAAGTCGCGGACTGAATGCAGCCGAAGTTGCGTTACCGCCGGACGACCCGTCATTGATCGAAGTCGTGGCACTGACGCGCGCTGCTGGTGGCGCACCGATTGGCGGCTACCGCGAGCCCTTGTCCGGCCGGCCGCTGCTGCTTGCGTCGCTGCCGTTTGCCGCCATCCAGCCGACGCCCTTTCAGCGCGATCTATCGCCGACCCATGCCAAACGGCTGGCGGCCGCCATAGAAGCGACTGACGCGTTTCTTGACCCACTGATCGTGGTACGTGGCGAGGATGGCAGGCTCTGGACGCCTAACGGCCGGCACCGCTTGGCCGCCGCCAAAGTGCTGGGCCTCAAACAGATCACCGCACTGATTTCGCCGGATGAGTCGTTGTCGTATCGGATACTCGCCCTCAATACTGAAAAAGCGCACAACCTCAAGGACAAAAGCCTGGAGGTGATCCGCATGGCGCGCAGTCTGGCGAAACGACAACCCAAAGCTAAAGAGTCAGATTTCGCACCCCATTTTGAAACCGCGGAGTTCCTGACGCTCGGCATCATCTACGACCGGAATCTGCGTTTTGGCGGCGGTGCATACAGTTCTTTTTTGAAGAAAGTGGACCGTTTGAGTGACAAGACACTCGCCATCAGTTTGCGCGAGCGCAGCGATCATGCAGCCAGGCTCGAAGAAATTGATGTCCAGGTCAAAAGGATCGTTGCAACATTACAGAAACGCGGCATGAAATCGCCCTACCTGCGCAGCTACGTGGTCGCCCGCATCAACCCGGTACGTTTCCACAAGGCCAAGCCCGGTGACAGAAAACCTGCCATGCCGATTGCCCAGGCCCTAACACGTATGACGGCGGCCGCTCGGCAGTTCAATTTGGACAAGGTTTCGATGAGCGACCTGGCCTGGGTGGCTACCGGTGCGGAAACAGCGGACTAAACGACAAGGCCCGCCTCCAGGCCCAGCGCTAAGACTGGATGATATGCACCGCCTTGACTTGGGTGTAGGAGTACAGCTCCTCTAGACACTCCTCGCTGCCGAGCCCGCTGTCTTTCCATCCTCCGAACGGCGTGCCGACAAAGTGTGCGCCGGCGAAATTGATCCAAACGGTCCCTGCTTGCAACGCACGCATCATGCGCATGCTGCGTGCCAGGTCCTGGGTCCACACTGCAGCAGTCAAACCAAGTTCGCTGTCGTTAGCCAGTTCAATGGCCTCATCTTCGTCGCGAAATTTCATCGCGACGATCACCGGACCAAACACTTCCGCTCGGGCTATTTCCATATCACGCTTGATGCCCGCAAAAAGAGTCGGCTCAATCCAGTAGCCCTTGGCAAACGCGTCGCCAGCGGGGCAACCGCCGCCCGATACCAGCCGCGCGCCAGCCGATCTCGCATTAGCGATAAAACCCAACACCCGTTGGTACTGCCGCGCCGAGTTAACGGGACCCATTTCTGATTCAGGGTCGACTGGGTCACCGAGTCGCAATGCCCGCATGGCTTCGCCCACACGTTGCACTACCGTATCGTGTATCGATTCGTGCAAGAGCAAGCGACTGGTGGAGCCGCAGGACTGGCCAGCCCAAGAAAAATTCATGCCGTTGACAGCGAACTTAACCACTTTGTCCAGATCGGCATCGGGAAACACGATAAAGGGATTCTTTCCCCCGAGTTCCAGACTGACATGTTTGACGGCTGTTGCCGCTGCGCTCTGTTGGATCGCTAGGCCCGTGGGCACCGAGCCGGTGAAGCCAATTCGCCGGACCATTTTATGACGTACCAGCGCATCACCCGCGGGCATGCCTCGACCATGGATGATATTGACCAGCCCGCGCGGCAAATTCTCCATGCACAAGTGTCCTAACAAACTGCCCGACAGTGGGCTGGTTTCCGGGGTCTTGACGACCACTGCATTGCCGGCCATCAGGGGCGCCGCCAGATGCGCGGCGGCGAACATGAAGGGGTGATTGAATGGCACGATGCGTGCAACCACCCCAAAGGGTTCGCGCAAGGTGAAGTGCAGGCCCTGCGCGGTCGCAGGAATGGTCTCGCCTTTGAGTTCGGATCCCAGTCCGGCGAAGTATTCCAGATAACCGGCGGCGATCTGGATATCGGCCGCGAGTTTCGAAATCGTGTTGCCGGTATCACGCGCTTCAAGGTCCAATATGGCGGGACCGCGGGCGCGAATCGCGCCTGCCAATCGACGCAATACACCTGCCCGCTCCCAAACACTGATTCTGGACCAGTCCTTCTGCGCTTCGTGTGCAGCCGCCACGGCGCGATTGACGTCTGTGACCGTCGCATCAGGCACCCTGCCCAAAGGCTCGAGATTGGCCGGATTCAGACTCTCGATCCAGGCATTGCCGTCGCCTGCCGTCATTTCGCCGTCTATCAGCATCAGGTGGTCACGCATGGCTGACATCTTAGGCTCGTCGCCAGTCCTGCACTGCTGTGATGATCAGCGCGCCGATCATGATAGTGACGGAATCAGCGGTGGCCGTCAGGCACATTTCGCGCGTCGGCAGATTGAGCCAGCCACTCAGAAACGTGTAACTGGCGAATAATGACAGGCTAACAAGCCCGCCGGCCACCAGACCTCGCGCCCACCAACGATCGGGTGCCCGCAGAAGCGCACAGATCAGACTCAACACCACCATCAGCAGTGCGAAACCTGCGACGATTACGCCCACCTGTGCGCTGTCATTGGTGCGCATCAAGGGCCCGAAACCCGGCTTGATCACGTCATTCAAGTACTTTTCAGCAACCGCCCAGTTCAAACCGCTCGCGACGGCATAACCGATCACTAAAGACACGAGCCAACGCCCGATCCCAATTCGCATGGCTTCCCCCTGTCCGTTTTCGATGCTTCGCAAGCCTGACCGCACAGCCGGCAAATGTCGGTAAATTTTACATTTTCCTGGGAGTCATTGGCTCTTTCTGCGCTTGACCATGCGTAACCCAATGATTGACATGAGATCACGAATTCTGGCCCGGTAATTGCTTGTTTACCTGGGTGTGGGGCCGTGTGCCCTGCAGTAAGAACAATTCGGAGAACAAGAAAAATGCGAATGATCAAGATTGCTTGCGCTTTGACACTCACTTCTTTGCTGCCCCAGTTGGCGCAGGCGGGGGTCGTTTGGGCGGCGAATGGCCACGAATACGAACTCGTCAATAGTGAAGGCGTGACCTGGGTCAATGCCAATGCCGCTGCTACTCGTGCCGGCTGGTACCTGGCGACCGTGACATCCGCTGCTGAGCACAATTTCATCGTCGCCAACATTCTGTCAGGTGGCAGCACGACCGACCGCTCGCACTATTGGATTGGCGGAACTGATGCCGAACTGGAAGGCGATTTCCGCTGGGTGAATGGCGACGCCTGGGGCTATACCAACTGGTGGGCCGGCGAGCCTAACAATCTGGGGAACGAAGATTACGTCGCCTACGACTATCGAAATGGCTGGGCCTGGAACGACGCCCCCAATGACCTGGGCGCGCAATATGGTTTCAGCCGCGGCTATCTGATGGAACGCAACCTGAGCCCGAACGTGCCGGAGCCCGCCACCCTGGGCCTCCTGGGTCTTGGGCTGTTAGCCGCGGGCATCGCGCGCCGCCGCCGCCGCCACTGATCGCAGGTCGGTGGACGCGAAAAAGCCGGGGAAGACCCGGCTTTTTTTCGTCTGCGACTTAACATTGTCGGCACCCGGAGACATCTTGCGCACTCTGTTCACGGGTTTCATGATGCGTTCATAGTGAGGGGGCTAGCTTGTAGCCTGCCTCGTAATTTTTGTGGAGGACGTTATGAACAAACAATTGTGGATGGGTGTGGGTATTGGCATTGCCGTTGCCACCATGATCGGCGCGGTAGCCAGCTTTCGCGGCAATGAGGTGACCGTGGCAACTCCGGCCGCGATGCCGGCAGATGCTGCGGTAGACCAAATGGTTTCAGCCGAACCTGATGCGCCTGCCGCTGCCGAGCAGCCAGACGCTGTTGCGCCAGATGCAGTTGAAAAAGCGCCCGTGAGCACACCAAGCCGCTCCACTGACGAGTCGTTCGCGGTCGTGTTGGCTAGTTCACCGGTCCTGGCCAGCGATAAAGTTGCCCGTGAGGAATGCAAAGACGTGCAGGTCACGCGCCAGAAACCCATCAAGGACGAAGACAAAATCGCGGGCACTGCGATTGGCGCTGTGGTGGGCGGCGTCATTGGCAACCAGATTGGCGGCGGCGACGGCAAGAAGATTGCCACCGTGGCAGGTGCGGTTGCCGGTGGTTATGCGGGCCGCAAAGTGCAGGAACGCATCCAGGACAAGAACACGGAATTGGTCACTGAAAAGCAGTGCCAGACTGTGTACGACACTCGAGAGCGCGCCGCAGGCTTCAGCGTCAAATATCGGCTTAACGGTCAAGTGCGCACCGTTAACATGAAGACGGATCCGGGCGTCGGCACCCGCATCCCGGCGGGCGACAAGCGCCTCGCGAGCTAACAGACCTGCTAGCGATTCGGCGCTTCGACGATCTCAACCAGCGTGCGGATTGACGGCTTCTCGACGGTACTGACAGATCCTGACAACCAGCGCACCTCGATCCGGTCGATCGAGGTGCGCGCCCCCAGACCCACGGTCAGCACCGGATCATTGGTTGAATTGTAGCCATGAGCGCTCGTGGTTTCGAAGGTCTGCGTGAGATCGCCTGCAATCACGGTCACTCTCGACCCCAGGCCATCGTGATTGCTCTTGGTGCCGCGCAAGCGAATCTTGGTCCAATTATTTTTGTTAGGTTTGCCGATTAACAGACGTGTCTGTCCGGCCTGCGGGCTGACCTGTTTGCCGAGCGCATAATAGGTGCGGTTGGTCACATAAATATCAGCGAAGCCGTCGTTGTTTATGTCCGCTGCTCCCACGCCCGACCCTATGCCTATGCTCTCGGCGCCTGAGCCTTGGGTGACCTCTGCGAAAGTGCCATCGCCATTGCCGCGCAGCAGCGTGTTAGGAGCCGGGTCCCAGGCGATGTAGAACTGCACAAAAGGCGGGAAGCCCGGAATCATGTCATTGATCAGCGCGTTAGTCAGCCCGCCGTTATTGACGTAAAGATCCATGTGGCCGTCGTTGTCGAAATCGGCGGCGACGCAGCCACGCGCGCCGCCTTTGTCGCCCGCGCCGGACTTCAGTGTGGTGTCCTCAAATTGTACGGCGCCTTTTTCCTTGAAACGGCTCAGGATCATGCGATTCGCCTGATCGGCCAGTGGCAAATAGAAATCCATGTCGCCATCATGGTCGAAATCGGCGATACAGGCACCCTGAGCGTTGCCTGGATTCAAAAACGGCAGACCACTCGGCGGCTTGCGACTGGCGGTGATGTTGTCAAACGTGCCATCGCCTTTGTTGCGCAGCAAAACCTTGCGATCACCTTCCATGGTGACTAACAGATCGAGCCAGCCGTCCTGGTCAATGTCGGTCCAGTTGGGCGAGCCCTGGGAATTGGATTCCTTGACGAACCCTTGCACGCCGGCACCTGCGGCGGCAGTAACGTCGCTGAACGTGCCGTCGCCGTTGTTGCGGAACAGCGCGTTATCGATATCGGCATCGGCATTTTTCCAATACACATCAAGGTCGCCGTCGCGGTCATAGTCGCCCCAGGCTACGCCACCCGCTGTGTCACCGATGCCGCCAATCTTGGCGTCATTTTCGTTGCCAGCGCGCATCAGGCCCGCCGCGCGCGTGACGTCGAGGAAATTCGCGGCGCCGGTTTCCTTCAGTTGATTCTTGAACAGCGTTGTCGGGATATGCTTACGGCGCCCCTCTCCTGGCGGCATGTTAGCGGTCAGCAGATCTAAATCGCCGTCATTGTCGAAATCACCAAAAACTGCGCCGCGATTAAAAGTGCCGGGATTTTGCACGCCACGCGCAGCGGCCACGTCCTTGAAATGTCCGGTGCCGTCGTTCTCGAACAACCGATCCGTCAGGCCCGCTGCGAGATCTTCGACCGGGACAAAAATGTCGAGATCGCCGTCATGGTCGTAGTCACCGAAGGTGGGACCGGTGGAATTGACCGCCGGGTCCGCAACGCCTCGTTTGACGGCATCATCGACGAATTGCATCGGGTGCTTGCCGGCGGCGCCCGCCGGCACCGCGAGACAACAAGCTAACAGAACGAATTCAAAGACGAACAGAGGATTTTTCATAGCACCCAATGTAAAGGGCCGCTACCCGAAGGTAGCGGCCCATCACTCATCTCATCCGCAATGCGGTCTGTTTATTGGCTGCCGCCAAAGCGCCAGTTGAAACGCACGCCGACAATTCGCGGGTCTGGCAACGTAATAGTGAGAGCATCGGTCGGGCCGAACGAATTCGGCGTATTGATTGATGCGTCGACATCACCCGGGTTGTCCTGCGCCGACAGAATGGTGTCGTCGTCCGTAATGTTGTTGACGTACAGGACAGCCTCCCAGCGATCTGCCGCAACACCAAGGCGGACATTTCCGAGCACATAGTCTTCAACCCATCGGCGGTTGGCCGGATCCACAAAGCGCTCGGTCTGCACCTGCGAATCGCCTTCGACAAAGAACTTGGCGCCGCCGAACGCCGAGATCGGCATCTCGTATCGGGCCTGGGCAACCAGAGAATGTTCCGGCACGTCCTCGAGCCGCAGGCTGCGATTCTTCAGCGCATCAATCTGGCAGAAGTAAGCAGTGCCCACTTGTTCGCGGGTGCAATCGGCGTATCGAATGGCGTCTGTGGCCGAATTGGAGCGGAACTTGAAGTCGGTGTATTTGGCATCCAGGTAGCTGTAGCCGACACCTAAGGTCAAACGATCCGTTGCACGCCATTGGATGTCGGCTTCGACGCCGTCGATCTTGGCCGCACCGGCGTTGATGATACGACCGACCGGCGTGCCGTTCGGTGTCAGCAACTGCGTGCCAATCTGCTTCTGTGAATATTTCTGCTTGAACAAGGCCACGTTGGTGCGCAAGCGGTTGTCGAGCCACTGCATCTTGGCGCCGAGTTCATACGAGATCAGTTTTTCCGGACCGTACAACGTGTCATCCAGAACGCCGTTGTAATCGCCATCGACCCAGTTACCCGCGGTGACCGTCGAACGACCGCCCGGTTTGATGGAACGGCCCACCGTCGCGTAGAGATTGATGTTTTCCGCGGCCTTGAACAACGCATAGGCGCGGTACGCCGTAAAGCTGCTGTCGTAGTCTGGCGTTCTCGCCGTCACTGAGGTCTGCTGCCGGACACCTGCTGCGGTCAGTGGGCTGTAGAGCAGAGTTGATGACGGAAAATCCGTCGTGAACGGAAATACAACGCCTGGAGTCCCGGGCGGAAATGGCGAACCTGCCGCCGTGGTGGTAGCGTCAGCGCAAATCAACGGGAAACCAAATGCGAACGAAGTATTAGCCGGATCGCAATTCGGGCCGACAATATATTCGGACTCCTTCGAATGGCGGCCTTCAATTTCAAACGACCATTTGTCGGTCGGCTTGAATTCCAACATGCCGTAGAACGACTTGTGATCGAGGCCACGGCCCCAGATGCGATCCAGTACATTTAGACGCGCAGTCTGCGAATACGCGGTCACCGTGGGGATAAACGGCGGGAAACCGCAGTTAAAGAAGCCCGGGAAGCAGAACACGCTGAGCGAGTTCGTCACATTGTCGTCATCGGCCTTGAACAATTGGCCGCCGACCATGAAGTTCAAGGGCCCTTCGAAATCGCTGCGATAGCGCAGCTCTTCGTTGAACTGCTTGGTCTTGGTTTTGGTCTTGAACGCCGACAGGCGATTGGCGCTGTCGATCGTGCCGTTCCACGTGGCATCCTTATCCAGGTCTTCCGAGGTAAACGCGTCCGAATCCGTCAGGCCTGTGATCGAAGTCAAGGTTCCCTGCCCGAGCTTCCACTCCAGTTTCAAATTGGCGCGGAATGTCTTGAGATCTGATCCGGGATACATCTGACCGGTCTTGGGGTCTGGCGACATGTTAGGCCGCGGGCTGCCAATATCGGCATATCGCCCAGTGCTGCCGCGATAGAAGAGCCGTGTCTGGCTGCCGATCGCGCCGGTCGTGGGGTTGATGCCTGTGCCTAAAAACACGCAAGTCGTGTTCGCAATACGCGGGTCAGGCTGGCCCATTGGAGCGGCAGCACACAAATTCGCAGCAGCGGGATCTAATCGTTCGTTAGAACGCCTATAGACTTGGCCGCGAACCTGGGAATTATCTTGCGTATAGTCGAGGCGCAAACGCGCGCTGAAATTCTCAGTCGCCTGCCATTTGGACGTCACTGCGAGACTGTAGCCATCGGACGCGCCGACATCGGCATTCAGCGCAACGTTCTTGTAAATCGAATCGCGGTTGTAATAGGTGCCACTGACTCGCACGCCGAAATTCTCGTTGACTGGCAGGTCAAGGCCAACGCCAGCGAAGTAACGACCTTTCTCCGACCCATCCACGCGCACTTCAGTGCCGAATTCCTTGGCAGGATCTTTGGTTGTGTAACTGATCGCACCGGCAAAAGCAGAGCGGCCATAAAGCGCGGCCTGAGGCCCCTTGACGATTTCAACTTGCTGCAGGTCAAACAACCTGCCAGTCGCGAGTAAACCACCACCGGCGAACTGAATGCTCTCGCTAGTGACATCGACGCCATCGATGAGCACTGCGGAATTAACGCGGCCACGGGTGGGCGACAAGCCGCGAATGACGATGCGCGTGTCCTGCAGGGACGCGCCGTAATCAAAAATGACCGACGGGTCGAGCCGCGCTATGTCTTCGTTCGAGCTCAAATTCTGGCGCGAAATTTCTTCCGCGGAAATCACGCTGATGCTGAGCGGCACCTCCTGCAGGTTTTCGCTGAACTTACGTGCCTGGACGACCACTTCATCCAAGCCTTCCGACCCCGAATCCTGTGCCATCGCCGGCACAGTGACCAGAGCGCCGACAGCAAAGGCGCCGGCCGCACGCGCAACCACTGAGCGAATGTTGTTAGCTCGCATCTTGAAAATTCCCCCAAAAACGGTAATTCATAGAGTCAGGCTGTCCTGCGCCTGTCCCTTCCTGACACTGAAACCCACTCGTCCTTGAGGGATCGCCCCACTGGGGCCAAACAATCGAGTTAGTAGTTAACAGACACGCCTACCGCAGGTCAACTTTGTTGCGCTGGCGCAACCAGATATTGTCAAGCGCGACTAATCAACGGGCCGTGCTGTCATTCTCGCCGGAAACTCCCTTTCGATTCGCGTGCGATATTCTCGTGGCAGTTCTGCCACAGCAGATATCTTGACGCCAGACGCATGCCACACGAGGTGACCAGGCTGCTCGCCCATGTCCATCCAGCGCGGCCAGCCCTGAAACACCACCGACGTAAACGCCGTGGGCAGGCGCCTGTTTTTTCGACGTGCGAATTCACGGCGCGGCACGAACATCGACTGACGTTGACCATGCATGGGCGGCACGCCGGGTGGATACACGGTCTGGTGCTGCAGCCACACATAGTCGCCTAGTGAATGCCATTGGACCCATAACGGCCCCTGCGGCACAGGGCCCAGATCCTCACCGCTATAGCGTGCCGGCCAGATGCCACGCTCCGTGTATTTGAAGCCAAGACCGCCGCCCTGGACCGCGGGCTTCACGGTATCCGTGCGACCGGTCCAGGGATTCTTGAATTCTGTTAGGTATTTGTTGGTCTCGAAGTCCCTGAAGAAGGTCACGGTATTGCCGCCCAGAAAGTAGCCATCAAGCTTGTGCTGGAACCAATAGACCTCCATGCCTTCGAAACGCAGCAGTGGTCGTGGCGTTTCGCGCTCGCCGGTAACCGCGAAGATCACGCCGGTAAACCACCAGGGCACGTCTTCTTCGTCGAGACTGCCCTGCATGCGCACCAGATTGCGCAAGTGCTCTGCTGGCGACTGCGGCAGGTCGCCAGCCACCCCAGCGACGGATTCGGTCGCGGCCCCCAGCATCGTGCCGAACCCCAGCATCGTGGGGAACAAATCCCGCCTTTGCATGTTAGAACTTGTAGTTGACACGCAGGCCCACCGTTCTCGGATTGGGCATGTTGGCAAATACAGAGGTCGGAATCTGCGGGGCAAACACACTACGCAGTGCGAGGCTGGCCGGCGCCGTAATTGGCGACGGCGCACCGGTGGTGATGCCGGTGCGGAAATTGGCGAATACCGTACCCGGGCCTGTACCCGCGGACTTGACCTTGCGATCGTCACTGAGATTGTCGACAAACAACTGCAAGCTCAGGTGCTCGGTCTCCAAACCCAATCGCACGCCGGTGAGGAAATACGGGTCAAGCCAGATTGTATTGTCGTCTTCGATAAACCGCTTACCCTCGTACTTGCCGTCCAGATCGGCGGTAAAGGTCCAGCCACTGCCGCCGACCGGATGCCGCCAGCCTGCATTGACCGCCAACGCCGTCGCTGCGACATCTTCCATTTTGTTGCCTGTGCGGGTGACGCGGCACGTCGCTGCAGCACCGGTGCCGGCTGCATTCAGTGTGATGACCGGCACACAGTTCCCCACTCGCGCGATTTCTGCGGCGCCGCTGGTCAGCGTTGTGTAATCGGTAAACTCATACTTGAACATTTGCGTGATGCCCGCACCGAGCGTTAGGTACGGAGTGGCGCGCCACTGTGCGGTAAGTTCCATGCCCTGGGCTTCTGCGCCACCGGCATTGGTGATGCGATTGCCCAGCGTGTTGCCAATAATGACTTGCGAGCTGACTTGTTTGTCGGTGAAGTCCTGTTTGAAGAACGCCGCATTGACCAGCGCACGTCGGTCTGCGCTGACCCATTTGGCGCCCAGCTCATAGACTTTAACTTTCTCGGGTAGGAATTCGACATCGGCGCGTGCCGGCAAGCCAAATGCACCGACGGTCAGGGTGCCAAAGCCGCCCGGTTTTTCGCCAATGGAATATGACCCATAGATATTCCATTGCGGACTTGGCTGCCATTGGATCGTAGCCTTGGGCGTGAGGTAGCTGTCATTACGCGTATACGTGTCGTAACGCAACACAGCCGCACCCGCGAACGTCGCAGGTGCTCCCTGAATCGAGTACGGGATGGCCGCGGTGTTAGTACAAGGGCCAGTTGAGCCGCACAGGGTCGTCGTACCAGCGCCAGCTGCTCCCTGGGTTACCGGCCCCACTACATCGTTGTCTTCTGTCACGTAACGCGCCTCAGCGATCAGCTTGAGCGTATCGGCAAACTCCCATTCGATGTCCAGGTACGCGGACTGGTGATTCACAAAGCGACGCACCAACGTAGACCTGCGAGCCGCCGCTGCGTTGTCCATGAACTGCGCCACGTTAGTGCTGGTAAATCCAAAGCCAAACGCGGGAGGCGGACAGGTCGCCATCGGGTTGATCAGCACGCACGCTGTGCCGGAGCCAACTACTGTGTTGTTGCGGTCGAACTGGTCCATGCGCTCGGTCCAGTACTGCGCACCGGCGATCAGCGACACCGGCCCTTCCCAGGACGAAGTAAAGCGTAATTCCTGGCTGAACTGCTCAGTGCGGCTCCAGGTCTTGAGCGTGTTCATGATGCTCAATTCCGCAGTTTTATCGAAATCGAAATCGGTGTTGACATCGGCGCGCGTGTAGCCCGTCAATGAAGTGATCGCCCCCAGTGGCAGCGTGAATTGCTGAACTGCCGAGAGCCGCAATACCTGTCGATCGCTGCCACCGAATTTCGGAGCGGTGGCGCCATTGTCGGTGGACTGTGTGTAATCCGGATTAAAGGCAATCGCCAGGGAGCGCGAATTCGGAATGGCGCCACGAAACGACACGATGTTTGCGTCATTGAAGATACCGCGATTGCCAGTGGCAGTTTCCAACCGCGCCACCTGGTTGGGAATGGTGGCGACAATCAACGCATTCGCATCCAGATTGGCGCAGGTCGGATCGAGAATCGGACCCGTGACAAAGAAATTACCGCCTGCCGGGTTCGCGTGCGAGTAAACGCGGCAACTGGACGCGGCAGCAGGCACGGTCGAGCGGCCATTGAATGCCACATTGGCTTGCGCGGGCTCGTCGAAACCATCATCTGAATATTCGACGCGTGTCTTCAGCGAGTAAATTTCGTTAGGTGTCCACTTCATGCTCAGAGAAGCGCCCTTGCCGTTGCCACCACCCACATCTGCACCGGTGATGGAATTCTGGTAGAAGCCCTGACTGTTGAACCAGTAGCCGTTGAGACGGAATCCCAGTGACTCCCGCACCGGAATTGACAGCGACGCCTTGAAGTCCTGGTAAGCGTGTTCATTCATCTCAGCGCCAAAAGAACCGGAGACTTCGGTCCCAGGATCCAAAGTGATGTAATTGATAGCGCCGGCAAACGCACTGCGGCCGTACAAAGCACTCTGCGGACCCTTGACGATCTCAACGCGCGCGATGTCGATCAAGCGCGGATTAATCAGCATGGAACCGCCAGCGACGCCGATGGCTTCTGACGATACATCGATACCATCCACCAGTGACGCAACGTTAGGTCGGCCACGCGTGGGAGACAATCCACGGATGACAATACGGGTGTCGTAAGGCGCAATGCCCTGGTCAAAATTCAAGGAAGGATCGCTGGCGATCAGACCGGTCACATCTTTAATGCCGGCGCGCTCAATCTGCTCGGCAGTAATGGCGGTGACTGCCAGCGGTATGGTCTGTAAAGTCTCTTCGCGTTTGCGGGCCGTCACCACAATTTCATCGAGGCCTTGGCTCGCGCCATCCTGCGCCTGGACAGGCCTTATGGTTGCTGCAATTGCCATTGCGGAGAATGCGATCAAGGACAGTGTGGATGTGTTTTGCATGCCAAGAACCTCTGGATGTGCCCGAGTATCTATGGCGTCCCTGCCTGTGTATGTCGGTTATACCGACCCGCGGCAACCAGGCCTGCGACAAAAAAATGCCGTCCGCTGAGCGGACGGCATCCAGTTAGCTAACAAACAGGTCCTCAGTCGATGAGTTTAACCACGACCTTGCCGTCAGGAGCGATGTCGGATACATCGATTTTGACGCCCACGCAGGCGGCATAGCCATGCAATCGCGGCTTCATCCAGGTTTCGTGGACTTCCTTGGCTGTCATGTCGAACTGACCAATCTTGCGACTGATGTTAAGCACCGTGGTAAATGGGAACGTGAATTCACGTCGGCCCTTCTCAACCTTGAGATCCAGGCAAAGCTGATAGAGGCAGGCCGTGCGGTCGAACATGCCGACCAATGCAATTTCCCGGTCACCGGTCTTTTCGATGATGCCCTTCATGCGCGCCAACATCGGTTGCATTGTCTTGATGTCATGGTCGACCAGTTCCTGGACGAGACCCTGGTTCTTGGCGAACTGCAGCGCCGTCAGGTGCATTTTCACCAGCGCGTCGTTCATTTCGTGCTGGTAAGGCACTGAATCCTTCAAAGTGCGGATCGCAAGCGCGACCGCCTGACCTAACAATTCCTCGCGACCTTCAAACCCGCTGGACGTGCCCGCCATGGGATTATGACCACCAACGCCCGGCGGCGGACCGCCTACTCCTGGCGGTGGGCCACCGACTCCGGGTGGGGGACCGCCGGCCCGTGGGCCGTCGCTGCTAACAGTTCGTTGTGCTTCGATCATCGGTTACATCTCCTGTGACGCAATCAGGCAAACTAGAGCATGCCGACCACGCGTCGGTCAATGCGGGGCGTGTGCATAGTCCAAAACCACCCTGCGGCAGGACAATTGCCGTGTTAAAGATCGGTTCGCAAGGAGCGCTGAGCTATGTTTATTAACTTCTGGTATCCCGTGGTACGTGCCGAGGATTTGGGCACCACTCCGCAACGCGTGCGCATTCTGGCGCATGACTTTGTCGTTTTCCGCGATAAAGACGGCAAACCTGCGGTTTTGTCCGACACCTGCATCCATCGTGGCGCCTCTTTGGGCATGGGTAAATGCAAAGATGGCACCGTGCAGTGCCCCTACCATGGCTGGCGCTATGACAGGGACGGCAAGTGCATCCGCATACCTTCCATTGGCATGAAGACACCGCCTCCGCCGCGAGCGCGCGTGGACGCCTTTCCGGTCGAAGAACGCTACGGCATTGTGTTTGCTTTCCTGGGTGACCTGCCCGCCGCGGAACGGCCGCCGATCATGCCGGTCGATGAGCATGGCACGCCGGAATGGCGTTCAACCGTGATCACCTTCGACATCAACTATCACTATGAGCGATCGATTGAGAACGGCCTCGACCCAGCGCATAACGAGTATGTGCACACGACGCACGGCTATCAGGGCGATCGTGAAGACAGCTACCTGATGATGGAATTGCGGCCGCACAAGAACAACGATTGGGGATTTGGCTTTCTGTCGACCTTTGATGCCCCGCCACTGAAAAACCCCATCATGCGTTTTGCGCGCCCCAAGGGCGGCAAGATGGAGGCAGGCTCGGGCACCTACGGTCCGAACCATATGTGGACCTTCATCAACTTCTCGGCCAAGGCCTCGATGCATCAATACATGTTTGAAGCACCGATCGACGAGACACACACGCGCGTGTTTCTGCTGAACGAACGCAATGTGCTGTTCGGCAAGCAAGCGCCGTGGAAATGGCTCAACAACTGGCTGGATCAGAAGGTCAACCAGCGCAACGTGTTCATAGCCTCGCAGGACATCAAAGTGATGAACGAGGTGTATCCGCGCCTCACGCCGCCGACTCGCGCCAAAGAACTGATGATGCCAGCCGACAAAGTCATCCTGCAGTATCGTGACAAGCTCGACGAATTCGAGCAGCGTGGCTGGCGACTAGACATGGAAAAGCTCAAGGAATTGAAAGCCAAAGGCGATGTCATCACCGCAATCCCCTGCCCGGCTCGCCGCGAAAGCAAAGCTTGGGTGCTGGACACTGCACCGCTGGTGGAACCCAAGGCGCCTGGCAGCCAGGTGACACTGCAGGCCGCAGGCTAACAATGGCAGGGGCTGGCCCCGTCAAGGGCCAGCCCCTTCGCTGTGGCGCCGGCGTCCGCAACCGTCATCGCAATGATTCGGTGATCACAGGCTCCGCTGTTACTCTTGGCGAGTGCCAACCATGAATAATCCAGCAGACGATGTTCTGCATCTGAAAATTGGTCCCTGGGAGTTTGTTCCAGGAGTGACGCGCGGCCATTTTTATTCATTGCTGGGCGCATCGTTTTTCACGATCGCGCTGTTGTCGATGATAGGCAACCTGCAACCGTATTTCTTCCGCGAAGTGTTGGGCGTGCCCGACAGCGAAGTGGGTAAGCTCGCCGGCAACCTCGCGGGATTCAACGAAATTCTGTTCATCATCGCGGCCAGTTTTGTTGGTGCGGCATCCGACAAAGTTGGGCGTCGCGGCATTTACGCCGTAGGTTTCGCATTGATGGCCGTCGCCTACGTTTTATATCCGTTAGCAACCGCTCCCGAACAGCTGTACGCTTATCGCGGCATTTTTGCGATTGGCGCGGCCTGCGTTTCCGCGATGATTGCCGCTGTAATTGCCGACTATTCCATCGAGAGGACCCGCGGACGCCTGGTCGGAATTTGCTTTTTCCTCAATGGCATCGGCATCGCCACGTTGATCGGTATCGGCGCAGGGCTGCCAAAAATCCTGGAGAAAATGGGCGTATCACCGGAACAAGTGGCGCGCTGCTCTTACTGGAGTATTGCGGCGCTGTGCCTGATACCGCTGGTGATTGTCGCTCGCGGCCTGATGCCGGGCGCGCCGGCCCGTATCGAGAAGCGCGAACCGCTGATGAGCACCCTGCGGATCGGCCTGCAAGCCGCGCGTGAGCCGCGTATTTTGTTAGCCTATCTGTCGGCTTTTGTCTCGCGGGGCGATCTCGCGGTGCTATCTACTTTTTTCCTGCAGTGGCTGACGATTGTGGGCGTTGGCAATGGCATGTCCACTGCGGACGCCCAGGCGGCAGGCCGTATCTTCTTTGTTGTCACACAAATCGCCGCGACGTTCTGGGCCATAGTAGTCATTCTTTTTATCGATCGTTTCGACCGCACACTCGCGCTGGCGATGGCAATGGCGCTGGCGGCCATCGCCTATCTGACCGTCGGCCTGATACCGGACCCTTTGTCGCCTGCCATGTATTTCGCCGCTGTTTTGTTAGGTATCGGTGAAATGAGCGGCATTCTGGCATCGCAGTCGCTGGTGGGACAGGTATCTGCGGATCGCGGTCGTGGCGCCGTGATTGGCGTTTTCAGCATGTTTGGCGCCGCCGGGATTCTGTCGATCACCTTCCTGGGCGGGCGGCTATTCGACGCCTGGCGGCCCTCAGCGCCCTACATCGTCATGGGCGTGGCCGACGCTCTGCTCGCAATAGTCGCGCTGCTGGTCTATTTCAAAACCCGGAAATCAGCGGCGCTCGCATGAACGAACAGGATTTCATCCGCCAGCAGGTGCAACTGGAACGAGCCCATATGGGCGCTACCCGCGCCGCGTTAGCCAAAGCGCTGGATGGACAGTATCCCACTGAAATTCTTGAGCCGTTTGCGCGTGCCGCCGCTCGTTATCTCGTATTCGTCGTGCGGCGCTTCAATCGGCAGGACCTTGAGCATTGCGCGATATTGCTGCCACTCGTGCCTGCCAGCGACACCGCCGACCATGAGGCACTGGCCGACCTGACAAAGATTTTGCAACTCAGCGGCACTGCAATCGAGGCGCTGGCATCGCGGCTCGACGCGCCGTTGCCCGATCTGTTAGCTGCCTGCGTCGACTACAATCAGTTCTACACCAGCGTGCTGATGGCCAGACGGCATGCGACTTACCACCTGTTCGAGCAGCACTACGACATTGAATCCTGGCGCCGCGCTTCGTTCGTGGATGCCGATTCCATTCTCGAAGAACGCGCCCTTTACGCAGAAGCAAACCGACTTCTGCCCACCGGTGTCGAACTACGTTCTCCGGGCCGCCCTGCCAGCGGCAAAGGCCCCTGAATTAGCATGAACACTCAGTCGTGAGCGAACCGGCTGTTCATGCATTGGTGTTAGCCGCGGGTGCAGCCAGCCGATTCGGTTCACCGAAACAGTTGGCCCGCATCGGCGATCGGCCGCTGTTGCCGTTGTGCATCGGACGTGCGGTGCAGGTGGCTGGACACGCTGTGACCGTGGTGTTAGGAGCGCATGCTGCCGAACTGACGCCCGCGCTGCGTCACTCCAGCGTCGGGATTGTCATCAATCGGCAGTGGCGCGAGGGCATTGCCAGCTCGATCCGCGCCGGCCTCGCACAGTTACCCGGCTCGGCCGATGCGGTGCTCATATTGTTAGCCGATCAGCCAGACGTCACGCATCAGGATCTCGCTCGCTTGGTCGGAGCATGGCGCGCACAGCCCGACAGTCTGGCCGCGGCAAGCTACAGTGGCACTGTGGGCGCGCCGGCGGTTTTTCCCCGCTGGTGCTTTCAGGATTTGGCACAGCTGCAGGGTGATCGGGGAGCACGCAACGTTTTGCTTCGGCATTTGGATCGGCTGATTCGCGTCACCATGCCTTGCGCAGCCATTGACATCGACAGGCCGGAGGACCTGCTGGCTCGCGAAGAAGCGCATCGCGCCGCAGCTCCCGCACCGCTGACCCAGGACCAGGGCCGCGGACAATCGGCCGTTGCTCCCGACATAGCCGCCGAACTGACGCTGGCGGCAGATGAACCCACTCACTAGCGACACCCGGCAACCACGAGTTCACTGCCAGCCTCGACCCCCAAAACAGCTGCCAACCCCGCGCGCATTTCCCAAACATGGCTTGCGTTGCGATGCAGCGCCCAGCGTCGCGGTGCCAGTCCGCGTACACAGTGCAAAACTCGGCCATTGTGATCGGTAAAGACGACATCGATCGGATGACGCAGCCCGAGCGTATGTATAGCGCGGCATCTGGGGATGCGTAAGACCTGGTCCTGCGGCACAGGCGACTGGCCGATCAAACCAATTGCGCGCTCCAGAAAAGACTCGCATTGCCACACGCGCACGGCAACGCGCCGTCCGTTGTGCAAAAGTCTAAGGAGCAGCATGCCGCGTCATCACTACATTTGTTAGCTGTGAAGACGCCGCGGCGCCGCCAGCTCCAGCCGGCAATGCAGACGTCTGCATGTTGGGCGGCTTCGCTGACGGCGCCGTACCGCCTGTACTGTCTCCGGCATACCACCCATACGCTGCAGCAGCAAGCAGGGCCAGCACCGCCAGCAACAGCAGCGCTTCAAAGGCAGCCTGACCGAAAACCTTCTGATGCATGAGCGGGCCCTCCCTGGCCTGCGAACTTGGAGACCACAGTTCATTAGACATCGACTCTTCAAGGTTGACCAAGCGTCTATCTGCCGGGTTGATACGCAAACTGCGCGAAACACTTTTGTCGTGCAAATGAGCGATAATGGCTGCAACTATTTTCCAATGTATCTCGGAGTTCCTATGCAGTCCCGCAACCTTTCCTGGCGTCCGGCCCTGTGGCTGGCCGCTATTCTCAGCACTGTTAGCTTTGCCGATGAAGGCATGTGGACCTTCGACAATTTCCCGCTGGCCCGCGTCAATTCCCAGTTTGGCACCCGCCTCGATCAAGCCTGGCTCGATCGCGTGCGACTGGCCTCAGTGCGCTTGCAGAATTGCAGCGCCAGTTTCGTATCACCCAACGGACTGATCCTCACCAATCACCATTGTGCGGAGGCCTGCCTCGCGGAAAACTCCAGCAAGACTGAGAGCTTGCTGGACAGCGGATTTTTGGCCAGCGACCGTAGTCGAGAACTCAAGTGCCAGGTGCAGATTGCCGACGTGCTGATCGCGATGGAAAACATAACTGCTCGGATCACTGCCGCGACCGCCGGGCAAAATGCCACGCAGGCCAATGAGGCCCGCAAACGCGCGTTGACGGACATGGAATCCGCTTGCGAAGCGGCGTCCGGCAAAGCCCGTAAAGCGGGCGCACTTAAATGCGAGTCCGTCGCGCTCTACAACGGTGGTCAATACTTTCTCTACAAGTATCGACGCTACAGCGACCTTCGTCTGGTGTTCGCCCCCGAGCGCGATATCGCCGCATTCGGCGGCGATCCGGACAATTTTCAATATCCACGTTGGTGTCTCGACATGGCCCTGTTGCGCGCCTATGACGACCAAGGAAAACCCGTGGCGAGCCCCAATTTCATGCCACTCAATTTCGACGGCCCAGCGGCAGGCGAAGCGGTCTTCGTGACCGGCAATCCCGGCGGTACTGACCGTCTTTTGACGGTCGCCCAGTACCGCCAGCTGCGGAATCTGGAACTGCCAGGTGCGCTGCTCCGCAGCAGCGAGTTGCGTGGCCGTTACCTGCAATTTGCCAAGTCGGGACCCGACGCACAACGCATTACCGAAGAACCGATCAATGGCCTGGAAAACGGTATCAAAGTGCGTCGTAAATTACTGGATGCCTTGCACGAGGATTCTCTATTCGCCACCAAGCAGGCAGCCGAAAATGCACTGCGCGCAGAGGTCGCTGCCCGGCCGGACCTGGCCCGGAATTTCGGCGATCCTTGGCGTGACATCGAACAGGCGCTAGCGGTGGAACGCGAATTCTATTTTGAGAATATTTTTCTCGAGGGAGCTGCCGGATTCAACAGTCGCTTGTTCCGCTACGCCCGCCTGCTGGTCCGTTCAGCCGACGAACGCCTCAAACCTAACAACGAACGCTTGCGCGAGTATACAGACTCATCGCTAGCGCGCCTGCAGCAACAGCTTGGCGCTACCGTGCCAGTCTATCCCGAGCTCGAAGAGCTGACGCTGTCATTTTCCCTGGAACGTATGCGCGAATGGCTTGGGCCGGATCACCCGGTGGTGCGTCGCCTGTTAGGCAAGGACTCCCCCGACAGCCTGGCGAAACAGCTGGTCGCCGGCAGTCAATTGCAGGACGCCGCAACTCGGACTGCATTGTATGCCAGTGGCGCCGACGGCCTCAAAGCTCCAAATGACCCGATGATTGAGCTGGCGCGCAGTATTGACGCCGAATCGCGCGCTCTTCGCAAACGCCACGAAGACTTGGTGGAGGCACCCATCCGCATTGCATCTGAGAAAATTGCCCGAGCCCGTTTCGCGGTCCTGGGAACCGCCGTCTATCCAGACGCGACGTTTACGCCGCGCTTGAATTACGGCAGCGTGCAGGCCTGGCGGGAGAACGGCGTCGACCTTGCGCCATTCACGCCGTTGTCGCGGGCATTTGAACGCGCGACAGGCGCCAAGCCCTTCAAAATTCCAGCCAGCTGGCTGGCAGTACGTGACAAGCTCGACATGAACGCCCGTTTCAACCTGGCGACTAACAGTGACATCATTGGTGGCAATTCCGGCAGTCCCTTGATCAATGCCAAGGCCGAAGTCGTCGGTCTAATGTTCGACGGCAATATCCACTCGATCGCGGGCGACTACTGGTTTGACACGGCCAAAAATCGTGCCGTCGCGGTGCACCCGGCCATCATGCGTGAGGCGCTTGCCAAGGTTTATCGCGCTGACTCACTGTTAGCTGAGCTAACGGGCAAACAGGCGCCGCAGTCGCGCAAACGGTGATCGCCGGTTCGACAGCACCTCGTCGGGCGCTGGTCCGCCACGCCGACAGCCTCGCCCATGGGGCGGCGGCGGTGGCGGCCGCGGTGAAACGTGTAGCGCCGACCAGGCTGCGCCTTAGGTATTGGCTCACAGCCAACCCGGCTTCAATCATCTGGCCCGATGTCGCATCCATGGTGTTGCGCCTGGATCATTTGTGGCGAGCGACTTGCTGTGAGGCGTTCGTCCGCGAGGCTGGCGCAGCGCCCTATCGCGAGTGGAATTTCTCTCCTGCAGGTCACTGGCAGGCCTATGATTTCAGTGCGTGCCGCGCAGGTCGGCGCGCCGCCGAGGTCCTGCTGCCGGCTGTCGATCTTGGCATACCGCACCCGCGCGCTGCAGTGGGTACTGACAACGAAAGTCAACAAGCGCTAACAGAGTGGATGCTGACGGCCGAAGTAGACGTGCCACCCGGACCGCTTGACATAGGTGTCAGTCTGATGGCCGTGGACCAGCATGGTCGTCTGGATTATTGGGCACTGGCTCACGGTACCGGAGCACCCGATTTCCACGACCCGCACAGCTGGCTCGCGCGCGTGTAAAGTGGACGGGATGACTGCTGCCATGTTTGGTATCGACCGTCTGCTCGCCGACCCCAGCCTGCAAAAGGCTTTGCAAGGTCGGCGCTGCGCCCTGGTTGCTCATCCTGCATCGGTCACTCGCACGTTGGAGCACAGCCTCGATGCACTGGCACGGCAGCCAGACATCCAGCTAACAGCTGCATTCGGTCCACAACACGGACTGCGTGGCGACAAACAGTACAACATGATCGAGTCGCGGGATTTTGTCGATTCGCGGTTGAACATCCCCGTTTTCAGTCTCTATGGCGAAGTGCGCAGACCGTCACCGGAGATGTTGTCGCATTGCGATGTGCTGCTGATGGATCTGCAGGACCTTGGCTGCCGCATCTATACCTTCATGACGACCTTGCGTTATGTGCTCGAGGCGGCGGCCGCACACAAGAAATCCGTATGGGTACTCGACCGACCGAACCCCGCGGGCCGTCCCATCGAAGGCCTCGCATTGCGCCCTGGCTGGGAAAGTTTTGTCGGAGCCGCCCCGGTACCGATGCGCCATGGCCTAACGCAGGGTGAGCTTGCGAAGTATTTCGTCGCGGCGCTGCAGCTGAATGTCGACCTGAAAATTGTCAGCCTGCCGGACTGGGATCCGACGCGCGCGCCAGGCTGCGGGTGGCCCGAATCGCGCAGCTGGGTCAACCCGAGTCCTAACGCCGCGTCACTCAACATGGTTCGCTGTTACGCCGGCTCGGTGATGCTCGAGGGCACGAATCTCTCGGAAGGCCGTGGCACAACACGGCCGCTCGAGATGTTTGGCGCACCAGATATCGATGCCTGGGCTTTGTTAGCCGAGATGCGGCGGCTTGCACCGCAATGGCTCGAAGGCTGCCGGATTCGCCCTTGCTGGTTTGAACCCACGTTCTATAAGCATCAGGGCAAGCTCTGCCAGGGTCTGCAGATTCATGCCGACGGTGAAGGCTACGACCCGCGAAGATTCAAACCGTGGCGCCTGCAGGCCCTCGCCTTCAAGGCGCTGCGCAATCTGCAACCGGATTACGCGTTATGGCGCGATTTTCCGTATGAGTACGAGACCACACGACTGGCCATCGATGTCATCAACGGCGGCCCACTGCTGCGCGAATGGGTGGACGACCCAAAGTCGCGTTGCGACGACCTGGAGTCGCTGTTGCAAGCAGACGAGCAATCATGGGCCCAAGTGCGAGCTGAGTATCTGATCTACCCAGCGTAGATAACCGACCCGAAACGACACGTGCGCCGCGCTTAAAGCCGCAGGCTTCTATTGCTGAGATCCACTGGCGCCCATGAGGGCGCCAGTTTCGTTTCAGGGTCCGGCAGCGCGAGTTGTCGCAACCTTGCGCCGCATCTACTGCAGCTAGAATGTTAGCGATCCAGGCTCGCGAGGATAATCGACCATGCCCGCAGTTTGTCCGCGAATGGCCGCGACGCGTGCGCAGGGCTTGTGGATGGCAGTGTATGGGTCGGCAGTTTTTTCATCGCGCCTACCAATGTCGGCACTACCAGGCGTCGATACAGCGCGGCTGCGGTCGCTCCATTGCAAAAGACTGCTGCAATTCCAGGCTGCGCAGCGAGTAACGCACCAATATCGTTCGCCACCAGTCCTTGCGCGCGAATGGCTGCGTCAAGACTGCCCTGGCGACTCGCGCTCTGACATACATCCCAAAGCGCAACACCACGGCTGCACAGCTCGTCGAGCCGTCGTGAATAGTCCAACGCAGGGTCGAAACCTAACAATGTTGCCATGATTGGCCAGAAAGAATTGCGCGCAAACGCGTAATACTGTTGTTGGACGATCGACGCGGCACCCGGCAGGCTGCCAAGAATCAGGATTCGAGAGTGGCGCGGCACCACGGGCGGAAATCCAACGGCTAGCGCGCTCAAAGCCTGGCTGTGATTCGCCATACCAACAAGCGCGACTGGCGCGGCGACGGCAGGTCAATCACTTGATCCGGTGCCGCCCCGGGCACCTCAAAGGCGCAACTGACGAACAACGTGCCTGGCCGCATCTCGCGTTGCACTTTGGCAAAAAGTTCGCCCATCGGCACCGGCGACAGAAATGCGAATACCACCTCGAACTCCGCGAGATCGCGCGACCAGAAACTGCCCCAGTGAATCTGCAGGTTGCGGCACCCGGTCAGCCATTTGCGAACCCAGCTGAGCAGCGCCGGCACAGGTGCCAGTTCGATACCAGTGAATTCGATGTCGGGCCGGCGCGCACTGAGAGCGAACAACAAGCCTCCTAGTCCACTGCCCAGATCCGCAAAGCGGCACGGTTTGCCCGTACGCGGTGGCGGCAACAAAGCCTCTACGGCACGCCAGGTCTCGGCGTTCGACAGGTAGAGCGGGACCCGGGTGCGAAAGGTGGACCAATAGACCAGACCGAGCCCAGAGAACAGCGCGAGATAAATCCAGGACGGCACATCGAACCACAACAGCGAGAGTACCAGCGGCGGAAACAAAAACTGGATGATCACCCACCAGAACTCAAGACCAGCCAGTTTTGTTAGTAACGCGGCCAGCACCCCGGCACTCAAGAACACGATCCAGATCGACGGCGCGGGCCCGAAGACCTTCAAGGCGAGGAACGCCCCCAGTGCCGCGAACATCTGCAACGCGAGTGCCTGGACAATGGGCGGGAGGCGCTCGCTCAGGCTCGAATGCAAGCGGGTCATGCGACTTCAGTCTTCAAAGCGCTGGACGACTGCCAGGATGACAGCGGTGACCGATTCGTGACTCAGGGCGGCGACCTGCTCTTTCAGAATAAGTCGCAACGGTTGGGCTCAGTGACCTCGTGAATACGCGAGGCGTTATTGCCAATTCGGTTGCGTCCCATGGCTTACCAAGAGCATTCCAAACGGCATCCTGCAGACTTCGATAACCAGATAGCGCCATCCCCGCTTTGAATCCCGACGACGTCTGCAGGATTACTCGGCGTCTCTGGCCCTGCTGGCGCTTGAAATCAGATTCCAGAAAGTCAAGAAAGTGCTGGCATACCTTAAGGCTGAGCTGTTTCAGGGTCTCCGGTGTCATTTTGAATGCGAACGCCAACCGTTACCGTATTTCGGCATACGGCTGCCACTTGAATCCGATGGCTGACGCGCCTCCAAAGTTTTTTCCGCGCTAGTCAACATGCCACACACCAGTTAACAGCGGTAGCCCTGCAGTGAATTGATAAGACAAAGTCGAGTAAGTCGGTCGGGCAGCGCATAGGCCAAACACGCTCGACCTGCCTAACGACGTGCGATGCCGACAACGGCCGCGGGTTTGTAGGACGCGAGTGCTCTTCGAGCTGCCGGTCCCAGAAACGCACCGAATTGACGTCATCAACCGCCCATCCCTGATCCCGGAGCTGCGCACCAATCTTCACCCGCGAAAACGCTTCGTTCGTTGCCATGCTCAGCGCCTCACGCTGCCAACCAGTCTTCGCACCGCAATCCGCTCACGCGCGAAAACTCGCGCGCGTTATGAGTGACCAGGACCGCATCGAGCGACAAGGCGTGCGCCGCGATAAAAAGATCATGTGCACCGATGGGCTTTCCGGTCTTGATCAATCGACTGCGGACTTTCCCGTACTCTGTGGCCGCGACGCTGTCGTAGGGGGCGACCTCTAGGGCTAACAGAAACTCGTGAAGCGCGGCGTAATTCTGTTCGGGTCGGGCACTGTGTGCCGCGCCAAACATGAGCTCACTCATGCCAATGCTGGAAATGCCTACTTGGCTGATGGATTTACCCCGCAGTTTTTTCTGCACAGCCGCCGATTCGCCCTTGATGAGGGCGATGCAGGTATCGGTATCGAGCATCCACCTCAATCGAGACTTTCGCGCTCTTGCGGCGGCGACTGCTCGCGTAGGGTCATAAAATCCGGCGAAAACTTCGCGAGACTCCCGAACAGCGTGTCCCAGGACTTCGCCTTCGGCAACAACACCACGGCATCACCCACCCGATGAATCATGACTTCGGTGCCGGAAAACCGAAACTCCTTCGGCAACCGGACCGCCTGGCTCTCGCCGTTCTTGAATAATTTCGCAGTTTTCATCGGACCTGACTCGGCGTAACGTATCTATTGAAAGTATATACTAGTTGGGCAACCTTGGCAAATCGACCTGAATTCAGCCGGAAATCAGCTCTGGCTTATAGAAAGGCGACACGGCCGACCGCATACGGCAACGCCGCTCTGCCCTATCGGGCACAGCACATGCACTATGCGCAACACTGCTCGCGAAAACACTTCTTTCGTTACCAAGACCGCCCACTCTTCGACTTTTTATACTTGTTTATATAGCAGACAGGGCGGGCCCCAGAGCAGCTGACGCGAGTCCCGGCGCCACGCCGCATGAATTCAAGCACTTTGGCCCACTCCCGATTCCGATAACACCACCTTTAGCCTGATTTCCTCTGCTGTTCGTAGTCCAGTGGGCTCAGGCAATTCAAGTTCGAGTGTCTTCGTCGGGGATTGTAGAACTTCTCGGTGTTATCGAACATATCGGCCCTGACTTCGTTCCTTGCCCGGTAAACCGTCTTGCTGGTCCGCTCCATCTTGAGCGTCGAGAAGAAGCTCTCCTGTCGGAAAACTCAACTCCCACATGGTCCTGATCGTCAGGGGGTTACATCGAGCGCTGGCCGCGCAGGGCCCGGTCGCCCTCGCACTCTGCGGATCAGGCCAAAGCAGCGGGCCGTCTACTTCGGTTAATGCAGCAAACTGAGTCGTGGAAACCATGTTTGATCGCCGTATCTTGACCACTTTTATGACTATGGTCATACTAATGGTCATATGGAAACCATACAAGCCTCAAAATTTAAAGCCCGCTGCCTGGCGCTCATGGACGAAGTGGCCGCTACTGGCAAGACGATCATTGTCACAAAGAATGGCAAGCCCGTCGCGGAACTGCGGCCTCACGTCTTACCGCGCGCCAAATCTTTGCTTGGCCTTCACAAAGGTCAGGTGAAGATTCGTGGCGACATCGTTTCATCGTTGCCTGCTGATCTCTGGACCGCTCTGAAGTGATCTTGCTTGATACCCATGTCTTGGTCTGGGCAGACACTGATGATCGTAAGCTCGGGCGGCAGTCACGAGCGATTCTGATGCGCGCCTGGGCAAAGAACTCTGTCGCGGTATCGGCGATTTCATTTTGGGAGATTGCCGTGCTGTGCGACAGGCGCCGTATTCGTTTGCCGGTTCCTGTCGCTGAATGGCGCAAGACTTTGCTCGGCTCGGGTCTGATTGAATGGCCCGTTGACGGCGACGTGGCCCTTCGCGCCAACGATCTTGCAACGTTACCCGTAGACCCTGCAGATAGATTCATCGTGGCAACAGCCTTGTGCCGCCACGCGGACGTGATGACCGCCGATACAACATTGCTGGATTGGCGCCATGCGCTATCCCGCCACGACGCACGCACCTGACGCCGCCCGTTCATTCTTCCGCAACCCGCAGCTCACATTGCCGTGATCAGCGCCGCCCCGCGCCGCACTCGAAAAGTGGTCTCTGACAATGCGACGTTCGGATTGCGATTCGCCAACGCCCAGCCACCACGATGAACCCGCGACAGTTCCGCATAGGTGTAACGAGGTAGCCAGAAGTGTTCCCCATCAGTATGGACAAACGCCAGGACGCGTTTCACCGAGCCCATCGGAATTCGTAGCTGGCCTGCCCCCGGTCTCGTTGACACCACCCTCAGCACTTTTCTGCCGCTCGCCTCTTGTTGGCGCTCCCTGGCCCGTGCCAGCGGCACGTCTGGGTAAGTGTCCAGTGCAAGCGATTTGTACTTGCCGTTGAACTGGTAGCCAAAGCGCCATTACCGTCCGCCGTTAGGCATCACCTTGAAATACAAGCCCCGTATGGCGAAGAGTTTGCGGGGCTTCCCTGTGGGTTTTGCACTGGAAATCTGGCTGTAAATCAGCATTTTTAGGGTATCTCCCTTAGCCAACAGTGCAGATACTCTGAAAAGTACTCACACTTCGTTGAGACATACCGAGAGCTTGTGATACGCCGCGAGAAGCTGAAACCCTATGTTTCACGGCTTTTTCGGCGATTCTTACACTTCCTGAGCCGGCGTGAGATCAGTAATTGGCGGAAGGGGTGAGATTCGAACTCACGAACCCCGTAAAGGGTCTCCAGTTTTCAAGACTGGTGCAATCAACCGCTCTGCCACCCTTCCGTCTGTTAGCCAGGGGTCAGGCGCTCCAGCCCGCCCATGTATCCTCGCAGCGCGGGCGGCACGGTAACAGACCCGTCCCCGTTCTGGAAGTTCTCGAGAACCGCGACCAGCGTGCGCCCGACCGCGAGCCCCGATCCGTTCAACGTATGCACGGGCTCAGGCTTGCCGGTCGCCGGATTGCGCCATCGCGCCTGCATGCGGCGGGCCTGGAAGGCCTCGCAATTGCTGCAGGATGAGATCTCGCGGTACTTGGCCTGCCCGGGCAACCAGACTTCGAGGTCGTAGGTGCGATGGCTGCCAAAACCCATGTCGCCAGCGCACAGCGCGACCACGCGGTATGGCAGGTCAAGCTTCTTCAGCACCGCCTCGGCATGGCTCGTTAGCTCTTCATGGGCGCGCGCCGAATCAGCAGGCTGCACAATTTGCACCAGCTCGACCTTGTCGAACTGGTGCTGGCGGATCATGCCACGCGTGTCCTTGCCATAGGACCCCGCCTCGCTGCGAAAACAGGGCGTGTGCGCAACCAGCTTTAACGGCAATTGTTCGGCAGTCAGTATCTGTTCGCGGACCAGATTCGTCAGCGGCACCTCAGCGGTTGGAATCAGAAAGAGACCCGCTCCACCCGCAGCACCGGCGGCCGCTTGCAGCTTGAACAGATCCTGTTCGAACTTCGGCAGTTGACCAGTCCCGGTCAGCGCCGCTCCATTGACGAGATACGGCACATAACATTCTGTGTAGCCATGCTCGCCGACATGCAGATCAAGCATGAATTGCGCCAGCGCGCGGTGCAGACGCGCAACGCCGCCGCGCATCACCGCGAAGCGTGCGCCGGAAATCCGGCCGGCTGCCTCGAAATCGAGGCCGCCTAACAAAGTACCGGCATCCACATGGTCTTTGGGTTCGAAGTCGAACTTTCGCGGCTCACCCCAGCGGCGTAACTCTTTGTTAGCGTCTTCGTTGGCGCCATCCGGCACGTCCGCATGCAGCAGATTGGGCAGCGTTGCGAGCCAACCATCAACCTCTGCCTGAACAGTGGCAATACCAGCGTCCGCTGTAGTCAACTGCTGGCCGAGCGCTTCGCCCTTGACAATCAACTGCGTGGTGTCTTCACCCTTGCCCTTGGCCATACCAACCGCTTTGGCATTGGCGTTGCGTTCGGCCCGCACACGATCGGCTTCCAGTTGCCAGTGCTTGCGCCGTTCCTCGAGCGCGCGGAATGCAGTGACATCGAGCACGTAACCGCGTCGCGCAAGATTGCGCGCGACGCCTTCGGGATCGGTACGGAGCAACTTGCTGTCTAACACCAGAACATCCTCAAGCCAGATTAGCCAGGGCCCTGCCCGCCCAGGCTGCCAATAAACATCCGCAGACGGTCGCGACAGCATAGCCCAAGGCCCGCGCTGTTAATCCCGCGCCGTACAGCAGGTTGGTCTCGAGCGCGAATGCCGACCAGGTGGTAAAGCCACCTAACACCCCGCTGATCCAGAAAAGTCGCCAAGGCTCGCTGACCGCCTGGCGCTCCAAAAGCCAGACATAGGCTATGCCGATCGCAAAACAGCCCACGAGATTGACGACTATTGTAGCTCGCGGCCACTCGCCTGGCGCCGCCGGCCAGATCCGGCCACAGGCAAAGCGCAGCAGGCCTCCCAGAGCACTGCCCAGCGCCACCGCGAGCGCGCTCAGGGTCCCGCCTTGGGCGAGCGACGCAGTCGCGCCATGGCTTCGCCGATCTTGATTTCGAGACCCCGATCTACTGGACGATAATACTGACGGTCCGACATCTCATCAGGCAAGTAGCGCTCGCCTGTGGCATATGCCTCGGGTTCGTCATGCGCGTAGCGGTAACCGCTACCGAACCCCAACTCTTTCATCAGCTTGGTCGGTGCGTTGCGAAATCTCAGGGGTACATCGAGTGTGCCGAACTGCTCCACATCTGCCTGAGCCGCCTTCATGGCGACGTAAACGGCATTGCTTTTAGGCGCCACGGCAAGGTACGTCACCGCGACACCTAACGCCAACTCGCCCTCGGGACTGCCAAGTCGATCGTAGGTGTTCCAGGCCTCGAGCGCGACCTGTAGGGCGCGAGGATCCGCAAGTCCGATGTCCTCGATAGCCATTCGTACAATACGGCGCGCGAGATAGCTCGGGTCGCAGCCGCCGTCCAGCATGCGGCACAGCCAGTAAAGCGCCGCGTCTGGGTCGGTGCCGCGCACCGACTTGTGCAACGCCGATATCTGATCGTAAAACTGCTCGCCACCCTTGTCGAAGCGGCGCCGGGTGCCCGAACCCACTTCGCGCGCAACCGCCAAATCGATGCGCTTGCTATCAGCTGGGTCTGCATCCGCCATCTCGGCAGCCAGCTCCAGCATATTGAGCGCACGCCGCGCATCACCATCGGCGGTCACTGCTAACAACGCCTTCGCGTCAGCATCGAGCGTCAGGCCACGACTCCCCAGGCCACGTTCGGTGTTGTTCATCGCCTGATCCAGCAAAGTCTCAAGGACAGTCGGTGTCAGGGACTTCAGCACGTAGACCCGCGCGCGTGATAACAGCGCACTGACCACCTCAAAAGACGGATTCTCGGTGGTCGCGCCCACAAATATCAGCGTACCGTCTTCGACAAAAGGTAGAAACGTATCCTGCTGCGACTTGTTGAAACGGTGCACTTCGTCGAGAAACAGCACCGTACGTCGTCCACGCTCGGCGCGAACGCCCTGCGCGCGCTCCACCGCCGCACGCACATCCTTGATTCCAGCCATGACCGCCGACAACGCCACAAATTCCGCGTCAGCAGTGCCAGCTAACAAGCGAGCCAGCGTGGTCTTGCCCGTGCCCGGCGGCCCCCACAGGATCATAGAGTGCAATTGACCGCGTTCCACCGCCTGGCGCAGCGGCTTGCCCAATGCTAACAAGTGATCCTGACCGGCAAACTCGCCTATACTGCGCGGCCGCATACGATCCGCGAGCGGTCTCCACAGCGCGGGCTTTGTTTCTAAATCAACCGGCACGGGCCGCCAGCCAGCCATCGACCCGCAACAACCAGTTTCTGCCGAACCAGCGTGCGGCCAAAAGTCCTAGCGCAATACCCGCCACGTCGGCGACCAAATCATAGATATCTGGATGTCGATCGGCCGTCAGCAGACCCTGCAGTATTTCGACAAGCGCGCCGTACAGAATCAACATCACACCCACAGAGCGCCAACGCGCAGGTCCGGCGAGCGAACCGAACCAGGCACCCAGTCCCAGAAACGCTTCGACATGAATCACCTTATCGGAGCGCGTCAGGAAAGAAATCCAACCCAGCCAGCTCTCATCTTCGAGCGTAATCGGCTTGAGGGCGATCCACAGCGAGGCAACCAATAGCAGCGCGCTCAGAGCGATCCATAACTTTGAAAAACGCAACATCTATCAGGGACTTTTCTGCGGCGCACCGATCACATCGACGCCCGCAGGCGGCACAAATTCTAGCTGCCCACTGGCCAGCACAGGATTGCGTTTGGCATCTCGGAACTCGACATCGGCAACTTGCCCAAGATTGTCTTTCAGAATCATGCGCCGCAATTCCAGCCCAGCGAATCCCAGTCGGGCGTCGCGAAACTCGCTGTTCTTTTTCCTCGGCCGCACCTCCAGCCAGTCCAGGCCGGCACTCTTGGGCAGGCCACGAATGACAAACGAATCGCGCCAGTTGGCACCGCCTGCTAACAACGCAGCCGGCGCCGATGCCAATGCCGCGCTCGCCGGCCGCACGGTGACTTGCTCAAGATCGCGATCGTAAAACCACAGGTTGCGGCCATCGGCGAGCAACAGTTGCGAGAACTGGGTAGGCCCCGGACCAGCGGGCCTCAATTCCCAACGAAACCGCCCCGGGCGAGACAAAAGAATCTGGCCTTCGCTCCGAGATTGAGTCCGGCCCTTGCCATCTGCCAGCTGCTGCACGAACGTGGCTTGCCAGGTGGTAAGTCCATCGAGAAATCGGTCGAGCGACGTGCGCTCGAGCGCTGTGGCCAGCAGCGGCATGCAGGCCAAATACGCCGCCGCCAGCTGCGCGCAGCGGCGCACGGCGACACAGTGCATCAGGCGCCCGCCGGCGCCGGAACCAGAATGTCTCGAGCGCCGTTGGACTGCAACGGCCCAACGATACCAGCAGCTTCCATCGCCTCCAGCAGCCGCGCCGCGCGGTTGTAGCCGATCTTCAAGCGTCTCTGCACATAGGAAATTGACGGCTTGCGTTCAGTCACCACGATCTTGACCGCATCATCGTAGAGCGCATCCTGCTCGGCATCCGCACCGTCCTCACCATAGCCCTCTTCGCCAGGTATGCCCGGCAGCGGCGTGGACGGGCCCGTCAACACCTCTTCGATGTAATTGGGCGCCGAAGATTTCTTCAATCCGGCCACCACCCGATGTACTTCAGCATCCGAGACGAAGGCACCGTGTACACGGGTCGGCTGCGAGGTGCCGGCTGGCAGATACAGCATGTCGCCATGACCTAACAACGACTCCGCACCCATCTGATCAAGAATGGTGCGCGAATCGACCCGCGCCGACACCTGAAAAGCGATGCGCGTCGGTATGTTAGCTTTGATAAGGCCGGTGATCACATCGACCGACGGCCTTTGCGTGGCCAAAATCAGGTGGATTCCAGACGCGCGCGCCTTCTGCGCCAGCCGCGCAATCAATTCTTCCACTTTCTTGCCGACTGTCATCATCATATCGGCGAGCTCATCGACAATGACGACGATATACGGCAGCGGCGTCAGCATTGGAATGTTCTTCTGGTCGATGGACGGATCGTTTGCCGCTTTTTGCAACATGATCGGATCGATGATGGGCTTGCCTTCAGCGGTCGCGTCTTTGACTTTGCGGTTGTAGCCAGAGATATTGCGCACACCCAGTGCCGACATGAGCTGATAGCGTCGCTCCATTTCGGCCACGCACCAACGCAGCCCATTCGCGGCGTCTTTCATATCGGTAATGACCGGCGTCAGCAAATGCGGAATGCCGTCGTAGACAGACAGTTCCAACATCTTGGGATCCACCAGGATTAAGCGCACATCTGCCGGGCCGGACTTGAACAGCAGGCTCAACAACATTGAGTTGACGCCAACGGATTTACCCGAACCTGT
>JAYVJR010000023.1:0-25816 GCA_043769085.1 Gammaproteobacteria bacterium
GGCAGAGCGGGCCATCAGCGTATTCATGTCATCGAGCAGTTTGCGGCTGTCAGGGCCCCGCAGGGGCGCGCGCAGCGACTGGGTGATCGCGGCCATGCCTTGGTCGCCGCGCGTCAGGACCTCCAATAGGCGGCGGTCGGCGAGCACCTGGTAGAGGCGGGTGGTTCTTTCATTGCTCGCGATCAGGCGTTCCAGATCGCGTGTCAGGCGCGTGGTTTCGACGCTTTGCCGCACCAGGTCCTGGCTGGTCTGCGTCAGCTTGCGCATCTGGATGGCTGCATTGAGGATCGCTACCAGCAACGGTACCGCGATCAGGGTCAGGCCCAACAGCATCAGGCCACTCAGGGATTTGGGGCGCAGCCATTTCACGGCTGCCATTCTAGGGTCAGGCGTTGCGCCAGGGGTGCTCGACCTGAATCTTTTCCCACTGGAGCGCGGTCGAGACGATGGAATCGAGGTTGTCGAGCTTCGGTTGCCACGCGAGCTTTGAGCGGATCTGGTCGGCTCGAGCGATCAACATCGGCGGATCACCGGCACGGCGCGGCTGTTCGCGGATGTCGAGGCGCCGGCCGCCGATGCGTTGCACGCTGTCGAGGACTTCGCGGACCGAAAAACCATGGCCGTAGCCGACATTGAGAACCGTGGACGCGCCGCCCTGGTCCAGATAGTCCAGCGCCCGCACGTGCGCGGTGGCGAGATCATGCACATGGATGTAGTCGCGCACGCCCGTGCCATCCTTGGTCGGATAGTCAGTTCCGAAAATGGAAACGTGATCGCGTTTACCGACCATGGCTTCGCAGGCGACCTTGACCAGGAGCGTGGCGTTAGGTGTTGCACAGCCGATACGTCCGTCCGGATCCGAGCCCGCGACGTTGAAGTAACGCAAGGCGGTGTAGCGCATACCGGTGGCCGCAGCCACATCGCGCAGCATCCACTCAGACATCAACTTGGATGTCCCGTAAGCATTGATCGGCGCGGTAACGGCGTCTTCGCCGACGATGCCACTTTGTGGCATACCGTAGACCGCAGCGGTTGAGGAGAAAACGAATTGCTTCACGCCGTGCGCCACGCAGACTTCCAGTAAGTTGCGCGTGCAACACGTGTTGTTGCCGTAGTACTTCAGCGGGTCCGCGACCGACTCGGGCACGATGGTGTGCGCGGCGAAGTGCATGACCGTCTGGACGTTATATTCTTCGAGAACCCGCCCTACCAGTGTCCGGTCGCCGACGTTGCCGACCACCAACGGTGTATCGAGCAAGGCTTGGCGGAATCCTTTGCACAGATCGTCGATGACCACCACATTCGCGCCGCGCTGGCGCAATTGCAGGACCACGTGGCTGCCGATATAGCCGGCGCCGCCGGTGACGAGAATGCTAGGCTGGGTCATGAACAGGGCCTCTGAGAGTTCACATATCATACCTGCCGCACATTGACGCTCTGTGAATCATGTCCCGCTTCGGTCCGCGACCCTTTGCTTCCTTGACTCCGGACACGGTTCTGGACGCGCTGGATGCCGCCGGCATTGAGCCCGATGCGCGACTTTTTGCGCTGAACAGCTACGAGAATCGGGTCTACCAGGTTGGCAGCGCCAGTGGCTGGTGGGTCCTCAAGTTCTATCGCCCGGAACGCTGGTCGGACGCGCAGATTCAGGAAGAACACGATTTCGCACAAGAGCTGACAGCCGCGGAGCTCCCCGTGGTGGCGCCGGTGATCGTCAGCGGCAAGACCTTGCTGCGTCATGCCGGTTTTAGGTACGCGATGTTTCCGTGGTGCGCCGGGCGCGCATTCGATCTGGACGATGCGGAGGTGCTGGTGCGGCTCGGGCGGCTGCTCGGCCGGGTTCACTTGTTAGGTCAGCGGCAACCCTTCCGCGTGCGTCCGCGACTCACAGCGGATCTGCTCGGTCGATTGCCGCGTGAACAGGTGTTAGACAGTGGGCTGTTGCCGCCGGACATGAAGTCGGGGTATTTGCGCCTGACCGATGAATTGCTGCCGCGCATCGATGCCGAATTTCGCGCGCTGGAGCCCTGGCAGTCGCTGCGGCTGCACGGCGACTGCCATTTGGGAAATCTTCTGTTGCACGATGCGGTGCCGACATTCGTCGATCTGGATGACTGCCTGCAAGGGCCGGCCATTCAGGACTTGTGGATGTTGTTAGGGGGCGAAGTGGCGGAGCAACGGGCGAATCTCGCACGGCTGCTGCAGGGTTACGAGGAGTTCCGTGACTTCGATTATCGCGAATTGCGCTTGATCGAGCCGCTGCGGGCGCTGCGCATCCTGCATCACGCCGGCTGGATCGCTGCGCGCTGGCAGGATCCGGCTTTTCCGCGTGCTTTTCCGGCGTTTGCGGATAATCGCTATTGGGAAGCGCACCTGCAGGAACTGCGCGAACAACTGGCACTGTTGGACGACCCGCCGCTCTTCAGAATGGGTTAAGTCAAGCACCTGAACACTGTGAGCCGCTGCCCAGAGTGGCGCGTTTTGTCGTGCTAGGTTGGTTCATGCTGCGGACATTGACGGTCGGAATAGCGCTATTGCTCGCGGGCGGTTGCGGCGGTGGTGGTGGGTCATCGGGCGGTCCCCTGACCACGCCCGTGACCAGCGTGACTGTCAGTGGGCGGGTGAGCTTTGAGCAGGTGCCGTTCAGCGCGACGCTGGATGCCGGCCTCGATTTTGCCCGGTCGGTGACCGCACCGGTGCGTGCTGCGACGGTCGAGGTGATCGCTACTAATGGCGGCGGAATTCTCGCCTCGGGCACGACCGATTCGACGGGCAACTACGGTCTGACGGTACAACCTAACATCGACGTCATTGTGCGTGTCAAAGCGCAGATGCAGCGCACTGGCACGCCGGCGTGGAATTTCTCGGTACGCGACAACACCAATTTCGAATCGCTGTATGCGCTCGATAGCAGTGTATTCAATACGGGCACTGCGGCGGTGACGCGCAATTTGCACGCTGCCTCCGGTTGGGGCGGCGGCAGTTTCACGGGCCCGCGCGCGGCCGCGCCGTTTTCAGTGCTGGATGCCGTCTATCAGGCCTATCAGCTGGTGCTCACGGCCAGTCCGAGTCAGGTGTTTCCAGAACTGCGCATGATGTGGAGTGGCAACAATCGGCCCGTTGCGCCGACCGGCAACGATGCCGCCGCCATCGCGATGCAACTCGCGGCCGGCAATATCGGCACGACATTTTACAGCTCGGGCACGCCGGCGCGCATTTTTGTGTTAGGTGACGCATCGGTCGATACGGATGAATTCGACCAGCATGTGCTGGCCCATGAGTGGGGTCACTATTATCAGGACCAGTTTTCGCGCGATGACAGCCTCGGCGGCAGCCACGATACCAACCAGCGGCTCGACATTCGCCTCGCGTTCTCGGAAGGTTGGGGCAACGCTTTTTCCGGCATGGTGAAACGCGACTCGCGTTATCGGGACAGTTTTTTTCAGGCCAACGTGCTGCGGGATTTTTCGATCGATGTAGAAAGCAACACCGCTGTGTTGCCTGGCGCTTACAGCGAAGCCTCGACGCAATCCATCATTTATGACCTGTACGACAGCGTCAACGAGGGTGCCGATACGATCAGTCTCGGCTTTCAGCCTATTCATACGGCGATGGTGTCGAGTTTGCGTACCACCCGCGCGTTCACCACGATTTACACCTTGCTGAGCGCAATTCGCGCTGCCAGCGCCGGCCAGGCCGCAGCCATCGACAACTTGTCAAGCAGCCAGGCGATTGCGGCCAACGCGGGAGATTTCGCGACCAATGAAACTAACAACGGCGGTGACGCGCGCAATCTTCCCGTGTTCCGGTCTGTGGCCAGCGGGCAGACACAGCAGGTTTGCTCGATTGCTGCCAATGGCACTTACAACCGGTTTGGAAATCGCAAGTTTCTGCGTTTCGATCTGGCAGTCGCCGGTAGCATCACGGTGCGAGCCAGCAACGGTCCGGTTGGCTCGGACCCGGATCTTGTGCTGTTCGCGGCCGGCGCGGTACGTGGGTTGGCGGATTCTTCAGCCTCGGGGGCCGAAACACTGACAGTGACAAACCTGACGGCGGGCAGCTACGTGATCGAGGTCTATGAATACTCGAACCAGGGCAACGCGCCTCGCGGCGACACCTGTTTCGACTTGCAGGTTACGGCAGGCTAGGATTGAATCCGTGCTGAGGAGTTTGTTTATGGATGTGGAATCGAAAAGTGCGCGTGCGCTGGCGTCGGGTTGCCTCGCGGCCATGCTGTTAGCTGCCTGTACCGATTCCAAGGACAGCAGCGACGCCACGGCTGCGGGCAGCGCCATGACCGACAGCGCGGTTGCTGACCGTGAGAAGGCGGACGCTCAAACCAACTTGGTGGCTGCTGTGACCACCGGTAAACCGGGCGCGCCCATCAGTTTGAAATTTGAGATCCCGAAGCGCCCCGCAGTCGGCGAACCCTTGTCGATCGACGTGCTGGTGACCCCCGAAGCCGCCGGCATCACTGGATTGCAAGTGATTTTTCAGAGTAACGATGGCCTGCAGGTGCGTTCCGGCGGCGAGCTCACCTCCAGCACGCTGCTGGAGGCCGGACAGCCCATCATGCACACCGTGGTCGTCACGCCACTGCGCGAAGGCATTTTCTACCTGTCCGTTGTCGCAGTAGCAGAAGGCTCCGAGTCGCAAGCGCGGACTTTTGCGATTCCGCTGGTGGTCGGCGATGCTGCAGCCTTGCAGCCGCGTAAACCTGCGCTGCCGCCTGCCGATGCCACTGGCGAGCGCGTCAGCAGCATGCCCGCCCGCGAAAGCGGTTCAAAACCCTAACAGCGTATTGGGTAAACTAGCGGGAATCATGATTCCCGATCCACCGCCGTTTCAGCGGTTTTCCCAGCCAGACGCATTTGCGGCCCTGCTGGTCTGTGACCACGCCAGCTGGCAGATTCCGAGCCGCCTGCAGAAACTAGGCCTGGAACCTGGCGAGCTGCAACGCCATATCGGCTGGGATATCGGCGCCTTTGATCTCGCGCAGGTTCTCAGTCGCGAGTTAGGCATCGGGCTGGTGGCGGCGGGTTTTTCCCGATTGGTCATCGATTGCAATCGGCATCTGGACGATCCCAGCAGCATCGTCGCCAGCAGTGACGGCACTGTCATTCCGGGAAATCAGCAACTGCCGCGTGAAGAACGCCGCCAGCGTGCACGCGACTATTTCGATCCCTATCACCTGGCGATTGAGCAGGAGTTGCAGCGTTTGCGGCAACGCTGCGAGGCACCGGTTCTGATTGCCATTCACAGTTTCACGCCGGTGATAGGTGGCGTCGCCCGGCCCTGGCATTGCGGCATTCTCTGGGATCGCGATCCACGCATACCGGTGCCGCTGCTGCAGGCACTGGGGCGTGAGAAGGACCTGGTGGTTGGTGACAATGAGCCGTATTCCGGGCGCCACCCGGCGGACTACACCATTGAACGGCACGCCGAATCGCAAGGCAGGGCACACGTCTGTCTCGAAATTCGCCAGGATCAACTGGAGAACGAACAGTCGGTGGCGGCATGGGCCAAGCGTCTGACGGTGGCGTTGCGGCCGATTTTGTCGCAACCTGCGTTGTATCGTGCGAGCGAGCCTTACCGGCCCGAGCGGCACGTCAAGGGAGTGATCACGTGAGCTTCAAAGAACCGCCGTTGACGGTCGGCATTGAAGAAGAATATCTGCTGGTCACCACGGCCACAGGCGACCTGGCTAACGACCCACCGCCGGAAGTGCTGAAGGAATGCGCCGAACTGGGCGGCGGTCAGATCAGTCCGGAGTTTTTGCGTTGCCAGATCGAGGTTGGTACGCGCGTCTGTCGGACGATGGCTGAAGCGCGCGAGGATCTGGCGAAACTGCGCGGCATTATCGTGCAGGTCTGCCGCAAGTACGGGCTGGCGCCGATTGCAGCGTCGACGCATCCGTTCGGCCGCGCGGGAACCCAGAAACACACCGACAAAGAACGCTATTTCGCGTTAGCCCGCGAGATGCAGGCGACGGCGCGTCGCATGGTGATCTGCGGCATGCATGTGCATGTCGGTATAGACGATGACGATCTGCGCATTGATCTGATGAACCAAATGGCGTATTTCCTGCCGCATTTGTTAGCTTTGTCGTGCTCTTCGCCGTTCTGGGAGGGTGAGCTCACCGGGCTCAAGTCGTTTCGCCTGACGGTGTTCAACTCGCTGCCACGCACGGGACTGCCGGAACGCTTTGCGAGCTATGGCGAGTTTCGGCGCCATATCGACATGTTGATCCGCAACGGCTTGATCGAAGACACCAGCAAAATCTGGTGGGACATCCGCCCAAGCTCGCGCTACCCGACGCTTGAAACGCGCATCATGGACTGCTGCACGCGCATCGACGATTCCATCGCCCTCGCTGCGCTCAATGTTTGTCTGCTGCGGATGCTGTATCGGCTGCGTAGTGGCAATCAGCGCTGGCGCGACTATCCTTACATGCTGGTGTCAGAAAATCGCTGGCGCGCCATGCGCTACGGCTGTGATGAGAAGTTGCTGGATCTCGCCAAGGGCGAACTGGTTCCATACGCCGAGCTGCTGGAGGAAATTCTGACGATGATTGCGCCTGATGCTGAGGCGCTTGGCTGCACGGCCGAGGTGGCTAACACGCGACTGATCGTGCAGCGCGGCACCAGCGCGCACACCCAAGTCGAGGTTTATGAGCGGGCCCGTACGGCGGGTGCTTCAGAACGCGAGGCGCTGCGGGCCGTGGTCGACTGGCTGGTGATCGAGACGGCGAGTTCGTTGTGAGACGTCGTTCAGAGCTGTGGATTCCTAGAACGCTGGCATTGCTGGCCACGCGCGGCTAAGGTCTGCAGGGCATACGGAACTTGTACTCGCGCGTGCTGGCGGTGAAGCGCACCAGCGGGGCGCCGCCGCCGTTGCAGGCTTGGACTTTTGCGCCGCCCACTTTCAGATAGGCAATAAAGCCGTCAAGATTCCAATTGTCGCCATCGACACCGCCGCCGAAGCTCGTCGCCAAAGTCACTTCACGAATGCCGCCGGCTCTGACATCGTTAGGTAGCGATACCGCAATGAAATTCTGACTGCCACTCATCCAACGCTTGCTGCGATTGACGTTAGCTGTCTTGATGATACGGCCGTCACTCAAGTCGACGATGATCATCAGGTTGTCGTTGCCGCCACGTAAATCGTCGCCGCCAGTCCTGAACTCCAACTCGAGTTCAACGGGGTTGTCTGGAATCGGCGGCGGTGTCGCCCTGCCATAGTTCTGCTGCACGAAATAGCTGCGCCAGCACCTTTGCTTGCCGGTGTTGTCCGGCTCCACATAGCACCATTCAGCCCGGTCGGGTTTTGGTACCAGCGTGATTTTCTTGTTGCCGAAGTTAGGCTCGTACAGGAATATTTTCAGATCTTCCTTGTACTGGCCCAGGTCCCCTCGGTAACGGCCCAGGTCATAGCCATAGGCGAGCACCACATGATCTTCCGTGAAATTGGCCGACAAAGACTTGAGACCTAACGGCACTGGCTGGCCAGCGTCGATCTTGGCGCGCAGCTCCTGCAGGCGCCCGCCGCGAAACCCTTGCAATCCCCAGTTGAAAAACTCGCTGTTGCGGGCGCCGCCGGGGTTGAGATGCAACTCGGTCCACTTGTCGATGTGGGCTTCCAGCGACTTCGCTTGCCTGTTGGAGAGGAATCGCTCCAGGTCGCTGCCTTGAACGGGCAAATACACCTGCGAAGGCCGCGGAACTCCCGCCAAAAAATAGTCCAGCGCCGCATAGGCCATGCCGCCACAGAGACCTTTGGTCGTGATATCAAACACACCCGTGACCGTTGCAAACGCGTTTACAAATCGAAAACCATGAGTCTCCGGATTGAAGCGCGTCATTATTGGGGTAGATGATATGGGGACTACTTTGCCGGGCACTTGCGCCGTCAAGGTCGTAGGTCCGGCCGCGCCAACGGCACTGATCAGGAAAGCCAATGACAACATGCTTCGCAACACGTGCGTCTCCCTCGGGATTCTGCAATCAGGCGCTAACTGTACGCTGTTCTTGCGCCGGTTCAAGTTTTACCCGGCAGCACCGATAAGGCATCGCATATGGCGAAACGGCTTGAGTCGTTAGCAAGTCTGCCGTCCTGGGTGCAGGATTGGATCGAGCTTGAGCAGACCGCCAACGATCGAGTCTCGCACCCGCGGCTGAAGCACCGGTTCGAGTTGGACGAGCGACAGCTCGCGAGTGAATATTGGCCCGAGCACCGGTCCGTATTTCGTCTGCAGTACGTATTGCTACCGGCAAGGCAGGTAGTTGAATTCGGACCGGCGGCGGAGTTTCTCGAGGCACATTTCGCGATACGCAGCACCGCCGGAAATCGGCTGATATTCGTCCATCCTGGAAACGGCTATATCAAACGAAAGCTTTCGCGTCTGGGCATCGCGCTTCACGATAGTCCGGTCCTGGCGACCCCGACGTCGTCGTTTCGATCGCTGCTGTGCTGGCATCCTGATTGGCCGGACAAGGCGGCCGTGGTCAAAGTGGCGCTCCACGCTCGTATCTCGGGCGTTAGACGTTTTCTTGGCGAGATCGAGGTTGCTGGTTCGATCTACACGTCGGTTCTGCTGCGAGAAATTCCGGAGACTAACAAGCAGCAAGTGGCGCTCGATTTTTTCCACGACGAAGCCGGTTCCTATTGCCGGCGTCTCAATCTGGGTCAGATTTTTCGACTGCTGCCAAGTATGGTGTCCGGGGAGTCGCGACTTGTGCCTGGTTTTTCTTTCGGATCGAAGCAGCACGACAGATTGTTGTTGACACAGCTAACACCGAGTAAGTCTGCGGCGCAAGCCTTGATGAAAGAACTCATCGAGCGCTACGTCACAGCAATCTCATATTTACAGTGCCGCGAAGGTATCGCGCATGAATGTCATTCGCAGAATGTGCTTTTCGAAGTTCGCGGTGCGCAAGTCATGCGTGTCATTCTTCGCGACTACCACCGCGCCGCTGTGTGGCCAGCTTTGCGGCGGCGCCTCGGCCGGCCAGTTCCGGCTTGGCCGGGACTGCGTCGCTCACGCTTTGCCGCTAGACGACTGCTGTACTACTGGCTTGCGCCACGCGCGCCAACCGCGTACCTGCGGGTGTTTGGCGTGCGCGGTGTGGTTTGGGAATGTGCGCGCGCGCTGCGTTTGGCGGGCTGTCGCGACCAATATCTGGAGTTGCGAGAACACTATTTGCGCTGCTGGCAGGAGGCCAGCGCTGTGTGGCTTGGGGTATGGCCGCGGCGAGTTCCCAAAGGGCCATCGCTAGCGCTCAATGACGCGATCCAGCAGTTTATCGAAACCAAACCCTAACAGATTAGGCAGGCATCCTTGATGTCGGTCTGAACATTCATGCCTATCAATACCTTCAGTTCCTTGCGTTGCGCCCCGCTCAGCGCCTTGATATAGGGCTTGTCCAGCATGCAGGCTTGATCGCCGAGCTTACAGAGCGTCGCTTTGTCAATGATGACTGTCAGTGGAGTCGCCGCAAGGACTTGCGTCTTGATCTGCTGCGGCACAGGATCCGCTGCATTGGCCAGATTCGCCGCAATGATTGTTAGCGCGGCGCCGAAGCCGCTGAGGCGCACGGTGCGCATGGATTGTTTGGTCGATTTCTTCATGGTGTGCATCCTGCAGTGCAAGTGATAGGCGCAACGAATCGAACAAAAAGCGGGAAAAGTGTAGCATGAACCAGCAGCTATGAAAGCCAGAAAACGCGGGACAGCACCTAGTGTGCAGTTGCCCCGGCATCAACGCATTTCGCCGCCATACCGGCAAATATTCGATCGCTCGGCAGCCGAAACTATTCGCGCTATGGACGCCAGTCACGACGATGTGGCGAATCAGGCACCGCGACACGCGATACGCATCGATCGGATGGGCGTCCATCGACAACAGATTCCGGTATGGATTCGCAGCCCTTTCCAGCCAAACGAGTCGCTTCGAATTGATTGCAGCATCGTTGCACATACGGCTGTGGCCCCTAACAGGCGCGGCATTCACCTGTCGCGAATCGGCAATGAGATTGCCTTGGCGATAGGCACGCTGCATGATTCCCTGCCGGCCTTTGCCGCTAGACTGGCGCGCAAGATCGCAGCAGCGGAGCAATGCGCGAGTACCGAAGTAACCGTCAGCGGCGTGCTGACCTACTTGGAAAATGTGCCTGGCAGTAAGCGCAAACAGTCACTTGAGCATCTACGACTCACTGGCAAAGCGAGGCTGGAAAAAGGACGAATCCAATTGTCGACTGGCCTTGCATTCAATCACCTGACGGCGTGCCCATGCGTCCAGCAGACCTATAAGCACAGCATGCGCAGCGATCGAGCGGCGCGTTCTCAGTCGCCGTTGCTAACACATACGCAGCGCTGTGCGACCAAAATAACCATTGACAACGTGACGGGCGCGTTTGATCTGCTGCAACTTTTGTCCTGCATCGACAGGACGGTTGTTCGTTGCCAGAATACGCTGCCGCGGCCGCAGGAGTTGCTGGCAGTGTTTCGGGCGCATCAGAATCCGCAGTTCCTGGAAGACGCCATGCGCGATTTGTCGATGGCAGTTTGCGCCGCTATTGGCAAAACGCAGCCCGATGCGACCGTCAGCGTTAGCTCCCGTAGCATGGAGTCGATTCACGATTTCGATATTTTGGGAGAAATCGTTGCGGCAGTCGCGCACCACCGGGTTGCGAGACCCAAACGTTCTCTGCGTTAGCTGTTTCCATGGGCTCGGGCAGAAGCGCAATCGCACATAGGCTGAACCAGCCGGATTCGTGCCCCGTGTGACCGGCATTCACCGGGAATCCTGCCCCTTCGTTGTCAGAGCCTCTAGCTGCGGCTCAGAGGGTTCGACGATGGCGACCCATCGTTTCAGAGCCTGTGCGAGTCTTTCGACAGTGACAGGTTTGGTCAGGAAATCATCCATGCCCGCCAATTCGCACAGCTTGCGGTTTTCAGTGAATGCGTTGGCTGTCAGGGCGAGGATCGGCAGCCGCTGGCCGTTGCGTGCCAGAGTTGTGTTAGCGCGCAGTTGACGGGTGGCCTCGAAGCCGTCCATGACCGGCATGTGGCAGTCCATCAGCACCAAGTCGAACCCGGTAGCGGCCGCAGCGACAGCCTGCTGGCCGTCGTGGACGACTGCTGGGGATATGCCTAACGAGTCCAGCATGGCAATTAGCACTTCACAATTGACCGGATTGTCCTCGACCAGCAACAGTCGCGGGCCAGGCACGTCTGCGCTCGTGGTTACAGTGGTCGGCAGCGGCTCAGCGCTTGCCTGCAGAGGTATGTCTGGCGCGGTGGATTCCATCGGCGCTTCGCCAGCTTGCAATATCGCGGTAAACCAAAATGTTGAACCTTCGCCAAGTTCGCTACGACAGCCAATGTCGCCCTGCATCATGAGCGCCAATTCGCGGGCGATGAAGAGCCCCAGACCGGTGCCGCCAAAACGCCGGGTTGTGGTTTCATCCGCTTGCGTAAACGACTTAAATAGCCGCGCCTGCGCAGCCGGCTCAATGCCAATTCCGCTGTCCCGGATTTCAAATCGCAACAGCACCTGGCCACGGTCCAATGATTGCTGCGAAACGCGCAGGTGAATAGCCCCGTGCTCCGTGAACTTGATCGCATTACTCAGCAGGTTCAGCAGAATCTGCTGCAGACGTGTGTTATCGCCGCGCACCCAGCGATTGACCGGCGCATCGACGTACTGCGTCATGTCCAGGCCTTTGGCCAATGCACGTGTGCTCACCACGTTGACCGTGCTCTCTAACAGTCGGTGCAGGTCGAAACTCGTAGACTCCAGTTGTACGCGCCCGGCTTCGATCTTTGAGAGATCGAGAATATCGTTGACCAGATTGAGCAGCGAGTGCGCGGATTCGCCCGCCGTGCCCAGAAGTTTTCGTTGCGCTGCGTTCAGCTCAGAGCGGCGCAGCAGATCCACCGCGCCAATCACGCCATTCAGCGGCGTGCGAATTTCATGACTCATGTTAGCCAGGAACTGACTCTTACTTTCAGATGCGGCGACCGCGGCTTGCAAGGCCCGGTTGCGTTCACGCTGCAGGCGCCACACTCCCATGCCGCTGAGCGATGCCAGCAGGAACGACACGCCCATGCCACTGAACATGGCCCAGCGTAGCGCACCTAGCGCATCGCTATATCGTTCGGCACGCATCGTCAGTCCCACGTAAGCGATGCGTTGGCCGGCCGAGTCGCGGATCGGGGCATACGCGCGCAGCCCAAGGCCCCAACGAGTCTTGCTGGGTTCCGATTCGACCACCAGACTCTGCTGGTCCCAGGCTCTCTGCTCATCCGGCAAAGGTGGTTCGAGATCCGCCTCTAACAGCGATCCGACGATGTCCTTAGGGTCGGCATCCAGCACATAGAACATCTGCGAATTGCGAATGATGCCGGTATATGCGAAAGCAATATCCGGGTTGGTGTCGCGCAGAACCCGCAGCGGCTTGACCGCGGCTGTGTATTCGTGGGTATCTGCCCGATTGCTGCGGACCAGGCGATTGTGCGTGGCCGGATCAATGACCGCCGCCGTGCTGGTCGCTATCTGCCCCAACGAGCGGCGCAGTTCGTCGAGCATCAGCCCTTGAACCACCGCGCCCAGTACCGCGATTCCAGCGCAGGCCACAATCGCGATGGTCATGGTTTGCACGACCGCGGCTACAGCAGGGCGGTGCAGGAAACCCTGCCAGGACAGTGATTTCAGTCGCCCACGCATTCAACAAAGTGTAGGCGTCACAGGCTACAAAGGAGTTGCCGGGCGTCACGTTAGCGGTGTGGTCTGACAGCCAAAAGTGCCTCGGAAATCGACCTCCTGGGGCGGCCTAGGCCGAGAAATCGCCCATATTATGTGAACAATTCGACAGAATTGAGCCTTGGTTGCGCCAGGGTCGCAAGACACCAGCAATGCCGACGGTGCTCGGAGCAGGCAGAATCGGCCGATGAATTTTGACTTCGAAGTGCCGGTCTTGATCGCCGGTGGTGGCCCGGTTGGGCTTTCTTTGGCGGCCGAACTTGGCTGGCGCGGATCGCAGGCCCTGCTGGTCGAAGAACGAACCGGGCCCACAGAGCATCCCAAGGCAACGCTGTTAGGCGCCCGGTCGATGGAGTACTTCCGCCGCTGGGGTATTTGCCAGCAAATCTACGCCAGTGCATTGCCGCCGGAGGTCAATTATCACATCACGTTTTGTACGCGCCTTGCGGGCCATGAACTGTACCGGGTCACCTCGCCGTCGATCCGCGACACCATCGAGCGACCCGCGGCAGCGCTGACTCGTTGGCGTGAGTTGCAATGGAGCCCCTATTACAAAACGCAGATTGGTCAGCAGGCACTGGAACCCATTCTATGGGAATTTGCCGCGCAGCAGCTGCCACTGACGCTGCGCCATGGCTGGCGCTTGGTGGATTTCGTCCAGGACGCGGATGGCGTCACAGCGCGGATCACGGAACTGGCGAGCGGGCGGGTGGCTAACGTGCGCAGTCAATATCTGGTGGCCTGCGACGGCGGCGCCAGCGCGGTTCGCAAAACACTCGGCATTCGCATGAATGGCCGCGGTCGCATGCGGGCGAATGTCAGTTTGTATTTCCGCTCCAAAGCTTTCCTGGACGTGCATGGCAAAGGGCTCGGCAATCTGTATTTCATCTTTGCCGATGACAGCTTTGGCGTATTCACCGCGATCGACGGTCACGAGTTCTGGAATTTTCAGTATTACTTTCTGGACCCCGCACGACAGACGCAGATGCTGGATCCTACGGCCGTTCTGCATCGAGCGGTCGGACGGCCCTTTGATTTCGAACTGGTCGGCATCCAGCACTGGCACCACCATCAGTCGGTGGCGCGCGAATGGCGCGCGGGCCGGGTTTTTCTGGCGGGCGATGCGGCGCATCTGTTTGTGCCAACGGGTGGCGTCGGCATGAACACCGGCATTGGTGATGCCATCGATTTGGGATGGAAACTGGATGCCGTGCTCAAAGGCTGGGGCGGGCCGGGTTTGCTCGATAGCTATGAAGCCGAGCGCAAACCGGTTGCCGTGCGCAACAGCGTTATCTCAGCTAACAACTCTGACAAGATCGACATGGTGATGGACGAAACACCGCCCGAGATCGATGAGGAATCGCCGCGCGGCGCCGCAGCGCGTGCACGTCTGAGCGGCAAAATCCGCTGGATGGCACGGCAGTTCAACTCGGCGGGAACGCATTTGGGATATCGCTATGTGGATTCGCCGATCGTGGTCGCGGACGGCACGGCGGAGCCGCCGGACGATTTTATGCAAGTGGTGCCTTCGACCTGGCCTGGGTCGCGCGCGCCGCATGCCTGGACCGGCGCGGATCATTCGGTCCGCGGCGAGTCGACGCTGGATTGGTTCGGTGCGGGTTTCACGCTCTTGTGCGAGGACAGCGCCATGGCGAGCGCGCCGGTTTGGACTGCGGCGGCACACCAGGCGGGCATACCGCTCCAAGTGCGAGGCTTCGGTTCACAGCAGATCCGCGATTTGTACGAAAGTGGTTGGGTGCTGGTGCGTCCTGATGGTCATGTGGCCTGGCGCGCCGACGAGCCGCCAGTCGATTGCTTGGCTTTACTGCGTCGCGTGTCAGGTTTTTTTGCCGCGGTCGTGTAATAGGAAGGCGGCCAAGGTGCCGAGGCCCAGAATCCAGTGCCCCAGGCTCGTCAAGGAACGGGCCTGGTCGTCGCCCAGGTAGTAAAGCGCGCAACCGCTGAGTGCAAGCCAGGCGATCAGGCCAAAGAGCGTGCCGCCGGTGGGTCGTCGCAGGCGTTGCTCCCAGCCACGCGCGATATGGTGATGCCACAGCAGGCCGAATATCCACAGTCCACCCAGGGAGACCACCGCATGCGCTACCAGCCACCAACGTTGCAGCGGATGCGGATTGTCAAAACCAAACTGGTCAGGCACACGGATGAAATACTGAAAAATAAGCCAGCCGGCACCTGTTAGCCAGATGGCACTGGCCAGTGCATATACGGCGCGCCGCTGCCACAATGGCAACACACTTCGCACGGCGCGCGGACCGGGTGAGTTCATGTAATACGTCCAAATTGCCGCCAGGCGCGCTGCGGCCTTAATTCGAATGCGGTGGCGCCAAATCGCCGCAAAACCCCCTCAGAGTGGGCGCCGCAAGCTAACACAATCTTGGTCAATGCGTCGGCCGTTGCGCAATCGGGGGCTGCAACCGAGACGAAAGTCCTGGTTGGCAATGATCGATGGCTGATGCCGTGTCGATGCGGTGATACCCAGGCATTGTTCTGGCGCCGCCGGGTTGGCAAACCTGAACTGCTGGCCAAAGCCTGGTTTGTTAGCTCGAGCATTGGCAGGCGCGTTCGCAGGGTTGCACCCGTGTCGAGCAACACCCGCTTCGCCTGTGGACCCGCAATTCTTAAGTCACCACCAGCGTTTACAAAAACCGAAGTGCCGCGCGGCGCCCGCATCGATTCGATGGCTGCATCGACGGCATAGCCTTTCGCGATACCACCGAGGTCAATCCACAATGGCCTGCGAAACCGGATCGAGCCGTTACGCAGGATTTGAATGTCGCGCCAGCTCGCGGCTGGGTCCGGCGCCGGCGCCAGCGCCGGCGCCAGCGCCGGGGTGGGTAGAAAATGCGTGGCCACGAGCTGCGGCGCGACAGTGACGTCGAACACACCGCCGGATACACGGGCAACGCGCTGTGCCAGGCGCAGCACTTTCAGGGTGTGAGGGTGAACGGCTACTGGACGCCTGTAGGCCAGGCGATTGAGGCGGCTGACATCGCTGTCGCACTGGTGGAAACTCATCAGCCCATGGACTCGCCGCACGGTCGCAAAACCGCGTCGAATGAGCGTTTCTGAACGCCTGGTCGATAGCCCTGCGATGCCAATCGTGACCAGGGTCCCGAGCCAGGGCTGAGTCCGTTCTGTCCAGCTGCCTTCATCGTGGACAATTGCGCGGTTCCGGCGTGCTGAAATGACTGGCTCCTGATAGGGTAAGGCCTGCATTGTCCTTGAGGAGTAATTCGCGTGGCAACACCTGCAACCAAGCGTCCGACCTATGCGGCCGAAGCGACCCCATCCGACGTCACCAGCGGTGCGTTTCTCGGCAATCCCGTGCTCGACAATGTCGTTAGCTGCATGATCGCCATGAGCGCCGAAATGTGGTCGACCAAGCGGCGCCTCAAGGTACTGGAGGCGGTGTTGGCCAAGTCTGGCATTTCTCCGGACAAGATTGAAAAGTACGTGCCGACCGCGCAGGAAGCCGCCGAATGGGAGAAGGAACGCGATCGCTACATCGATCTGGTCATGAGCCCGTTGGCGAACCAGGGTTACCGCAGTTTTTCATCCGATTTCGACAATCGTTAGCAGGAAGCGATACACATGATAGGACGTCGTCAGTTGTTAGGTGCCGCCACGGCTTCACTGGCTTTGGTCAAGGCAGTCGGTGTGCAGGCAGCCGGTGCCGCTGTGGCAGCAGTACCGAGGGGTCTACCGGCAGGCCTGCCACGAGGCGCCGATGGCCGCCTCGCGCGCCTGGCGCTGCTGGATCTCGAGAGCCTGCAGGATTTCACCTTAGGGTTTCGCCTGCTGCACGGCAAGAAGATCCGTGCGGCCTCGCTTGAGGCCTTTGAGCGGCTGCTGGAAAAAGAGGGCATTGATCCCACGACGCCAATGAGCCCGCAAGATGTGGCGGCGCTGGCCGAAAAAGACCCGGCGATTACCATTGCGGCTCGCACCTGGCTGGCGAATCAGCAAGTGACCTGGAAGACGCTGCGCGACCACTTTCACCAATACTCCGACCACTACTACAGTGAAATGGAAGCGGCCGACAAATCGGGTCCTGGCGTGCTGGAGCTGTCGCCCGACATGGTTATTCCCGCTTATGCGCGTCACGAGATCCACATCCAGCCGGGCGGCTATGTGGGCGATCCGTTCGCCGGGCACATCTACCATTACGGCACTAACAGTTTTTACATCGCAGTCATTGGCCACAACGAACAGGATCAGGTCCACAAAGGAACGGCGGATCGTTTGCCGTTGCCAGAGGACGGCAAGGTACGGCGCATCCTCGACATGGGCTGCGGTTCTGGCCAGATGACTCTGGCGCTCAAGGAGCGTTTCCCCGATGCCGAAGTCTGGGGTATTGATGTCGGCGGACCGATGGTGCGTTATGCGCACACGCGGGCCCGGCGCCTTGGGATCGGTGCCAATTTCGCGCAACGTCTCGCCGAAGACACGAAATTCCCGGACAACTATTTTGACATCGTCACCAGCTACATCATTCACCACGAGCTGCCGCAAACCATCACCCGTCAAGTGATCGCGGAAGCGCGTCGTATTACGCGTTCTGGCGGTGTGTACTACCCCGTGGATTTCAATTCAGGCGGAACCAAGGCACCGGCACGCTCGATGTTCAGCCGCTGGTGGGATCATCGCTGGAACAACGAGGTCTGGAGCCTTGAGTACCACAGCATGAATTTCACGCAGGAAATAGGCCAGGGTGGTTTCAGTCTGGTCAAGGATGCGAAGCCGGCATTGCCGGGCTTCGGGGTTCGTCACGCCATCAAACAGGCTTGATGGCGCAGTCCCGCCGCAAGCCGCGCGGTCGCCGCGCGGTGCTGTCACAGCTGCGATTCCTGCCGTTGGCGCTGTTAGCAACGCCAACGGTTTCTCAGGCATTCGACCTGCAATCTTTGCAGGACGGCCAACAAAAGCTTTTCCCGGGCCGCAAGCTCACGCCCGCGGATTTCAAATTGACGCCCGTGCAGTTTTCTCTTCTCAAGTCCGAATACCGTGTGCCGGCGATGCGGCCTGCGGTCAAGGCCTGGCAGGTGGAGGGCGGCGGCTGGCTGTATCTCGATCAGGTCTGGGGGCTCAACGATGTCGTGTCGTATCTGGTTGCGGTCGCAGATAGCGGTAAATTGTTAGGTATCGAAGTACTAGTGTGCGCCGATGGCTATTGCGACTTATATACGCGCGATTGGCGCGGGCAGCTGGTCGGTCTCACTCACGGCAAGTGGCAACCGACAGAGGCAGTGACTTTGGTGTCTGGCGCCACCTTGTCGTGCACACATGTGGCGGAAGGCGTTAAAAAAGTTCTTGCCATCCATGCACGCTTCCGTCCAGGCGCGGTCGTGCCTGGCGGCTAGCCGCGGAATTTCAGTATTTCGTGACCTAACAATCGGCCCAATGCCAGCGCGGGCGTCACTGCCATTCCGCCGCAGACCGAGTGCCCCATCAATTGCCCCATGCCGAGCAATTCTCCCGCCGCATACAGATTGCCGATCGGTTTGCCGTCGCGACCAATCACACGCAACTGCCCATCCACGGCGAGGCCGGCGCAACTGGTCAAATTCCAGCTCTGCAGCCGGATTGCGTAAAACGGCGCCTTCGCGATGGCGAGCGGCATATGCCGGCGGCCGAGCCGATCTTTTCCTGAGGCCTGCGCCTGGTTGTAGTCCAGCACGGTGTTAGTCAGGCCGGCGACATCCAGCCCTGCCAGCTGCGCGAGTTCGCTCAGAGAGTTGGCGCGATAAAAGAGCGGCGTGCCATCGTCAAAAAATTTGCGCAGGTCCTGCTGCGAGTATTGCACGCCGAAGCCCGTAACCAAGGGCGGCGCCGCGTTCAGAATTGCGTCGTCAAACACTACCCAGCAGCGCTCGTCAGGCTGCGCGCCCACGGCATGCTCCTGCGCTGTGTGGCTCGGAATATCCTCGCGGACGAAACGCTCACCGTTGCGATTGACGAATATTTCGTAGGGCGGACGGTCTGGCGGAAAATGGCGCACCATCGCCCGCAGTGGCGACGGGTAGTCGTTGTTGGCTAACACCGCGCCGAACAAGGGCGTATGTTTGTCGCCGCCGCGGATATAACCGCCGACGGATTCTCCCAGGGTGTACCCCGCGCCCTGGCTGAAGGGGTAGGTGGCCTGCGAATAATTTCGATGACCCTCATATTTTTCATACATCGCACGGTTGTCGGTGTAACCGCCGCAGGTCAGAACGGTATGGCGCGCAAACTGGCGCGTGACTTTCTCGTCGAGGTCGCGGGTTTCGACGCCACTCACGACACCGTCGCGCGTCTGCAGCAATCTGACCACCTCGGTCTGCAGCAGCGTCTGCACCCGACCTGAATCCAGGTGCGGCTGCAGTTGCTCCAGCAGCACTTTCAGGATGGAGCGGCCGCCTTCGGCGCCCCAGGCATAGCGCGCATGCGAATACGGGTCATGTGTGGTGCCAGTGATGGGATGCGCAGGCAGCGCCTGGAAACCGTGATCGGTCAGCCAGTCGAAAGCGGGCGCCGCATTCAAAACAGCGAGCCGCAGTAGCTGCGGGTCCGCCGTATTGCCACTGATGCGCATGACATCGTCGTAGTGCGATTGCGCTGAATCGTCGATGCCCTTGGATTTTTGCAGTTTCGTACCAGCCGCGCTCATCTGTCCGGTGGACAGGTGAAGCGTGCCGCCGAGCTGAACGGCCGGATCGATGATCAGTACCCGTGCGCCGCGTTGCGCCGCGAAAATCGCCGCTGGAATGCCGGCGTTGCCGCCGCCCACCACAATCAGGTCCCAGTGTTTTTTGTTAGCCAACGCGCCAGCATGGCGGCTGATGCCAAGGCCCGCCAAGGCGGCGGCGGACTGGATGATCTGGCGACGACGGTAATGCATGGGAGTCTCCTGGAGTGCCTGATTTCGATCATAATGCTGTATGTTGGTTTGAGAAAGGATTCCTTGCGATGGCCGGTCTTTTTGAAACCACGCGGTTGTTGCCGGGCCCACTGAGGCTACGCAGGACCGCCATCCGTTACAGTGCAATTGTTAGGCAATCGTATTGTTCCTGACCAAGCACGAAGCGATTTCGGTAGCAGGGGTTGCCGATCTGCAAATACGGTCGCTGCTCGACCGGCAACAGTTCTTTGATCCGCGGCAACAGGCGCAGCGCTTGGGGATTTCATCTGCAGCCTGGCCAATGTTCGGTTTGCTATGGCCATCGGCGGTGTGGCTGGCAGCCTACCTGGCAAAGCGCGCTATCGCGCCTGGCGAGCGCATACTGGAGCTTGGTTGTGGTCTCGCGCTGCCGAGTCTGGTGGCGCATCGTCGCGGTGCCGACGTCACCGCCAGTGATCGGCATCCGCTGACGGCCAGCTTTCTGCGGCACAATCTGCGTTTGAATCAACTGCCACCGATGAAGTACCGCCACGCCGATTGGGCAGAGAACGGGCGCGGAGCTGGATCGCGAGCCGCGCAGTTCGATCTCATCATCGGTAGCGATTTGTTGTACGAACGAGATACACGCGGCAGCCTGGCCGCACGCATCGATGCGGCCGCAAGCGCGGCGGTGGAAGTGTGGATTGTCGATCCCAATCGCGGTAACCGCGCACCCTTCAATAGGCGCATGCGGGACAATGGTTTTGACTGTCAGGAAGAAAGACTGGACTCAGCGGCCACCGCTACTGCTGCTTCCTACCAGGGGCGCCTGCTGGTTTATCGGCGCAGTTAGGATCAGTGAGGCGACCATGACGATACATAAACACATCGATCGACAAGTCCTGACGCTGACGATCGCGAGACCCGAACGTAAAAATGCGTTGACCGCGGCGATGTACACGACGTTGGCCGAGGCTTTAATGGAAGCTAACGACGATAGTCTGGTGCGCGCCGTTGTCATCACGGGTGCAGGTGGCGTGTTCACGGCTGGCAACGATCTTGAAGATTTCATGCGGCGTCCGCCGACCCAGCAATCGATCGACGTCACAGAGCCACCGTTCAACTTCATGTACGCACTCGCGGGTTGCGAGAAACCGGTCATCGCGGCGGTGGTCGGTGCCGCTGTGGGTATTGGCGCAACCCTGCTGTTGCATTGTGATTTCGTCTATCTGTCCGCCGACGCTCGTCTAAGCATGCCCTTTGTCGGACTCGGACTGGTGCCCGAATACGCGTCCAGTCTGCTGCTGCCGCGCGTGGGCAGAGCGAAAGCAGCGGCGATGCTATTGTTAGGCGATCCAATGTCAGCCGAGGAGGCGGTGCAATGCGGCATTGCTAACGCCGTACTGCCGGCGGACGAGGTGCTGCCCGCAGCCCAGCGGGTCGCGGCCCGGTTCAATGCGCTTGCGCCTGGCGCGGTGCGCGAATCCAAGAAACTGTTGCGGCGCGCTGACTCCCAGCTGATCGCCGAGACAATTCAGGCCGAGGCTGTGGTATTTGCTGAAAGACTGCAAAGTCCCGAGGCGCGCGAGGCGATGCAGGCGTTTTTTGACAAACGCAAACCGGATTTCTCCCGCTTCTGACTGGCGCGCGCATCAGGACAAATCCCCATACGACTCCGTCCCGATGTTTGATACCCTGAGCGTAGACGAGTCTCCGTTTTGCGGATGGCGGTGTGTGCACTGTTGGCCACGCCATCGTTTGTTCTGGCCGACTGCAAGACGCCGCGCGAATTCAAAACCGTCGTGTCGGCGCGGCCCGATGCCACGCAAGGCGAAAAGCTGTTCGCCGCCTGCGTTGCCTGTCACCGCGGCGACGGCGGCGGCCAGCGCGACGGTAATGTGCCGATTATCGCTGCGCAGCATTTCAGAGTGATCGCACGCCAGCTGGTGGACTTCCGCAATGCCGCTCGCTGGGATATTCGTATGGAGCGCGTTGCCGACCGTCATCATCTAACAACGACGCAGGCTATTGCCGATGTGGCGCGATTCGTCGCTGATCTGCCGCCGGTGGTTGAGACGGGAATCGGCAACGGCTATGAATTGCAGCGCGGCGTCAATGTCTACCGCGCGCAATGCGCGTCCTGTCATGGCGCACAGGGCGAGGGTAATGACACCCGTAGCATTCCGCGTCTCGCGGGACAGCACCAGCTTTATGTCATGCGACAGCTGCAGGACGCGGCCGATGAACGGCGACCGAATCTGCGGTGTGCGCATGGCGCTATTGGCCGCAATCTCCGTTTCGAGGAAATTCAGGGCGTTGCCGACTATCTGTCGCGACTCGCAAAGCACTAGTACGCTAGCAAAATAACTCGCGCGCCTTTGGCGCAAACGCCCTTTATGCAGTCGCAGTCAGTGCGTTTCATGCTGCGGCTGCTTCAAGGCATGGTGACGACCCGTGGGGTAGAGGTACCCCCGAATCCACTGGGTCGTTGAGGAGAAACACTTGGTTCTCGACTCGGGGAATCGGAGGCCCTCGGAGTCAGCGTCTTCCCGCCGAATGATTATTTCAAGTGTTTCCTGGCCTGCTGTCGTTGATGCGCGACAGTGAGTTGATTCAGGATAAGCACAGGACTGCGAGCAGCCAACGTGGCGATAGTTTGTTAGCTCGGTTTGTGCGCTAGAGCACATCAAACAGCCCGGCCGCGCCCATGCCGCCGCCGATGCACATGGTGACTACGACGCGTTTGGCGCCGCGGCGCTTGCCTTCGAGCAGTGCATGGCCCACCAGGCGTGCGCCCGACATGCCATAGGGGTGTCCGACCGCGATCGCACCACCGTTGACGTTGAGGCGGTCATCGGGAATGCCGAGCCGGTCGCGGCAATAGAGCACCTGCACCGCAAACGCTTCATTCAATTCCCACAGGTCGATATCGGCGACTGTGAGTCCGGCCTTGGCTAACAACTTCGGTACGGCGAATACTGGACCGATGCCCATTTCATCGGGCTCGCAACCTGCGACCGCAAAGCCACGAAAAACGCCCAAGGGTGCCAGACCCCGACGCTCCGCCAGTTGTGCGCTCATGACGACTGCGGCAGACGCGCCATCGGAGAATTGACTGGCATTGCCGGCGGCGATGACACCACCTGGCACGGCTGGGCGAATCCTGGACACCGCGTCGTAGGTTGTGTCGGCGCGAATGCCTTCGTCCTGACTGACCACCATTTCGCGTGCCGCGAGTTGGCCGGTGTCCCGGTCGGCAACGCCCGCACGCACTGTAATCGGAGCAATTTCGGCGGTAAATCGGCCGGCCGCCAGAGCGGCGGCAGCTCGTTGCTGACTGCGGGCGCCGTACTGGTCCTGAAGCTCGCGCGCAATCTGATAGCGCTGGGCGACGTTTTCGGCGGTTTGTAGCATTGGCAGATAGATGTCGGGCTTGTGCTCCTTGAGCCAGGCGTCCTCGGCCATATGCAGATTCATTTGGTCGTTCTGTACGCAGGAGATCGACTCCACACCGCCCGCGACCAGCACGTCGGACTCGCCGCTGATGATGCGCTGGGCTGCCATGGCAATCGCCTGTAAGCCCGAGGAGCAGAAGCGATTGACGGTCACGCCGCCCGTGGTGACCGGGCAGCCGGCACGCAGCGCGGCTTGTCGCGCAATGTTCTGTCCAGTCGCCCCTTCGGGAAAGGCGCAACCCATGAGCACATCTTCGACTTCGCCGGGCTCTATGCGCGCGCGTTCGATGGCGGCCTTCACGACGTGACCGGCAAGTGTTGCGCCATGCGTTAGGTTGAAAGACCCTTTCCAGGACTTGGCCAGTGCGGTGCGGGCGGTTGAGACAATGACTGCGTCGATCATGAGCGGCTCCGGCGGGATCGGTGGGTTCTAGCGGCGTCGAAAGATCCAGTGGCGACTGCGCGCGTCAGTAGTGGCGCGGGGCGCCAGAATCCAGGGTCGCCGTGCGAATTGGCCGCGAACTCCTGCATACGGCGCACCACATTAACGAGGCCTTGCTGTTCGGCATGGAACATGGGGCCGCCGCGGTAGACCGGGAAGCCGTAACCGCTCAGGTACACGATGTCGATATCCGATGAGCGCTGTGCAATGCCTTCGCCCAACAGTTGGGCCCCTTCGTTGGCCAACGACAACAACAGACGATCGACAATTTCCGCGTCTGTTAGCTTGCGAGGCGTGATCCCAAGTGCTTTGCGTTCGGCAGCGACAATATTATCCACGATAGGGTCTGGGAGAGCGTCGCGTCGGCCCGCTTCATAGCGATACCAGCCCGAACCGGTCTTCTGCCCGAAACGGCCGAGCTCGCAAATCTTGTCTGCAATCTTCGAATACTTCATCTTCGGATGTTCGATGTAGCGGCGCTTGCGGATATGCCAGCCGATGTCATTGCCGGCGAGATCGCCCATTCGGAAAGGACCCATCGCAAAGCCATATTTCTCAATCGCTTTGTCAACCTGTTGCACGGAAGCGCCTTCTTCCAGCATGTAGAGTCCCTGCCGGACGTACTGTTCCACCATGCGATTACCGATGAAGCCATCGCAGACGCCCGAGACCACCGCTGTCTTGCCGATTTTCTTGGCGACGCCCATGACGGTGGCTAACACATCCTTGCCGGTCGCCTTGCCGCGCACGACCTCGAGCAGTTTCATGACATTCGCTGGGCTGAAGAAATGCATCCCGATCACGTCTTTCGACCGTTTGGTGAATTTAGCGATTTTGTTGAGATCCAATGTCGAGGTATTGGACGCGAGAATCGCGCCTTTCTTCATGATCTTGTCGAGCTGACGGAACACTTGTTCCTTGATGCCCATGTCTTCAAACACCGCTTCGATGACCAGATCTGCTTTGGCGATATCCTCGTAACGCAAGCTAGGGCGGATCAACGCCATGCGTTCTGCCAGTTTTTCAGCCGTTAGCTTGCCCTTTTTGACATTACCCTCGTAGTTCTTGCGGATGGTCGCAAGCCCGCGATCGAGAAACTCTTGTTTGACTTCCAGAAGAGTGACCGGGATGCCGGCATTGGCAAAATTCATCGCAATGCCGCCGCCCATCGTACCGGCACCGATGACTGCGACGGTCTTGATGGTGCGCTGCTTGGTGCTGTCCGGCACGTCGGTGATTTTCGCCGCAGCGCGCTCCGCGAAGAAAGCATGTTGCAGCGCCTTGGCTTCGGGCGTGCTCATCAGTTCGCGGAAGATTGCCTGTTCAGTCGCAATACCTGCATCGAATGGCTGCGATACGGCGGCTGCCACCGCATCGACGCATTTGACAGGCGCTGGCATACCGCGCGAGATACTGGCCGCTGCGCCACGTGCAAAGTGCAGAAACGCGTCAGCCTGCGGATAGATAATTTTTCGATCACGTGCCAGCCGCGCCGTGAGTTTGCCACTGACAACTTTGTTAGCGAACGCCACCGCGGCGTCAGTCACTTTGTCGGCAACCAACCCATCGAACAACGCCGTGCCCTTGAACATTTTCGCTGCGACGATGTTGCCGGAGGCGATCATGTTGACAGCAACTTCGAGCCCCACCAGCCGCGGAAACCGCTGCGTGCCACCGGCGCCCGGGACCAGGCCCAGCTTCACTTCCGGAAATGCGATTTTGGCGTTTTCTGTGGCGATGCGGTAATGACAGCCCAGTGCCAACTCCAGTCCGCCACCCATGCAGGCACCGCTGATCGCAGCGATCGTGGGTTTGGGGCTACGCTCAAGCGCGTCGATCAGAGTCTGCAAATTGGGTTCGGTGCCAAATCCTTTGACTTGAAACTCACGGATGTCGGCGCCCGCTGAGAATGCGCGGTCGTCGCCCACGAGCACAACGGCGGCAATCTTTCGATCGGCCACGGCGCTGTCGATTGCGGCCAGTAGGGCCTTGCGAAGCGCCAGACCGAGACTATTGAGTGGCGGATTCTTCATCCGGACTACAGCGATCGCGCTGCGGCGTTGAACTTCGATTAGGGGCACAAGGACCTCAACTGGATAACAACAGCAGCGATTTTCCCATATTGTCGGCTTCGCCCGCTGGTCTATATCGACCCGCCCTGCAGTCAGGGTTTGCCTAGGGAAGCTCTGCACAGGTAGCGCGAGGCGCGTTAGGCCACAAATGCCCGGGTACCAGGCGCGACCGACACAGCATGGTCATTCCATGTAAGGAGGGAGCAA
>JAYVJR010000024.1:0-55567 GCA_043769085.1 Gammaproteobacteria bacterium
GCATCAATGGCGAGCCGCATATGATCCGATGAAAAGCCCCGATACTGCAAAAATCTGGCTTGCCGACCCTTTTCTGCCCAGGATGCTGGTTTGTGTGCGCCGAAGCGACGGCGCCGGAGTTCTTCGCACAAGACCTTCCAGTCCGGCCCATTTTTCAGCGCTACATCAACCTGCTCTGCAGATACGCCTCGGTCACGTAGGTCACGGGCAATACGCAACGGACCCTGGCCTCGATGGGCTGCATAACTGACATAACGCTCGGCGAAACGAGAATCGTTGAGATAACCCCGGGCAGCGAACTCCTGAATCACCGCTGCCGCCACATCTGCGGGTGCGCCGCGCTTGATCAGAATAGCCTGCGCCTCGGCTTGTGCGTGGTCACGCTTGACGAGCAAAGCCGCCAGGGCCGTTTGCACGGCCCCAGCGGAACTCAGGTCTTTGGGTTTGCTCTTCTTGATTCGGGTAGGTTGATTCGGATGGGTTAACGACTGGCCTTGGGGAACTGCACGACTTCCGAACCACTGTCGTTCTCCGCCTCGGCGACTTTGACGCCGCCTTTGGGGATCAGCAACTTTGCGCGAATCTGCGCTTCGATTTCACGAGCGATCGCCGGGTTCGCCTTCAGATATTCCCGGGTGTTGTCCTTGCCCTGGCCGATGCGTTCGCCTTTGTAGGCGTACCAGGAGCCAGACTTGTCGATGATGTTGTGCGCGGAGCCCAGCTCAATGATTTCGCCTTCGCGGGAAATGCCGGCGCCGTACATGATCTCGAACTCGGCCTCGCGGAACGGCGGCGCGACCTTGTTCTTGACGACCTTGACGCGGGTCTGGTTGCCGGTGACCTCTTCGCCCGACTTGATGGCACCGATACGGCGAATGTCGAGGCGCACCGACGCATAGAACTTGAGTGCGTTGCCGCCAGTGGTAGTTTCCGGACTGCCGAACATCACACCGATTTTCATGCGGATCTGGTTGATGAAAATGATGATGCAATTGGAGCGCTTGATGTTGCCGGTGAGCTTGCGCAGCGCCTGAGACATCAGGCGTGCATGCAGACCCAACTGCATTTCCCCCATCTCGCCTTCGATTTCCGCCTTCGGGGTCAGCGCAGCGACCGAGTCGATGACGATGAGGTCCACCGCGCCCGAACGCACCAGCATGTCGGTGATTTCGAGCGCCTGTTCGCCAGTGTCTGGTTGGGACACGAGCAGATTGTTGACGTCGACGCCCAGTTTCTCGGCATAGGCAGGATCGAGCGCATGTTCGGCGTCGACAAAGGCCGCCGTGCCGCCATTGCGCTGCACTTCGGCAATGACCTGCAGCGTGAGCGTGGTTTTGCCCGAGGACTCAGGCCCATAGATTTCAACCACCCGACCCCTGGGGAGTCCGCCGATGCCCAGGGCAATGTCGAGACCTAACGAACCGGTCGAGATTGCTTCGACATCATAGGTCGACGCCGCGTCACCCAGACGCATGACGGACCCCTTGCCAAATTGTTTTTCGATTTGACTGAGGGCGGCGCCCAACGCCTTTTTACGATTGTCATCTACGAGTTTTGAATCCACTTGCTTGACTCCACTTGTCTGAACACTGCCGCGACTGCGAGCGATGCGTAACTTTAATCACATGGAGCGGTCAGTGGAAGACTCATAACTCATCGCAAAATAATATTTTGCATGTGTCCACACGGTATACAGGTAGCGCGAAAACCGACTACTGTATAAACGGCACGTCGAGCAGCAGTTTCAGTCCGAATTGCACGGCTTTGCGGCGCACCGCTTCACGATCGCCCTTAAAAAGTTTCAGCCGAGCTGTCTCTTCAATGGCCTGGCCACGCCGATAGGCGACGCCGAACCACACCGTGCCCACCGGCTTGCCGGTGACTGCGCCTGACGGCCCCGCAATGCCACTGACCGCGATGGCCAGCTGGGCTCCGGTTTTTTCCAGCGCGCCGCGCGCCATCTCGCGCACGACCGGTTCACTCACGGCACCCTCTCTCTCCAGAGTGGCCAGATCGACGCCGAGCTCGCGATGCTTGGCCTGGTCGGAATAAACGACATAGCCGGCATCAAACCACTGCGAACTGCCTGGCACGTCGGTAATGCATCGCGCAATCCAGCCACCTGTACAGGATTCGGCCGTAGTGACCCGCGCATCAGCGGACAGTAGGTGTCGCCCCAGGCTGACAGAGAGTCGAAGCAGATCAGAATCAGTAACCATGATTTAAGCTTAGCGCATGAACGAGGCCGGATATGCCGATCACACGCCGATGATGCAGCAATATCTGCGCATCAAGGCGCAGCATCCTGACGTGCTGTTGTTCTATCGCATGGGCGATTTCTACGAACTCTTCTATGACGATGCGCGCCGTGCGGCTGGATTGCTCGATATCACCCTGACCGCGCGCGGCCAGTCAGCCGGCGCACCGATCCCGATGGCAGGTGTGCCCTTTCACAGTGTCGACACATATCTGGCACGCCTGGTTCGCAAGGGCGAATCGGTCGCTTTGTGCGAGCAGATCGGTGAACCCGGCAAGCAAAAGGGTCCGGTAGAACGGCAGGTGGTCCGAATCGTGACGCCCGGTACGGTCACCGATGAGGCCCTGCTGGAAGAACGCCGCGAGACTCTATTGGCGGCACTCTGGCGCGAGGGCGAGAGCTTTGGTCTCGCCTGGATGGACCTGGCGGCTGGCCGCTTCAGCATGTTGCAAGCGAGCGGTGCCACCACTCTGGCCGCGGAACTCGAGCGCTTGCGACCTGCCGAACTGTTGGTCGCCGAAAGCCAGCATGCTCCAGCCATCGACGGCGCCTGCATCCGGGCGCGACCACCCTGGCAGTTCGAGCTGGCCAGCGCTTCACGGCAATTGACGGACCAGCTCGGCACGCTCGATCTTGCTGGCTACGGCGCCGATGTGTTGCCGCTGGCGATCGCAGCTGCCGGCGCGCTGCTGCAGCATGTGCGCGACACGCAACGCTCAACGCTACCGCATATCCGCGCGTTGCATGTCGAGGAACATGGCGATGAGCTGCAGCTCGATGCGGCCACGCGCCGCAACCTGGAACTTGACAGCAGCCTCGCGGGCCGCGTGGACGCGAGTCTGGCTGCATTGCTGGATACCGCCGTCACGCCAATGGGTTCACGCGCGTTACGCCGTTTGTTAGGACGTCCGAGCACGCGCCAGGAGTTGCTGCGGCAACGCTATCAGGCAGTCGGTGCGTTAGGTGCGCATGGCGACACGCGCAGTGCTGGCGGCGCGGTGCGCGAGTCGCTGCGCGCCATCGGTGACATGGAGCGCGTGCTGACTCGCGTCGCGCTACGTTCCGCCCGGCCGCGCGATATGACCGGACTGCGCCAGTCGCTCGGTGCAATCCCTGCGCTGCGCGCGGCCCTCGCAGCCGTAGACTCGCCGGTGGTGCACGAGCTGACAGGCCGTATCGCCGAGCACAGCGCCGAACTGCAACTCCTGCAGCGAGCCATTGCGGCTGAGCCCGCCAATTTTGTCCGTGATGGCGGCGTTATCGCCACGGGATTCGACGCCGACCTGGATGAGCTGCGGCGTATCAGTGCCGACACCGACAGTTTCCTGCTGGAACTTGAAGCGCGCGAACGCAAACGCACCGGCATTCCGTCTCTGAAGCTGGGTTTCAACCGGGTGCAGGGGTTTTTTATCGAGATCCATCGCAGCCAGGCGGAACGCGTGCCGGCCGATTACCATCGCCGCCAAACCGTCAAGAGCGCAGAGCGTTTTATCACTCCTGAGCTCAAAGGCTTCGAGGACAAGGTGCTGGGTGCACGCGACAAATCGCTGGCGCGGGAACGGGAATTGTACGAATCGTTGTTAGATGTGCTGATTGGCAGGATATCCGCTTTACAGGACAGCGCGGCTTCTATTGCCGAGATCGATGCTTTTGCTGCACTGGCCGAAAGGGCGGCCGCGTTTGGTTGGAGCGAGCCGACGCTGGTCAGCGAACCGGTACTGAAGATTGTTGCCGGCCGTCATCCGGTGGTCGAGAAATTCAGCCGTGAAGCCTTCGTGCCGAATGATCTCGAGCTGGATGGGCGCCGCCGAATGTTGATCATTACCGGACCTAACATGGGCGGCAAATCCACTTACATGCGACAGACCGCGCTGATCGCGATTCTGGCGCATATCGGCAGCTTTGTTCCGGCGGAAAGCGCCATCATTGGACCGCTTGATCGGGTGTTCACGCGCATTGGTGCTGCCGATGACCTGGCAGGTGGGCGCTCGACTTTCATGGTGGAGATGACTGAAGCGGCAAACATTCTGCATAACGCCAGCGCGCGCAGCCTGGTTCTGATGGATGAAATCGGCCGCGGCACCAGTACTTTTGACGGTCTGTCATTGGCCTGGGCCACCGCGCGCCACATTGCCGTGAGTCTGCGATCCTTCACTTTGTTTGCAACCCACTATTTTGAATTGACGGCTCTCAGCCAGGAGATCGACAGCATCGCCAATGTGCATCTCGATGCGGCCGAGCATAAAGATGGCATTGTATTCCTGCACGCGGTGAAACCAGGTCCCGCCAATCGCAGTTATGGTCTGGCGGTTGCGCAACTGGCCGGCGTGCCCCGCGAGGTTATCGCGAAAGCGCGCAGCTATCTCGATGCGCTGGAATCGGGTCGCGCCACCGTGGGTAACGGCGGCCGACAAGCCGAATTGCCGCTGTTTGCCGCTGATGCCGCAGCTGCTGCAACGGCTATCGACGCGACAGCTAACAAACTGACACTCGAACTGCAGGAACTCGACCCCGACGCACTGACTCCGCGCCAGGCGCTCGACGCGCTTTACAGACTCAAGAAGCTTGCAGACAGTTGACGAGTGCTTGTGACCTGGCGACCGATATCTAACGCCCGCGTCATCGCTGCGCGTTAAGTCCGAATCGCCCGTCGCGCAGAAAGCCTGCGGTTTGCTCTGCCACCACCCGTGAGGTCAGCATGCCGAAGTGGCTGACCGGCAACTGCAGTCGATCAGTCGCACCTTCAATGGCGGTTTCGCGCACAGCGACCGTGCCATCGTTCGGTTCGTCGAATTGCGCGAAGAACCGTCCCAGCCCCAGCGAGCGCGTGCCCGCAATCACGCCCAATGCCCTGTCTCGACAGGTCCATTGACGTAGTGCGTCGCGACCGCGCCCAAGCACCTCCTCGCGCAGAAAGGCACCGACAATGTGTTGACCAACCGGAAACCGGGCGACCAACTTGTCCGCCGAGGCACTGCCAGCGGTCGGCGAGCCTAACAAAACGACCCGCCCAGGCGGTTGTTGCGGAAAATGGGCGAATAGCTGCAGCAGCGCGACGCCCCCCAGACTGTGGCCGACCAAATGCAGTTGTTGGCATTTCGAGTCTTCAATACGGTCGTTGAGGCGCGCCGCGACCACGGCGGGCGATTCGCGGGTCGTGCGCCAGGCAAATACCTCGGCGTCCGCTGCCAGTGCCGCACCCACCCTGCGCCGCAGCAGCAGTGATTCTGGTCCGGGCATCCAGAGGCCGTGGACGAACAGCACCAACCGCGCTGCCATCGCCAGGATCAGCGTTCGAGCAGCTGGACGCTAACGACCTTGTCCAGGTCGCCGTGCCGAATCGTTGCCTGCACGGAATCACCCGGCTTGAAGCTCTTGAGCGCATCCGAGAACTGAGTCAAATTCGTGATCAGCTTGCCATTCAGAGCTAACAAAACGTCGCCATTCGCGATGCCTGCCTTGGCGGCCGGAGAATCTGGCGTAATGGACTCGGCGCGCACGCCGGTCCCGGTGAACGCGTAATCCGGCACCAGACCAAACGACACGCGGCGTGTGCCGCCTTCGCCGGGCGATGCACCTGCGGTGGCGCCGCCAGACCCGGGCGCACCTATAGTCACGGTCAGCGGCGTCGGACGTTCGGCCAGATAACTGACGATTTCCCGCGCGACCATCGCGACTTTGACGAGTCCTGCGCTATCCACTTTGTCGGCCGTGTCGGTCGGACGGTGATAGTCGAGGTTGGCGCCGCTGAATATCTGCACGCCGGGGATGCCTTTGGCAATGAAGCTCTGCTGGTCCGAGGACTCACCGTTGCCGGCGATGCTGCGCAGGCTGACACCAGTCTCAAACCCGACACCCTGAATAATCGGGGCCCACTCGCGGGCAGTGCCCGTGGCTAACACACTGAGCGGATTGCTGCCCAGATGCCCCACGGTGTCCAGATTGACCACCGCCCGCAAGCCATTGAGCGGCAGCGGCGATGGGTGCTGCACGAACCAGCGCGAACCCTGCAGTTTCGACTCCTCTGCCGAGAAGCCGATGAAGACGATCGTGCGTTGCGGCGCGCCAGCGCTGGCTAACACACGCGCCAGCTCCAGCAACACGGCCGTGCCGCTGGCATTGTCGTCTGCCCCTGGATGCACCTGGCCGAGTTCACTGACACGCACGCCCGGCCCGTTGCGGCCCAGATGATCGTAGTGTGCGCTGAGCACGATCCATTGGCCTTCGAACGCGGGGTTCGTGCCGCGCAGCACACCGATGACGTTGCGGGCGGTAGCGCCCGGCTTCACCGGTGCCGACGCGGTTGAACCCGTGCTGGTCGCAATGGATTCCACTGGAAATTCCTGGAACCAGCCGCCGCTGTCGCCACCGGGACTAAGACCGGCGGCACGCATCTGCTCCGCCACCCAGTCGCCAGATTGCAGCAAGCCGGATGAACCAATGCCTCTACCCTCACGTTCAGGTGCCGCCAACCATTGCACGGCAGCGGACATGGCGCGTTCGTCAAACGCCGCCGGTAGTTGCGCGAGTGCTTGGCGCGCCGGTGCCTTGACAGCAGGTAGCGGCGTGCCGCGAGCACTCTGCGCTCGCAGATCGACGCGCAGCGGCGAGTCGCTCGCGCTCCACTCGCCTTTCAGTTTGTTAGCAGGTTCGTCGCCCGCAAAACTCAGCCAGGAATACTTGCCGTAGTGCGGCAGTTTGCGCGCCAGACCCGGTGCCGCCGCCAGCGGATCCACCGCGATCCAGGCAGCAGCATGGGCTGTGTTTACCGGGTTGCGGCGCACGACCACGATGGAATTGCCGGCAAAATCGGCACGCTCCGAGCCAAGCTGTACGCTCGTCGCGTCGCGCGCGAAGCCAATGGACGGGTCATTGCCGAACACCTGCGTCAGAGCGCGATTATCGCGACCGAACACCCACAACGATGCGTCCTTGGGCAGCTGCTTCATCGCCTGGTCGGTGGTCACCGTGACGCGCGTGACCGGGCTTTTCCAGGCTTCGAGCATCGCATCATAGGCGGAGCGCTCAGCGGGAGTTGCGCTCGCGGGCATCACCGCAAGAATCGCCTTGTCGCCGAACACCTGGCCTAACGACGGTGCGGTTTCACGCTGATCCAGCAAACGGAACAGATCGAACTCCGGATCCACCTGTAAACCAAGCGGTTCGGCATCGGTACGAAACTCAAACGCGGTGCTGCGAGCGCTGACATCGACATGCTGGTCGATCAATCCGCCGACGGTCTGGATGCGCACCGGCACAGCGACTGTAAAGGGCGCAGCTTTTTGCACCTGTTGCAAGCGGCCGCTCACGACCCAGGCAACGCCGTCGCGGCGGACTTTGGCATCGAGCACGCGCAAATCCGGCGCTCCAGCGCGCGCGACCCACTGCGCAAACGTCGCCTGCAACTTCACGTCGCTGCTCGCTTCGTGCGCGCGACGCAGATCGTCGAAGGACGCACGCGTGCCGCGACGCTCGCGATAGAACCTCTGTAGGCCGCGACGATAAGCCTCATCGCCCACTTGTCGCCGCACCATATGGAACAGCATCTGCGCCTTGCCATAGCCCACTGCCTCGGTCGCCGGGCTGTGCCGCGAGCGGAACTCCGTCAACGGAAAATCACGCGCTTCACCGACGAAATCGCGATATTTCTTTAACGTGTCGCGCCGGTACTCCGCGCCTTGGCCGGCCTGCTCCTTGAGGAGATGATCGGCCAGATAAGCGGTCAGACCCTCGCACCAGTTGCCGCTGGCGTAGTCGACGAACACCGAATTTCCCCACCAGTTATGCAGGATTTCGTGCGGGTAGGACGAGGTGATGATGAAAGGGAAGCGGATGATCTGCGAACCTAACAACGTGAACGACGGCATGCCGTAGCCGGTTTCCCAGAAATTCTCGACCAGCGCGAATTTGCCGTAGGGATAGGCGCCGATCAGGCTTCGATACATTTCCAGGTAGCGCGCGGTGGCCTCGAGATATTTCGCGGCCAGCGGGTCGTCGGCTTCGCGCAGGTAGACCTGCGCTTCGATAGTCCCGGCAGACCGCAGGTAACGCTTCAGAGGCCCACCCACCAGATGCAACTCGTCGATTGCGTCCTTGGACACCCAGTGCGCCGCGCCGCCAGCATCGCGCGCAGTGCCGGCACCCGGGCTGATCAGCATCCAGCTCTCAGGCGAGCGCGCGGTGACATCAAAGGTAAAAAGTGTGTCGCCGAGCCACGGATACCAGAGCGAACTGCCGGCAAGATACACGCCTTTGGGACCCAAAGCGCCGGCGGTTTCGCTGAAGCCGCGCGCATATTCCTGCTCTGGCGTGTCGAAGCCGAAATCCATGCGACCGCGATAGCGCAGCATGAGCTTGCGTTCGCCCGCCGGCAACTGCGCCTGCCAGCGCCGCGCCCGCCCGCTGCCTAACAAAGCCGCACTCGATCCATTGATGCCGGTGAAGCCCGCGCCCGCGCCTTTGACCGGTAATTCCTGCACCCTTGGTTGGGAGGATTCGATCGCCAGCGGCGCTGCTAACAGAAACTCGACGCGCGTGCCCGCCGCAGCGAGCGGAAACTCCAGCGACACTTCGGCACTAAGTTCGTGGCTGTCCGGCGCAAGGCTGACGTTGATCACGTAGCGCGGCAGCGACGCGAGTGACTGCGCGGCAGCCGTGCCCAAAGACGAGACAGCCAACAGCACTGCTGCTGCAAACGGCATCAGACGACGCATAGCAACCTCTTTTCTAGTCGTGGCGACGGAAAGGGACTGGTAAGGTCAGGCTCGCTCCGTCCCGCTCGATCAGCAACTGCGCGACGTCGCCCCAGCGATAGACGCCGGTTTGTTTCTGCAACGCCGCGCTTGAATCGATCGGGACGCCATCCAGACTGCGCAAAATGTCGCCCACTTTAAGGCCAACGCGCGCCGCGACCGATTTTTCACTGACCTGAATAACCTTGCTGGGATCTTTACCCAATTTGCCCATCAGCGACACACCTAACACTGGCAGGCTCGGCCCGTCATTGTGAGGCACACCCCAGATATAGTTGGCGTAGGACGCTGCGACCGAGGGCGCCGGCTTGCCGCCCTCACCTTTCACCATGACCGGAATCAGTGATGCGATCCTGCCCTTGAAATGAGCTTTGAGTTGTCGTTCAGCACCCAGGCCATAGGCGACATGACCCGAACCGATGAGCACCACCACAATCGCACGCGGATCATCTGGTTTAGGCAGCGCCAAACCCGCGTTCCAGCCCATGGCCGAGTCCCAGGTCACTTGCGCCTGATAAAGACTCTCCAGCTGCTCCGGTGGCATCTTGCTATGCAACGCGTCATCCGGCTCGAAATAGGCGCGGAACAATTGTCGGTGCTCGTTGTTGGTCAGGTCGATCGTCGGCGGCATGCGCGCTCGTGACGCGGGGTCCAAGCCGTCAAGGCCTTTGCCGCGCACCGTTTTCACGACATCCCGCGGCGCATTGATGCCGACGAGCGCCAAACGATTGTCGCGAGCGAACAGGAAAATATCGCGGTAGTAGCCCCAGTGATGCGACCAGGTCTCGTACCAGCCTGACTGATCGAGAAACTGTTGTTCCGTCAGTTTTCCCCGCGACCAGGCCGCGAGCGCCGGTGGCTGAGTCCATGGAAACATCTCGAGGCCAATGATGACTTTGCGCCCCGCGGCATGCAGCGCCTGAATCGCGCGCAGCTCGACTGCATGGAAGTTCGAATCCGTATGCTGCTCGCCGATGAACAGCACGCGCGCTTCTGCGAGACGCCGCGCCATCTCGGTATCGGTAATCACGTCGCCGTTAGCGGTGTCGGTCACTCCATCCAGCACCACGACCGCCTGGCGCTGCGCCCGCGCCGGGTCGCCGATGGCCAGTTGCTGCGGATCCATAGGTTTGACGACATCTGGCGCTGGCGCAGGAGTCTGCGCCAGCACGATGCATGCACCTAACAGACCCGTCAACAACAACGACGGACGCAGGCTCATCAGAATTTCACCGCAGCCGACAAACCCAGCTGCCGTGGCAAACGGTTCATCCCGAAAAATGCGCGCAAACTCTGATTGGTCGCATCGGTGAAACGGCTGGCTGACACGACACTGTCTTCATCGGTCAGGTTCTTGCCCCAAAGACTGATCGTGTAGCGCTCATTGCTAACACCCAGATTTGCGTTGAGAAGCGTCGCCTCACCGAAGTACGCCAGGTTGTCGACCTGCACGAATTTCTTCGAGTTGTACGACACACTTGTACCCAAGTTGATCAGCCAGTCGCCGACGAACGGACGCGAGTAACTCGCGGCCATATTGATGTTATGTTCCGGCACGCGCGGCAACTTGCGCCCGGCAATGGAGCCGAATGCCCCGAAATACAAGGTGCCGGTGTCGTTGTGGCAGATGTTGGTGGCGGCTGTGATGGTCGCCGGATTTGCGGCGCGAATTGCCGCAATCACCGGAACGTAAGCCGCCGCAATGCCACGCGAGCAATCGAGCTGACCATTGTAGGCGACATCCGCCAGCACACCCTCGTTAGCATCCAGACCTTCCTTGATCTTGGTCTTGGTATAGCTGTAGTTGAACGACAGGTTGAGCCCTTGGACCAACTCGGGTGAATAGGCCATTTCCAGCTCCAGACCCTGAATCTCGACCTTGCCGACATTCTTGATCAGCGTGCTCGGCGTACCATCGGCATAGACGACCGATTCTGTTAGCTGGTAACCCTGGATTTGGTTGCTGAAGATCGCGGCGTTGAGCAGCAGCCGATTGTCGAGAAACTGATTCTTGCTGCCCAATTCGATGCTGGTCACTTTTTCTTCCGCAAATGTGCCGAAACCGATTGCTTCGGCGCGGAAGTTGTTTAGACCGCCAGGCTTGGTACCCTTGGATACATTGAGATATACGTTGTGACCATCACTGAAGTCATAGCGTGCCGTGAAACGCGGCGTGAACGAATTGAAAGTACCCGTCTGATAGGGCACGGTCGCACGTGAACTGAATGGCGCGGTCTCCACCAGGGTTGTTAGATAGGCAATCGAATTCTGTCGGCCAGGCAGGCGCTCCTGCCGCTCGCGCGCGGAACGCGCTTCCAGCCCCAGCTCCAGATTGTCGCGGGCCTTCCAGGTGACGCCGGCAAAGACGGCGGTATTGTCGACCGTCGAATGACTGGCGCTGTCCTCGAAAGTCGTCCAGACATTCGCCGTGCTGTCGAAGGCGACGATGGCCGCATTGGCCGCCGTAGCGCGGCGCACGACGGAGGTGCAGTTAGCGAACCCGGGGCGATTCTGGAAAAAGCTGCTGCATGCCGCCTGCATGCGGCCCTGCAATACGCCTAGTGACTGCTGCAGTTGCGCTCCCCAATTCGCGACCGGCGCCTGCCTGTTCGTACTATCGCTCCTCGCATCGAAGTAATACGCGCCTAACAACGCGTCCCAGCGCTCGTTCTGCCAACGCAGACGCAGTTCGTGACTCACATCACGCGTGCTGCCAGCGCTGACCGACGAAAAATTCGCGGCCGGTGCGCCGGTAGAAACTGCGTATTCGTATTGACCCGCAGGCGCGCCAACGACGGTGCGCGGTCGCAGACCGACCGATGAAGTCATGAACGGACCATACGAGGTTGATTGATAGTCGAAGTCGTAGGCGCTGTCGGATTTTTCACGATTGAGGCCACCCACATAGGTGCCGGTCAGGTTCTCGGTGAATTTAAAATTCAAGGTCAGCGCCGCTAACACTTTCTGGTTGTCGATGTGCGGCGTGACGCCCAGCGATCGCTCGGCGTCAACGTCGAGGCGCCGTGGCTGAATCTCACCCGCATAGTAGCGATTGGCTCCCAAATAGACCGACCCCGGGCCGTTGGCGACTGGGAAGAACTGATCGCCGGTGATGGTCGCGCGACGATTGCCGTTGTCGGGGTAGATGTTGTTCTGTTCGTAGCCCTGCAGGAACAGCGGCGGCGGACCATCGTTCTGTCGACTGAACATCAAACGCGTGCGCACCTCAAATCGTTCGTTAGGCGTCCAATACGTGGCAAAGTTGAACGTTTTGGACTCTTCGTTCCCTAATTTCTGTCCATTGAACTTGTTGCGCCACAAGTCGTCGGTGACACCCTCGCGCTCGTACCAAGTGCCGGACAGGGCGATTGCAAAGACATCGTCCTTAATCGGGCTACTGAAGCCAACCGACAGGCGTTTTTGTCCGAATTGCGCGTATTCCACTTTCACCATGCCTCTCGGCGTCAGTGACGGCGGCTTGGTGCTCACCAGGATCGCGCCGGAGTAGGTATTGCGTCCATGCAGGGCGGACTGCGGACCACGGACCACCTGCACCGATGACACCGATTCCAGGTCGAGATCCAGTAGCGTGCCGGTGTAGTAGACGTCATCGATGAAATACGAGACACCTGAATCGCCCAGGATGGTCGCCTGTCCACGTATAACCGGACGATCCGACAAGCGGCCGAAATCCGAATCGAAGCTGAGCCCGGTTGTCAGCTTGGCGAGTTCGTCAACCGAGGTCACATTCAAGCGCTCGATGGCGTCGCTGGAAAACACCGAGACCGCCATCGGCACGTCCTGCAGGCGCTCGTTTTTCTTACGGGCCGTGACGATGATCTCTTCGAGGCCGGTGTCGTCTCCTGCGGTGGTCTGCTGTTGCGCGAATGCAGCTGGTTGGACTGCCCATAGAACCGCAGTTGTCGCGAGCGTGCCTACCAGGCCTGCGTGGGTATTCGGTGTTGCCATGTTCGCCTCACAATTTATTGGAGCAGTTCTAGACTAGCGCTACTTGAACGGCAATGCCAGGTGTTAGCTCGCGGGAGCCTGTCGCAATCGTATATGTAGTTCCCGCAATTGCTTCTCACTGACATCTGTGGGCGCATCGGTCAGCGGACACGCAGCCGTCTGTGTCTTCGGGAAGGCAATGACATCGCGAATGCTGTCCGCGCCCGACATCAGCATCGCCAGCCGATCGAGACCGAAGGCGATGCCGCCATGTGGCGGCGCACCAAACTTCAGGGCATCCAGCAGGAAGCCGAACTTGTGCCGCGCTTCCTCCGGATCGATGCCTAACAAATCAAATACGACTGACTGCAGATCCTGTCGGTGAATGCGCACACTGCCGCCACCGATTTCGGAGCCATTGAGCACCATGTCATACGCCTTGGCGATCGCGGTGCCCGGATTGGCGCGCAAGGCCTCGGGATCGAGATTGAGCGGCGAGGTAAACGGATGGTGCATAGCCGACCAGCGCTTATTGTCGGCATCCCACTCGAACATCGGAAAGTCCACGACCCACAGCGGCGCCCAGCCCTGGCGCATGAGACCCAGGTCGGTGCCGAGCTTGAGTCGCAGCGCACCTAACGCATCGGATACCACCTTCGCCGTGTCGGCACCAAAAAACACCAGGTCGCCGTCAGTTGCTCCGCAGCGCTCCATGATCCCGGCAAGCGCCGCGTCGCTGAGAAACTTGGTGATCGGTGACTGCAGACCGTCGCGACCCTTGGCCTTGTCGTTGACTTTGATGTAGGCGAGGCCCTTGGCGCCATAGCGCGCCACATAGGCTGTCGCGTCGTCGATTTCCTTGCGTGTCAGCTTGCCGCCGCCCGGTACGCGCAGTGCGGTAACCCGGCCCGCAGGATCTTTCGCGGGGCCTGAAAACACTTTGAAATCGCAGTCTTTCACCAGATCCGCCACGTCAACCAGTTCCAGATCCACCCGCAGGTCAGGTTTGTCCGAGCCATAACGGCGTATCGCGTCTGCATAGCTGAGGCGCGGAAACGGTTTCGGAAAGTCCACATTCGCCACGGTTTTAAAGATATGGCGAATCAGACCTTCCATCAGATCCATGATGTCGTTCTGCGGCAGAAAGCTGGTTTCGATATCGAGCTGCGTGAAATCAGGCTGACGATCGGCGCGCAGATCTTCGTCGCGGAAGCAGCGCACGATCTGATAGTAGCGATCGAAGCCAGACACCATCAGCAGTTGCTTGAAGATCTGCGGCGACTGCGGCAGAGCGAAAAACTTGCCGGGATGAGTGCGCGAGGGTACGAGATAGTCGCGCGCGCCCTCCGGTGTCGCCTTGGTCAGCATTGGCGTTTCGATATCGATGAAGCCGGCGTCATCGAGGTAACTGCGCATGGCGCGCGTGATGTTGTGGCGACGGATGAGGCGCTGCTGCATGACATCGCGTCGCAAGTCGAGGTAGCGGTATTTCAGGCGCACTTCTTCGCTCACTTCCTCGTCGAGCTGGAACGGCATCGGTTCGGAGCGATTCAGTAGTTCAATCTCCTGTGCCAGCATTTCGATCTGGCCCGAGGCAAGATCTTTGTTAGCTGTACCAGCTGGACGCGGCCTCACCTTACCGACGATCCGCACCACGAATTCACTGCGCAGTTTTTCTGCGGTGGCGAACACATCGGGCGTGTCCGGATCAACCACCACCTGCACCAGACCGCTGCGGTCCCGCACATCGATGAAAATGACGCCACCATGATCGCGCCGGCGATGCACCCAGCCCGCCACCGACACACCTTGCCCGCTCAGGGACTGGTTCACTTGACCGCAATAATGGCTACGCATAGCTCAGGAGGATATCTTAGTCAGAACATACAGGCCGCCCTGGATGCCGATATTGATTCGCAGATCGTCATCCAGGTATACGACATCCGAATAGAGCTTGGAGACATTCAAATCGGCATTCAATTTGAGATCCGGCGCCATGCCTAGTGCCGAACGCATCGAGGTAGCGTCGTCGTTAAACAACGGACCGAGTGCAACACGATCGAACTCGATATTGAGCCGCTTTGGATTCACGCCGTCGACAACCCAGCGACCGTGCGTCACGATTTCGCCACAGATATCGCCACCCGGTGGCGCGATGCTAACAATGTTGTTGTAACGCGAACCATCGGCAGCCACATCCTGGAACATGGCGCGTACCGAGATCGGCAATTCGGGAAACTTGTTGAAGCTGTGGATCTTTAGATTGGATTCATGCACACGGGTTTTGCCTGCCGAGTGCCGCGCCCCAAAATGCGCGAACACGGTTTCCCAACGGCCGTGCAAAACCGACGCTCGCTCAGCTGGGCGCGGGTACAGACTCAACGCACTGAGCTCAGTCACTAACTCGCCCAGGCGCGTAAATCCTGCCTCGCTTAACCCTCCCGCGGGGCTTGCTGTGTCGAGATGCGCCAGCAATGCGCTGCGAACTTGACTGCGATCGGTCATGGCGGGACTCCTGGATCGGTTGGCATGATCACACCTAACGTAACGATCATTTTCATCGCGGCGTCGATCGACACGTCCACGGTACGCAACTGCGAGCGCGGCGCCAGTACAATGAAGCCAGAGGTCGGATTCGGGGTGGTGGGAATGAACACGCAGACTTGTTCCTCTTCGCCCGAGACCTGCAGCTGGCCCAGATTTTCCGCCGTGACAAAACCGATGCTCCAGAGGCCGACGCGCGGATACTCGATCAGCACCACCTGCTTGAAGGAATTGCCCGAGGTCGAGAGTACCGACTCCGCAAAGCCCTTGACGCCGCCGTGAATGGAACGCACCAGCGGAATCCGTTCCAGCAACCCATCCCAGTAGCGCACCAGGCGACGGCCGATCAGGTTCGTGACCGAGAGACCCGTCAGCAATAGCACCGTCAGGGCGAACACGATGCCTAAACCTGGAATTTTCACACCTAACAACTTTAGCGGCCGCCAGTCCTGCGGCAGCCACAGCAGAAAATTGTCGGTAAGGTCGACGATAAAGCCGAGCACCCAGACCGTGGCCAGTATGGGCAACCAGACCAAGACGCCCGCGATCAAATAGCGACGCAATGCGGCCATGACTAGCGCCTGGTCTTGCGAGCGGCGGGGCGCTTGGATTTTGCGGCGGACCGTGCCGCACGTGCGGGCGCCGCCTTGGCATCTTTCTTGGCCAAATCTTTGGCAGGCTCTTTGGCGGCGTCGGTCTTTGGGGTGTCCGATTTGGCCGGCTCGACCTTGGTTGCGTCCGCTTTGGCGTCTGCCTTGGCGTCCGCTTTGACATCTGCCTTGGTGTCGGCGGGCGGGGCGGTGTCGTCGGCCACCAGATTACGTTTTTTGTCCTGCTCAGATTTAAAGTCGGTTTCGTACCAACCCGAGCCTTTCAGACGAAATATCGGCGCCGACATGAGCTTGCGCAGGCGCGACTTGCCGCAGGCTGGGCATTTGCGCAAGGGGGGATCGTTGACTTTCCGCAGCGCCTCATGGGTCTTGCCACAGGCGCCGCATTGATATTCATAAAACGGCATCAGGTAATTATACCGGGTAGCGCGGCGGTTTGATCAAGCCATTGTTAGCTAGCCGGTCATTTTGCCGAAACTAATGCGCCCATCATCGCCTACCAGCCCCCGGATTCGATCGCCCGGGCCAAAGACACCCTGCAATAACTGCCCGGCCAGCGGATTCTCGATCTGCTGCTGGATGGCGCGCTTCAGCGGCCGCGCGCCATAGACCGGGTCATAGCCAGCCTCAGCTAACAAATCGAGCACCGCGTCGTCGAGCGTAAATTCGATACCGCGCTCCAGCAAGCGCTTGCGCAGGCCGCCGAGTTGGATACCGACGATCGAGCGAATTTCGCTGGTACCCAGCGGATGAAACACCACGATGTCATCGATGCGGTTGATGAACTCCGGCCGGAAATGCTGTTGCACGATTTCCATCACTGCCGATTTCATGCGCGAGTAGTTTTTCTCGCCGGCGAGTTCCTGGATGACATTGGAACCAAGGTTTGAGGTCATGATCACGACCGTGTTGCGAAAATCCACAGTGCGGCCCTGACCATCGGTCAGCCGGCCGTCGTCCAGCACCTGCAGCAGCACGTTGAATACGTCGCTATGTGCCTTTTCCACTTCGTCTAACAAAACGACCGAGTAGGGTCGGCGGCGCACCGCTTCGGTGAGGTAACCGCCCTCTTCATAACCGACGTAGCCGGGTGGCGCGCCGATCAGGCGCGCGACCGAATGCTTTTCCATGAACTCGGACATGTCGATGCGCACCAGCGCGTCTTCCGTGTCGAACAGGAAGGAAGCGAGAGCTTTGCACAATTCGGTCTTGCCGACACCGGTAGGACCGAGAAACAGGAATGAGCCGTTAGGCCGCGCCGGATCCGCAAGTCCGGCGCGCGAACGGCGGATCGCATTAGAAACGATCTTGAGGGCTTCCTCCTGACCGACAACGCGCCTGGCCAGCGCCGCTTCCATTTGCAGAAGCTTTTCCTTCTCTGACTCCAGCATTTTGGAGACAGGAATTCCGGTCCATTTGGACACGACTTCAGCGATTTCCTCGTCTGTGACTTTGTTGCGCATCAACTGCATGCCCTGCGTTTCCGCGGCCTGTGCTTCAGTCTGGCGCTTTTCCGCTTCGGGGATCTTGCCGTACTGTATTTCTGCGACCTTGGTCAGATCGCCTTTGCGGCGTGCCGCCTCCATGTCGAGTTTCAGTTTCTCGATTTCTTCCTTGACGCTTGCGGCTCCCTGCAAAGACGCTTTCTCGCTTTTCCAGATCTCTTCTAGATCGGCAAACTCTTTCTCGAGGCCATGCAACGTGTCTAACAAAATCGCCAGGCGTTTTTTGGAGGCCTCGTCGGTTTCTTTCTTGAGTGCTTCGTGCTCGATCTTGAGCTGGATGATGCGCCGCTCCAGTTTGTCGAGCACTTCCGGCTTGGAGTCGATCTCCATGCGGATGCGGGCCGCCGCCTCGTCGATCAGATCGATGGCCTTGTCTGGCAGCTGCCGGTCTGCAATGTAGCGATGCGACAGGGTGGCTGCGGCGACGATCGCCGGGTCCGTGATCTCGACGCCATGATGAACTTCGTAACGCTCCTGCAACCCGCGCAAAATCGCGATGGTGTCTTCCACAGAAGGCTCTTTTACCAGCACCTTCTGAAAGCGCCGTTCGAGCGCGGCGTCCTTCTCAACGTATTTTCGATACTCATCGAGCGTAGTCGCGCCGACGCAATGCAATTCGCCGCGAGCTAACGCAGGCTTCAGCATGTTGCCGGCGTCCATGGAGCCTTCGGCTTTGCCGGCACCCACCATGGTATGCAGTTCGTCGATAAAGAGAATGACCTGGCCTTCCTGTTTGGACAGATCGCTCAGTACAGCCTTCAGTCGCTCCTCGAATTCGCCGCGAAATTTGGCGCCGGCAATCAGCGCGCCCATGTCGAGCGCGAGAATGCGTTTCTTCTTCAGGCCCTCGGGTACTTCGCCATTAATGATGCGCAACGCGAGTCCTTCAACGATCGCGGTCTTGCCGACGCCGGGTTCGCCGATCAACACCGGATTATTCTTGGTGCGTCGTTGCAGCACTTGGATGGTACGGCGGATTTCGTCGTCGCGGCCGATGACCGGATCCAGTTTGCCGTCGATAGCGCGCTGCGTAAGGTCGATGGTGTATTTTTCGAGGGCCTGCCGACCTTCCTCGGCGTTAGCATCTTGAACTTTCTCGCCACCGCGGATTTCGTCGATTGCCTTTTCGATCGCCGCCTTGGCAAACCCTGCGTCTTTCAGCAATCGGGCCAGAAGCTGCCGATCTTCGAATGCGGCTAACACGACGAGCTCGCTGGCGATGAACTGGTCGCCACGCTGTTGAGCGAGCTTGTCAGTGACGTTTAGAATTTTGGCGAGATCGTTGCTGACGTGGACCTCGCCCGGCGCACCTTCCACTTTCGGCAGGCGCTCCATGGCATTGCCCAGCTCGGTGCGCAGTTTTGGCAAATTGCCACCGGCTTTCATCAATAGCGGCCGCACGGTGCCACCCTGTTGGTCAATCAGCGCGGCCAGCAGATGCACGGGTTCCAGCATCTGGTGATCGCGTCCAACCGCGAGTGACTGGGCATCGCCCAGCGCCTGCTGCAGTCTTGCAGTGAGTTTTTCCTGGCGCATACCCCCTCCATGTGAGGTTCGCGGACCAGGATTCAATCCCCCCGAGGCACCAAAAGCCGCGAATCTAACCGTTAATTGACCGCAAAATCAAAAAACCCCGAACCGTGGGCCGCCTGTTCGGCGATCACGATGACAGCCACTCCGGCGGCAATCCAAAAGACTTGCGCGAGACTTGCGCGCGAATCGACCCTGCGGTGCAACCCGGGGATCAGATCCGCCATCGCCACGTACAGCATGCTGGCCGCTGCCAGTGCCAGCACATAGGGCAAGACGCTCAATGCTTCGCGCAGCGCAAAATAGCCCACCAAACCGCCCACAACGGCGGTCAAGCTGACAACCAGGTTCCAGAAAAACGCTTTGCGCCGGCTCATGCCGGCATGCAACAGGACCGCGAAATCGCCAACTTCCTGCGGTATCTCGTGTGCTGCGATCGCCAGCGCCGCCACCAGTCCCAGATGCGGATCGGCAAGCACGGCGCCGGCAATCAACACGCCGTCCAGTGCGTTGTGAATGGCATCGCCGACCAATACCAACGTGCCCGAAGTCTGACGGCGCTGATGATCCGTGGGAACGTGCTGTGCCGTCACACCGTGTTCTTCACACTCATGGGTATGGCAATGCCGCCACAGCAGGAACTTTTCCAGGATAAAGAACAGACCGATACCGGCCAGGAGCGTCGCGCCGACCGCGTGCAGGCGTTGCTCATCCGCACCTTCCAGCGCATGCGGCACCAGGGCCATCAGCGCCGCACCTAACAAAGCACCGGTCGCGAAACTCACCAGATGCGGCAGGCAGCGGCTGCGCAGCCGGTCCGGTAGCAACACGAACAGGCCCGCAACAGCGGCACTCAGCAAGCCGCTGCCGCCGGTGGCCAACAATATGAGTATCAGGTTATCCATGGCAGCCTATGAGGATACCGTGCGCCACAGCAAAGCCGCCATGCGTCCGCTGTTGCCGAGCGTGCCAGCGTCGCGCCGATGAGAGAAAAACCGGGCCGCATCGGTATAGGTACAGAGGCCACAGTCGTTCACTGAACGCGCGCCAATCGCCCGCAAACGTGCGGCTGCGATACCTGCCAGGTCGCATTGCCAGCGGCCGCGGTTGTTAGGCTGGAAGGCCCATTGGCATGCGGCACCAAACGCCAGTACAACCTCCGGTCCAACCTCAAAGGCAGCTTGCCGGATGCAGGGACCCAGCCAGATATCGAGTTGTGCGGGATCGACTGCCAATGCGGAAACCGTATTTTCCAACACCCCGGCCGCCAACCCTCGCCAGCCAGCGTGCGCCGCGCCATACCGGGCACCGTCGTGCGTAGTCATGAGCACCGGGAGACAGTCGGCCACCTGGATCGCCAGGACCGCGTCGTGACGGGTCACGATGCCGTCCGCGGTCGGCGGCATGGCTGCGCTGATCCGCGTGTCGACAGTCACCACCCGCGCCCCGTGGACCTGATTGAGCCACTGGGGCTCGCCAGGCAACTGCAGTTCGCGACCCAGCAACATTCTGTTGGCCGCGACGTCGCCGGCGTTGTCGCCGACATGGGTCGCCAGATTACCGCCGCTGCGCAAGGTAAAAGCGGCGCGCAGCCCGGCCGGCAAACGCCACTGCGGCGTGAAAAAACGTTCGCTCATGTCGCTACGCTCGCCAGCACAGCTAACAAAGAGGTAAAATCTGCGGGCAGCGGTACTTCGGCCCGCAATGCCTTGCCAGTGACGGGGTGCTGAAGCGCCAGCAGCGCCGCATGCAGAGCCTGGCGACGGAATCCGGCCAGCGCTGCTAACAATTGTGGGCTCGCGCCCGCCGGTAGCCGCCGCCGGCCGCCGTACACAGGATCGCCCACGATGGGGTAGCCAATGTGGGCCAGATGCACACGAATCTGATGTGTACGACCCGTCTGCAGCGTGACCCTTAGCAGCGTATGCACCGGAAATCGCTTCTCAATTCGGTAGTGCGTAATGGCTTCCCGGCCATCGCTGCGGACGCTCATCTTCAGTCGATCGGAACGATGTCTGCCGATGGCCGCAGCTACGGTACCGCCGCCCGTCAGGGCACCCTGCGCGAGTGCCAGATACTCACGTTTGATCGCCCGCTCGGCTAACAAATCGACCAGGGCGACGTGCACCTCGGGCGTCCTGGCCACCAGCAGCAGACCGCTGGTGTCCTTGTCGAGGCGATGGACAATGCCGGCCCGCGGCACCAACGCCAGCTCCGGGTCCAGCGCCAGCAAAGCGTTCTGCAAAGTGCCATGCGCGTTACCGGCACCAGGATGTACGACCAGCCCGGCTGGCTTGTTGACGATCAGCAGGTGGCTATCGCTGTAAACCACGTCCACCGGCCGCTCTTCTGGCGCCACGCGGGTGGAGGCAGCGAAGCGCGCCTCGAGCACAACCTGCTCGCCACCCAACACTTTGTCGCGTGGCTTGGGCTGTCGGCCGTCCACCCGCACCAGCCCGGACTCGATCCAGGATTGCAGCCGTGAACGGGAAAACTGCGGCAAAGCGCTCGCCAGCGCCTGATCCAGGCGCGAACCTGCCGCTTCTGGCGACAATCGCAGTCGGTAAATAGCCGTTTTGTCAGGGAACTCGTCAGTCACACCAGAGCCTAAGCTAGCTTTAGCTATAATGCCGCGCTTTACGCAAGCCGTGCCAACGAAAGACCCTCCCGCATGATTCTCGCGCCTCGTATCTCCTCGCTGCGGCTGGTTATTCTCCTGCTGTTGGCCCTTACTCTGGTTTTGAGCGGCTGTCGCAGTCGGCGTGACAAGGACGTCCCGCAGAATGCACCTGAAAAGGTGTATGAGTCCGCGCAGAAAAGCCTTAAAGATGGCGACTACAACAATGCCATCCGGCTTTTTGAGGCGCTTTATTCGCGCTTTCCGTTTGCACCTGAGGCGCGTCAAAGCCGCATCGACGTCATGTACGCCTACTACAAGGCGCGCGAAAGCGAGTCGGCGCTGGATGCCGCAGATACCTTCATCCGCGAAAATCCAACTCATCCGCGAATTGACTACGCCTGGTACATCAAAGGGCTGGTGGATTTCGAGCGCACGCCGAATCTTTTCGAGAAAGTATTCAAGGCGGATCTCAACGAACGGCCGCCGCAGACTGCGCGCAAGTCATTTGCGTCACTGCGCAAGGTTGTTGACGACTACCCAAAGAGCCTTTATGCGCACGATGCGCAGCGGCGCATGATCTATCTGCGTAACCGATTGGCCGACTACGAACTGAATGTGGCGCGCTTTTACATCAAGCGCGGCGCCTGGGTGGCGGCCGCACAACGCGCCAAGCTCTGTATCGAGCAATACGATGGCGCACCCGCCATCCGCGCAGCCATGGAAATCCTCATTCAGAGCTACGACCGTCTTGGTCTCGAACCGCTGGCAACCCAGGCACGCTCGGTGTACCAGTTGAATTATCAGGGTGATGTCGAATCCAAGCAGGCGGCCGGCAAGCGCCGCTGGTGGAATCCCTTCGACTAGCTAACAGATTTGGCGAAGTGGCGGCCAAAGTGTGACCCAGGCAAGGGCGCCGCAGTTGACATAAAGTCCAATATTGCGTCCTTCCAGCGCGCCAATCACGCGGCAGAGTTTCTCAGGATGCACGCAAACCCAGATCTGGCCCAGTCACCGCCAGCCGTCTCTGCCAACCAGACAGGGTCACGGCTGACGTGGTATCGCGGCGTGCTGTTTGCGATCTTCACGGTATCAGGCTTCTCCGGTCTGATCTACGAGTCGATCTGGTCGCACTACCTCAAGTTGTTCCTCGGCCATTCGGCCTATTCACAGACACTTGTGCTGGCCATTTTCATGGGCGGCATGGCGCTGGGTTCGTGGCTGGTAGCGCGCTACACCCACAGACTGAGAAACCTGTTGCTCGGCTACGCCATCGTCGAAGCCGTCACCGGCATTATTGCGATGCTGTTTCACAACATCCACACGAGCGCTCTGGATTTCGCTTTCAACAGCGTCATTCCCGCGCTGGGCTCGGCAACGACCATCGAACTATTCAAGTGGTCGCTGGCGGCAGCGCTGATCCTGCCGCAATCGATTTTGCTTGGCACCACTTTTCCGTTGATCAGCGGCGCGGTGATTCGCCGCTTTCCAGACCAGTCGGGCGCAACTCTGGCGATGCTCTATTTCACCAATAGCCTTGGCGCATCGTTAGGCGTGTTAGCCAGCGGGTTTTGGCTGATTGCCGCGGTTGGCTTGCCGGGCACCGTGATGACCGCCGGTGTACTCAACATCGCGCTGGCCTGCATTGTCTGGTTGTTGACCCGCAGCAGCCACGAACCGCCCGCGCCGGCACTCCCTGCTGCTAACGCCATTACCGGGTCGCAAGCATCGGCCGCATGGGGACGGTGGATCCTGCTGGCTGCGGCAGGCGCCGGGATGGCGGCTTTCATCTATGAGATTGCCTGGATCCGCATGTTGACTCTGGTGCTCGGGGCATCAACGCATGCATTCGAACTCATGCTCAGCGCATTCATTTTTGGCCTGGCGCTGGGCGGGCTGTGGATTCGCCGTCGCATGGACCGTTTCCAGGACGCGCGCACAACGCTGGCGATCATGTTTGCATTGATGGCCGTGAGCGCGGCATTGACCCTGCCCGCCTACGGATCAACCTTCGAGTGGCTGTCATTCGCGCTACGCATGTTCGACACGTCCGCGGCTGGCTATACCGGCTTCAATCTCAGCAGCCACGTGATCGCGGCATTCATGATGATCCCCACCACATTTGTGGCCGGCATGACCTTGCCGCTGATGACGCATTGGCTGTATTCATCGGGAGCCGGCGAACGTTCGATCGGCAGTGTCTATGCTGCCAATACGGTCGGTGCCATCGCCGGCGTCATGATTGCCGTGCATTGGCTGCTGCCCACGGTGGGCATGAAAGGCACCATTCTCGCTGGCGCGCTGCTGCAACTGATGATCGCCTTGCTCTTTCTGGGGCGTTCGACGCGCGGCTGGAACCAGTTCCCCAGTGCGTCGTTGCTGGTTGCCGCCTGCGTGATCGTCGGCGGCGTTTCCCTGTTTACGCGACTCGATCCCATGCGTATGGCAGCGGGTGTTTACAGAACAGGCGCAGCCCGCCTTCCCGACAGTATCCAAGTGCTGTACGCAGAGGACGGCAAAACCGCCACCATCGCACTGACCCAGGATCAGGACGTCGTTACTATTTCCACCAACGGCAAGCCCGATGCCTCTCTTAACATGGGCGTTGGCCAGCCGACTGCTGATGAAGTCACACAGACGTTGTTAGCCGTTCTGCCGCTGGCCATTCACCCAGATGCCGGGCGCGTGGCTAACATAGGATTCGGTTCGGGCGTCACCTCGCAGATTGTGCTGCGCTCTCCGGGTGTGAAACACCTCGATACGATTGAAATTGAACCGGCGATGACGCGATCCGCATGGATCGCATTTTCGACGCGTATTTCGCGCGTGTTTTCTGATCCGCGTAGCAGCATTCACTATGACGATGCCAAATCTTTCTTTGCGAGCTCGCGTGCGAAATATGACGTGATCATTTCCGAACCATCCAACCCCTGGGTAAGCGGCGTCGCCACGTTATTTTCCGACGAGTTCTATCAGCAGGTGAGTCGCTATATGAGCGACGATGGCCTACTGGTGCAATGGATTCAGATCTATGAGACCGACATGGAAGTCGTCGCCTCGGTGATCAAGGCCTTGTCCGCGAACTTCGCCGACTACGCCATCTACAATGCCGGTGAGACCGACATCGTGGTGGTCGCCAGTAAATCAGGCGCCGTGCCAGACCCGGACGCAAAAGTGTTTGCAGTGCCGGCACTGGCTAGCGAACTTCGGCGGGTCGGCATCCAGTCTCTGGCGCAAATCCAGTTGCGGCGCATTGGCTCAAAGAAAACACTGGATCCCTTGTTTGCCACCTACCAAGCGCCGCGTAACTCGGATTACTTTCCTTATGTCGACCTGAATGCGCCGCGGTTGCGCTACATGAAGCGCAACGCATTGGGACTAGGGCAACTCGATGTGGGTGCAGTGCCGGTTGCCCGATTGCTTTTTGGAGCCAGCGTGCCGGCGCTGCCGGACGGCGGCAAGGCGAGCTATGGGCGGGAACAACGCGCCGCGTTAGCGGTTCGCCTGTCAGCCGCCATCGCCACCGCTGACTTCCGCAGTCTGGAGCCGCGCGACGTCGCGAATGCGCTGCTGCTGCGCGAACCTCCGGGGAACTGCGTCTCTGAGCAGGTACAACAGGTATGGAGCAGTGCGGTCTCGCGCGTCAGCATAGCGACCAACGCTTATCTGCCAAGCGACGCACTTGCCAGGCTCTGGACAGGCATCAAAGACAGCGCCTGTTATCGCGAGACCCGCGACGGGCGGCGTCGCTGGCTCGATTTTCTCGCGCTGCTGGCAACTGCCGACAGCGCGACGCTGGCTGACGCCGGTCTCGCGCTCTGGCAGATGGACAACAACGGCTTTGACGGCGCGCAGTCGTCGGATCTGCTGGTCGGCACGGCCGCCGCCATGATTGGATCGAACCGCAAACGGGAAGCCCAGCAATTGCTAACAGTTGCCATGGCGTCCATCGGTGATCCGGGACCCTATGAGCTCACGTTACGCTGGCTCACGGGACTGGCTAACGACGGTAGCCGTTAGTGATCGGATAGCGCCAGTCGCGGCCGAAGGCCCTGCGACTCACGCGTACACCGGGCGGGGCCTGGCGGCGCTTGTACTCGTTGCGTTTCACCAGATCCAACACGTGTCCCACGGTTACGCGATCGAATCCGCGAGCGCAGATTTCATCAACCGACAGATCTTCTTCGATGAAAGCCTCGAGGATGGCGTCCAGCACCGGGTACTCGGGCAACGAATCGCTGTCCTTCTGGTCGGGCCGCAGTTCGGCCGACGGTGGCCGGTCAATGACGCGCTGCGGAATGACCGGGCTGACGGAATTGCGATACTCGGCGAGCCGATAAACCAGCATCTTGCTGCAGTCCTTGATCGGCGCAAAACCGCCGGCCATGTCGCCGTACAACGTGGCATAGCCCACTGCCATTTCCGACTTATTGCCGGTGGTCAGCAGCATCTTGCCGGTTTTGTTGGAAAGTCCCATCAGGATCAGCATGCGACAACGTGATTGAATGTTCTCTTCCGTCGTGTCGACTTTGCGTCCCAGAAATTCTGCGTGCAGCGCCGCCAGCGTCGCTTCGAACATGTTTTCAATGGAAATATTGGAGAAGATCGCGCCCATGTTGCGCGCCTGCAATTCCGCATCGGTGACGCTCATGTCCGCTGTGTAACGCGAGGGCATCATCACCCCATGAACTTTATCCGCGCCGAGGGCGTCGGCCGCAATCGCGAGCGTCAACGCGGAATCGATGCCGCCCGACAGACCCATGACAACTCCGGGGAAGCGATGCTTGCCCACGTAATCGCGCACTCCAGTGACCAACGCGCCATATACGCTCGGCGTGTCGGCGAGCACTGGCGCGATTCGACCACCTGTGAGCTCAATGCCCTGCGCCCCGCGGGTCAGCTCGAGCACCTGAAGTTCTTCATCGAACGCGACTGAACGAGCGATCACCGTGCCCGCGGCATCCATCGCAAAGGAGTTGCCGTCGAATACCAGTTCATCCTGGCCGCCGACCAGGTTCACATAGATCACCGGCACACGAATGTCGAGCACGCGCTGACGCACGATATCTTCGCGCATGCCCTGCTTGCGCAGCTCGAATGGCGAGGCATTCAGGACCAGCAAGACTTCGGCGCCAGCGGCGCGCGCAGCTCTGGCGGGCTCGGCTTGCCAAATGTCCTCGCAAATGAGTATCCCGAAACGCACACCCTGGTGTTCGACCACGGTCGCGCTGTCACCCGCTTCGAAATAACGCTTCTCGTCAAAGACCCGGTAATTCGGCAGGCAAATTTTGCGGTGCCGGACTCTGATCCCGCCGGCGTCGATGAGCGTGGCGGCGTTGAAAATATGCCCGCCCGAATATTCCGGATAGCCTAACAACAACGCCGCGGGCAGCGGACGGGTAGCGAAGTCGGCCAACTCTTTGTCGACCTGATGACGTAACCCGCGATGAAACAGCAGATCCTCCGGCGGGTAGCCGCAAAGAGCCAGCTCGGGACAAATCACCAGATCTGCCTGGTGCTCGCCGTGCGCGCGCTCGACCGTCTCGCGAATCCGGCGCGCGTTGCCGGCAATATCGCCGACTAACAGATTGAGCTGGGCCAGCGCGACGCGCAAAGGAAACTAACGCTTACGGCGCGGCGCCGGTTTGCGCTTTACCGGTTTGCGCTTCACCGTTTTGCGCGCCGGCATGCGGCTGGCTGTCACTCGAGCTTTGGCGGCCACCGGTTTGGCGCGGCGTGTCCGGCTGCGGCGCAACTGTTGCAGCATCGCCGATCCGAGCTCGGCAGGTGATTTGACCGTGCGTACGCCTGCAGCTTCGAGCGCTGCGAACTTGTCTGCGGCCGTGCCTTTGCCGCCGGCAATAACCGCGCCCGCATGACCCATGCGTTTGCCTGGCGGCGCTGTCACTCCGGCGATATAGGCGACCACTGGCTTGCTGACGTACTTCTTGATGTAGGCCGCTGCAGCTTCTTCATCGCTGCCGCCTATTTCGCCAACCATACAGATGCCTTCGGTGGCGCCGTCACGCTCGAACAGCTCCAGAACGTCGATGAAATTCATGCCACGCACGGGATCGCCACCGATACCGACGCAGGTGCTTTGCCCGAGTCCATTGTTAGTTGTCTGGAAGACAGTCTCGTAAGTCAAAGTACCGGAACGCGACACAATACCGATCGCACCTTTCTTGTGAATAAAGCCCGGCATGATGCCGATCTTGCATTCTTCCGGCGTGATGATACCTGGGCAGTTCGGACCGATGAGCCGCACTCCGGTGCCGGCCATGGCAGCTTTCACTTTGACCATGTCGTTGACCGGAATGCCTTCGGTGATGCAGACCACCAGTTCGATTCCGCTGTCCGCGGCTTCCAGAATCGAATCTGCGGCGTAGGCCGCAGGCACATAAATCATGCTGACCGTAGCGCCTGTTGCCTGGACGGCATCGTGCACGGTATCGAACACAGGCAGTCCGAGGTGCTGTTCGCCACCGCGACCCGGGGTCACACCGCCGACCAGTTTGGTGCCATACGCGAGGCATTGCTCGGAATGGAAGCTGCCCTGTTTGCCGGTGAAACCCTGACAGATGACCCGTGTATTGCGATTGACGAGGATACTCATTTCACGGCTCCCACGACCTTGCGGGCCGCATCGGTGAGATCGGCTGCTGCGATCACCTTGAGACCGCTGTTGGCCAGCAATTCACGCGCTCTGGGTGCGTTGGTACCTTCGAGTCTGACAACCACAGGAACCTGCACACCGACATTGCGCACCGCAGTGATCACGCCCTCAGCAATCAGATCGCAGCGGACAATGCCGCCGAAAATGTTGACCAGAATAGCCTTCACTTTTGGATTCGACAAAATGAGTTTGAACGCTGCCGTAACACGGTCCGCCGTGGCGCCGCCGCCTACATCTAGAAAGTTCGCTGGCGTGCCGCCATGCAGTTTGATCAAATCCATGGTGGCCATCGCCAGGCCCGCGCCATTGACCATGCAGGCAATATCGCCATCCAGCGATACATAGTTGAGGTCGTGCTCCGACGCTTCGCGTTCGCGCGGGTCTTCCTGGGTGACATCCCGATATTTGGCCATTTCGAGCTGACGGAACACCGCGTTAGCATCGATGTTAATCTTGCCGTCGAGCGCAACCAGCGCGCCACTATCGGTGACGATCAGCGGGTTGACTTCCACCAGGCTGGCGTCGCGTTCCAGCACGAGTTTGTACAGTGCCATTGCTATTTTCTGAAAAGCAGCAATTTGTTCGCCCTTGAAACCTAACGCAAACGCCAGGCGCCGGCACTGATACGGCTGCAGGCCCGCAGCCGGATGCACGTTTGCGGTAATGATTTTCTCCGGCTGTTTCGCGGCAACTTATTCGATGTCCATGCCGCCAGCGGCCGATACGATAAACGCAATGCGACTTTTTTCGCGATTGAGTGTCAACGACAGATAGATCTCGCGCGCAATTTTCGAACCTTGCTCGACATAGACCTCACCGATGGGCAGCCCTTCGGCGCCGGTCTGTTTGGTGACCAGGCGCTGGCCTAACATACCGGCGGCTGCCGCGCGTACCGCCGCCATGTCCTTGGCAAGCTTGACGCCGCCCGCCTTGCCGCGACCGCCCGCGTGCACTTGCGCCTTGACGACCCAAACCGTGCCGCCGAGCGCGGTGGCTGCCGCGACCGCGTCATCCGCGGTGGCTGCAACCCGGCCATTCGGCACCGGAATGCCGTAACTTCTGAAAACTTCCTTGGCTTGATATTCGTGCAAATTCATAGGGGTGCGTGCTGCCTGTCACATAGTTAGCAATGAACCAGCCATTCTCGCGGAAATCCGCCACTCTGCAAGTACGAAATGCCGGTCCTGCAGTTGAAGTGTCCGGATCACTCGCCCATGATCCCGGCCAATGCCCGCGAGCCCCATGCCGCAAACCCTGGTTCCCACGGACCTCGCACGTCGCGTTATCAGCCTGCTGAATTTCTACCGGCTGCTGATTTCGCCGGCACTGCTGGCTATTAGTTGGTTGTCGGATCAGACACCGGGCATTGGTGGCGCGCATCCAACCTTGTTTCTGTCGGTATGTGCGCTGTACTTTGTACTGGGCATCGCTCTGGCACTGGCCCAGCGTTGGACCTGGCCGTCGTTGCGCGTGATGGCACTGACACACGCGTTCATCGATACCTTGGCCGTCGCGCTCCTGCTCTATGCGAGCGGCGGGGTTGCCAGTGGCCTGGGCATTCTATTGGTGCTCCCCATCGGCGCGACTACGCTGATGACCGAGACAGGCGCGGCCTATCTGATCGCGGCGGTCGCGACACTCGGCATTCTGGTGCAGCAGTTCATGAGTCACGCCGAAACAATCGCGGCGCGCATCGACTTCTCAACGGCCGGCGTGCTGGGTACCGTAATTTTTGTCATCGCGGTAGGCGCGCAATGGCTGGCGCGCCGACTGAGCGCCAGCGAGGCACTGGTGCAGCGCCAGGAAGTGGATCTGGCCAACCTCGCGCAGCTTTCGCAGTACATTTTTCAACACCTGCGCGAGAGCATGATGGTGGTTGACCCAGCCGGTGGCATTCGCCTGGTCAACGAGTCAGCGGCCCAATTGTTAGGTGACGAAGCGACTTTTCCGGGCGCAAAGCTCGCAGTCGCTTCGCCACGCCTGGCGCAGTTGCTCGACGACTGGCGGCGTAATGCCCAGGCCGGCAGCAACAGCGACACGGCCGGTTCGTTCGTCGCGGCGGACGGCGCCCGAGAGATTCAGCCGCATTTCGCGCCATTGGGATCCACCGAACCCGCGCCCGTGCTGGTGTTTCTCGAAGACACCAGCGTTCTGGCGAGCAAAGTCCAGCAATCGAAGCTGGCATCGCTCGGCAGACTATCCGCCAGCATCGCCCACGAAATCCGCAATCCAGTCGGCGCCATGAGCCACGCGGGCCAATTGTTGGGCGAATCGCCGGCGCTCAGCGATGAAGATCGCAAACTCACCGGCATCATCCGTCGCAACGCCGAACGCGTCAGTCAAATCATCGACAACGTCCTGCAAATGTCGCGGCGTGACTCGGGGCGGCCCGAACGGATTGACCTTGCCAGTTGGCTGGCGTCCTTCGCCCAGGAATTTGGCGCCACCATGCAGTGGCCCGCCGAGAAGCTGCGCCTGCCGCCCGCCGGATCAACCATAGAGATCCGCGCTGACGCATCCCAGTTACGGCAGATCCTGTGGAACCTGTGCGAAAACGCAGTCAAGTACGGCTGCCCATCTGCGGACTCAATAATCGAGGTCCGCTTTGGGCGACTCAAGCCTTCCGCCCGGCCATTTCTGGAAGTCGCGGATCGAGGCCATGGCATCGATCCTGAGCATGCGGAACGCATATTCGAACCTTTTTACTCGGGGGGCCAACAGGGCTCGGGCCTCGGACTCTATCTTGCGAGGGAAATCGCGCAGTCCAACTCGGCTACCCTGATTTATGAAGCACGTCAGGGCGGCGGCAGCAGTTTTCGCCTGGTATTCACCGATCCCGCACGCTGGGAATCCTGAGCGACTAAACTGTTATGACGATGAGCAAGCCCCGCGTTCTGGTTGTGGACGATGAGCCCGATCTTCTCGATCTGGTGTCAATGACGTTGCAGCGCATGCAACTGGATGCCATTACGGCGTCGGATCTGGCGACTGCCAAGCGTCTGCTGGACACCGAAGCATTCGACCTGTGCCTGACCGACATGCGTTTGCCCGACGGCGACGGCCTGAATTTGGTCAGCCATATACAAGAACGATGTGCGCGACTGCCGATTGCCGTCATCACCGCGCATGGCAACGTCGAAGTTGCGGTGCGTGCGCTCAAAATGGGCGCTTTCGATTTTGTCTCGAAACCGCTCGATCTGGCAGTTTTGCGCAAACTGGTCACCAGTGCGCTGAAGTTGGCAGGCTCGGTAGCGTTGCCTGCGGAGGCAGCGCCGGCGGCGGCCGCGGCACCAGATTTGTTAGCATCGGGGCAGCGGTTGATCGGCGATTCTGCGCCCATGCGACAACTGCGGGAGCTGATCGCGCGTGTCGCCCGCAGCCAAGCACCGGTCTATGTATCCGGCGAATCAGGCACCGGCAAAGAGCTGGTCGCTCGCCTTATTCATGACAGTGGCCCGCGCAAGTCCGGCCCTTTCGTACCCGTCAATTGCGGCGCCATACCGGGCGAGTTGATGGAAAGCGAACTCTTCGGTCATCGCAAAGGCAGTTTCACCGGGGCCATCGCCGATAAGAAAGGCCTGGTGCAAAGCGCCGAGAACGGCACGCTGTTTCTCGATGAAGTGGCGGACCTGCCACTGCATATGCAAGTCAAGCTGTTGCGACTGATCCAGGAAAAAACCGTGCGCCCGGTTGGCGATGCGCAGGAACAGCCAGTCGACATTCGAATCCTGTCAGCTACCCACAAGAATCTGGCGGACCTGGTGGCAGCAGGAAAGTTTCGCGAGGATCTCTACTACCGAATCAATGTGATCGAGTTGCGTGTTCCGGCGCTGCGCGAACGCTTTGCCGACGTCGATTTGTTAGTCGCGAGCATCATCCCGCGGCTCGCCGCGCGCGCCGGTTTGGCGCCACCGCGCATTACTCCGACCGCACTCGCGCTGCTGCGCGGTTACGGTTTTCCAGGCAACGTCCGCGAACTCGAAAATATCCTTGAGCGCGCAGTCACGCTGTCGATCGATGGCCAGATCGACGTGCCCGATATCGAATTGCGCGCAGTGGTCGGCGACCCGCAGCCACCGCAGGCGGCGGCGCCGGCGGTGGCGGCGTCCGGATTGCCGCAACAATTGGAAGACGCTGAGCGCAGCGCCATCCTCAAGGCGTTGGAACAAACCCGCTACAATAAGACCGCGGCTGCCAAGTTGTTAGGCATGAGTTTTCGCGCACTGCGCTACCGGACCAAAAAACTCGGTCTGGATTGACATTTCCTGTCACGGCGTTGGTCAGATGCCGCGTCGCGATCAGTGGTCGCTCACACAATTGACACTCGCTAACACCTTTATGTGAAGAAGCTATAGCTGGCACGCGGGTTGCTGGGCATGGTGGCACTTCTGCCTTCGCCTAAGGACCCGTCCCATGCGCACCCTGCAACGCGGCTTCAGTCTGATCGAACTGATGATCGTGGTATCCATCATCGGCATCCTGGCGTCGATCGCCATGCCGGCCTATCAGGACTACAGCATCCGGGCGCAGGTGAGCGAAGGATTGGTGTTGATGGGTGGCATCAAGACCGCAGTGGCCGAGGTCTACTCGCAGACCGGCACCATGCCCGACACCCGTGTCGCCGCCAGTCTGCAGGCCGCTGCCAATTCGACGCAGGGCAAATATGTGGCCGCGGTGGACATCAGCGCGGGCGGTCTTGTCATCGTCACCTACGGCAATAGTGCTAACGCGCAAATTGCCGGCAAGACGCTGCAGCTAACGCCCTACATACAGACCGATCGCACCATCGTCTGGCGCTGCGGCAACTCCGATGCGCCCGGTGGGGTGGCAACTGGCGCCTATGCCGCCGGCACGATGGATTCTCGCCACTCGCCGCAAATCTGCCGCGCCGGCAACTAAAGACGGTTGTTAGCAGTGATGGACACAGATTGTCACAAACTGACGCGCCGTCCCGGGGTGTTGTCATTAGGTGACGGTAATATGGCCAGTTCTGCTAAGTTAAATTCCTCTAAGTCACTGTTATTAAAGGGTTTTTTTGAGTTTCACCAGCATGGCACGGTGTTTGCTTTGTTAGTCACGCAGGCATTGCAGCCGCGTACGAGTTTCCCTTCCCTCAATTGGAGTCTTAGCAAATGAAGTCGATTCAAAAAGGTTTTACGTTGATTGAGTTGATGATCGTGGTTGCGATCATCGGCATTCTGGCCGCGATCGCGATCCCGGCTTATCAGGACTATACGATCCGCGCGCAGATCTCTGAAGGTCTGACTCTGACCGCCGGCGTCAAAGCCTCGGTCGGCGAGTCGTTCTCGCAGACGGGCACGATGCCTGCTACACGCGCTGCGGCCGGTTTGTCCGCGACGTTGACGGATACCCAGGGCAAGTACGTCTCGTCAGTCGACGTCGGCGCGGGTGGCATCATCACCGTGGTGTTCGGTAACAAGGCCAACTCGCAGATCGCGACTTTCAGTTTGCAGATGACCCCGTACATCCAGGCCGACCGCTCGGTCGCCTGGCGTTGCGGCGGTGCCGATGCCCCTCCGGGCACGGTATCTGGCGCGTACTCGGCTGGAACTGTGACCGCCAAGTACATGCCGGCTTCTTGCCGCGCGGGTGGCTAACAGCCCAAGCTGAATCGACCCTCCCCGGGTTGATGGAAAGGGCGCCTTCGGGCGCCCTTTTTTTTCTCAACGACGTTGCAGATCCCGATTGACAGTTCGGTCGCCTGGCCGAGCCAGGGGCTGGACGGCAGCCTTGACCCTCCCAGGCGGCCCATGGGCCACGATCTCCAACCACGGCACCGTCGGCCGCAGTCGTTGCCGAACTGGGAGTGCAATCACGCAGCATGCCCCCGTGATGTGCGACCATCAGCCAGATTTAACAATTGCCGTGGGCGGAAACCTCGCTAGACTATGATCTCCACTCGCCGCTTGAAAAACGCGCTAAGTCTATGAATGACAACGCTTCTTTGGCTCTCGGGGGTAATACCCGAGCCGGCCTTGGCGGTCTGCCGCAACGTCTTGTCCAGGATGGCCTGGTGGACGAACCCACCATGTTGGCTGCGATTCAGGAAGCCAAGGACAAACGCAGCAACTTCGTCACTCAACTGATCGTCCGCGGCTCGGCCAATTCGCGCGACATCGCGATCGCCGCAGCGACGGAATTCGGCGCGCCGCTGTTTGATCTTGATGCGATCCAGATCGATCTGGACATTGTTAGGATCGTCAACAACAAGCTGCTGGCAAAGCATCGCGTGCTGCCGCTCTACCGGCGCGGCAAGCGGCTGTTTCTGGCAGTCGCTGATCCAACCAACCTGCCCGCGATTGATGAAATCAAGTTTCAGACTGGCATGTCGGTCGAGGCCATTGTCGTCGAAGACGACAAGCTGCAAAAACTCGTCGACAAGTCAATCGAACAAGCCGACAACGCCATGCCCTCGATGGGCGACGACGACGGCATGGATCTCGATAACCTCGAGGTCACCGGCGGCGAAGAAGAACTCGACAAGGATGCGGGCAGCGATATCGAAGATGCGCCCATCGTTCGCTTCGTCAACAAGGTCATGCTCGATGCCGTTCGTCGCGGCGCCTCGGATATTCACTTCGAGCCGTTCGAGAAGATGTACCGCGTTCGCCTGCGCATCGACGGCGTACTGAAGGAAATTGCGCAGCCGCCGGTACAGCTGGCACAGAAAATTTCAGCGCGCGTCAAGGTCATGTCGCGACTTGACATCGCAGAGCGCCGCGTACCGCAAGACGGCCGCATCAAGATGAAATTGTCGAAAACCCGCGCAATTGACTTTCGCGTCAGCACCTGCCCGACGCTGTTTGGCGAAAAGATCGTGCTGCGTATTCTTGACCCTTCGTCTGCGATGTTAGGTATCGACGCGCTGGGCTACGATCCAGGACAGAAAGAGCTGTATCTCAAATACCTCGCCAAACCCCAGGGCATGATTCTAGTCACAGGCCCAACGGGTTCGGGCAAGACCGTATCGCTCTACACGGGTCTGCACATCCTCAACAAAGAAGACACCAATATTTCGACTGCCGAAGACCCGGCGGAAATCAATCTACCCGGTGTCAATCAGGTCAACGTTAATCCGAAGGTCGGCCTGACGTTTGCATCTGCGTTGCGCGCATTCCTGCGTCAGGACCCGGACGTGGTCATGGTGGGTGAAATTCGCGATTTGGAAACCGCTGAAATCGCCATCAAAGCGGCGCAGACCGGGCACTTGGTGTTATCCACACTGCACACCAACGATGCGCCCCAGACCCTGACACGCATGATCGACATGGGCGTTAAGCCCTACGCGATCGCTACCTCAGTCAGCCTGATTATCGCGCAGCGGCTGGCACGCAGGCTATGCACCCATTGCAAAGAACTGGCGGATATTCCAGACGAAGCCTTGCGCAAAGAGGGCTATACCGAGGAAGAAATCAGCGCCGGCATTCGTCTCTACAAACCGAAAGGCTGCACCAACTGCAGCGACGGCTACAAAGGCCGTGTGGGCATTTACCAGGTGTTGCCAGTGGTCGAAGCCATTGGTCGCATCATTATGGCGGGCGGTAACGCCATCGACATAGCCGACGAAGCCAAACGCATGGGTATCCCGGATTTGCGCCGCTCTGGGTTGGACAAAGCCAAAGCCGGCATGACCAGTCTCGATGAAATCAACAGCGTCACGATCGATTAACAGGACTAGCTAACATGGCACAGGCTTCCGCAACCGCGCAGAAAGGCGCGACCAAAACGATCAAGAAGGACATCGCCTTCCGCTGGCAGGGCACCGACAAGAAAGGCAAGAAAGTCAAAGGCAATGGTCTGGCCATTGACGAAGCCACGATGCGTGGCGACCTGCGCCGCCAGGGCATCGTGGTGCAGAAAGTCAGCAAACAGATCAACATGTTCAATAGCAGCAAGGGCGGCAAGATCAAGCCCGAAGACATCGCTATTTTCAGTCGCCAGCTCGCAACCATGATGGCAGCGGGCATCCCCATGGTGCAATCGTTTGAAATCGTCGGCAACGGTAACGACAAACCGTCCATGCAGAAACTGATTCTCGATATTAAGTCGGACGTCGAGGGCGGCAGCTCACTGCACGAGGCGCTGGGCAAGCACCCACTCTATTTCGACGATCTGTTCACCAACCTGGTGGAAGCAGGCGAGCAGGCTGGTGCGCTTGAGAATTTGTTAGACAAGATTGCCACCTACAAAGAGAAGTCGGAGGCGCTGAAAAAGAAAGTCAAAAAAGCGCTGTTTTACCCGGGGGCCGTTCTGGTGGTTGCGGTCATCGTAACCGTGATCCTGCTCATTTTCGTTATCCCGCAGTTCGAGAAGCTGTTTGAGGGTTTCGGCGCTGAGTTGCCGGCATTTACGCAAATGGTCATCAATGCGTCGCGGTTCCTGCAGAACAATGGTGTGTTCGTCGCCATGGTCGTGGCTGGGGCCTTTTACGCCTTTTTCTATTTCCAGAAACGATCGAAGAAAATGCGCGAATTTCTCGATCGCGTGTCACTGAAGATTCCGGTTATCGGTCCCATTCTCTACAAATCCTCGATCGCGCGCTTCGCCCGCACCCTGTCGACAATGTTTGCCGCCGGCGTACCACTGGTCGAGGCGCTGGAGTCGGTGGCCGGCGCCTGCGGCAATATCGTTTTCGAAGATGCTGTCATGAAAATGCGCGAGGAAGTCTCAACGGGTGTGCGGCTGCAACAGGCAATGCACAACACGGATCTGTTTCCTAACATGGTGATCCAGATGATTGCGGTCGGTGAGGAATCCGGCTCGCTCGACGAGATGTCAGGCAAAGTCGCCACTTTTTTTGAAGCCGATGTCGACAACGCAGTCGACAGTATGTCGAGCCTGCTCGAACCTCTGATCATGGCGATCCTGGGCGTACTGGTCGGTGGCCTGGTGATCGCGATGTACCTGCCGATCTTCAAGCTCGGCTCGGTCGTCTAACAGCGGCGCTGCCGTGCTTACGTTGCTAGCCGATTCGCCGACTTTGCTGGTCGGGGTGGTGTTCTTTTTTGGCCTGCTGGTCGGCAGTTTCCTGAATGTCGTCATCTACCGCGAGCCCATTCGATTGCAGAACGAATGGCGCGACGAGGCACAGCGCGTACTCGGGCAGGAGCCTGCGCCCCGCGCCGCGTTCAACCTGCTGCGGCCCGCGTCGAGCTGTCCGGCCTGCAAGGCACAGATTCGGCCCTGGCAGAACATTCCACTCATTTCCTGGTTGCTGTTAGGGCGCCGCTGCGGCGCCTGCAAGAGCCCCATCAGTGCGCGCTATCCGCTCATCGAACTCCTGACTGCCATTCTGTCGGCTGTCGTGGCATGGCGATATGGTTTCTCGGTGGCCTGCCTTGCGGCGCTGGTGATCACCTGGTTCCTGATCGCCCTCAGTGGCATCGACTATGACACGCAATACTTGCCGGATTCGCTGACGCTACCCTTGCTCTGGCTCGGTTTGCTCGCCAGCCTGATTGCCGCAGCAGGTCCGCTGCCAGCCACTCAGACCGCTTTGCTGGTATCGCCCGACAAGGCGATTCTAGGCGCGGTAGCCGGCTACCTGTCGCTCTGGACGGTGTATTGGATTTTCAAGCTGGCCACCGGCAAAGAGGGCATGGGCTACGGCGATTTCAAATTGCTGGCGGCTCTCTGCGCCTGGATGGGACCGGCCATGCTATTGCCGATCGTGCTGCTGTCGGCAGGCGTTGGTTCGGTGGTCGGCATCGCCATGATCTTGTTGTTAGGGCGGGACAAGCAACTGCCCATCCCTTTTGGCCCCTATCTGGCAGCGGCCGGCTGGATCAGCATGATCTGGGGACCAGAACTGGTTCGAGCCTGGTCGCAATTCGTGCTGCGAACCTAGTGCGCCATGGGGCTGCGTGTAGGACTGACAGGGGGCATTGCAGCAGGCAAGTCGACTGTGTCACATCTGTTTGAAAAACTGGGCGTGAAGGTGATTGATACCGACATCATTGCCCGCGATGTCGTGGCACCAGGGAGCGCGTTGCTCGAAGAAGTTGAGAGGCAGCTTGGCCCGGGCCTGATCGGCCCGGATGGCTCGCTGCAGCGGCGTCAGCTGCGGGAACGGGTATTTGCAGACCCTGCGGCTCGCCGCCAACTGGAGCAGCTGTTGCACCCGGCCATTCGAGCCGAAGTTGAAAGGCAATCCGCCGCGGCGCCGGGCACATACCATATTCTCGTCGTGCCTCTGCTGATCGAAGGCCAGGGGCGCATCAAGGTCGACAAGGTGCTGGTGGTGGACTGTCCGGAAGCACTGCAGATCCAGCGCCTGAGGGCCAGAGATGCCAGCAGTGAAGCTGAGGCACGCGCGATACTGGCTGCGCAAACCGACCGTCATAGCAGGCTCGCAGCCGCGGACGACGTCATTGTCAATGACGGCGATCCAGCCCAGCTTGGGGTGGCTGTCGCGAGTCTACATAAGAAGTATTGTCGTCTCGCCAAAGGCTGACGCAGAATACCGCCATGTCCGAAGCCGTCGATACGATGTTAGCACCCGCAGCCGATGCAGCAGCCATACCGGCAGTGGCAGCACCGATGGTGTTTGAACAACCGTTGAGCGAACGACTCCGGACCTACATGCGCGTTGACTTTCTATACAACCAGGCACTTAACCATAACCAGGGGAACGGTGCGTGGTCGAGCCGTGCGGCCATGGCCAACCTGCTCGACGTGCTGGCGATCACCTCACGCAGCGACACTCGGGCCGACGTGCTGAAAGAGCTCGAGCGGCAACTCGCGCTGATGAACGAGTATTCCAAACGATCGGGTGTCGACACCGGCCGCTTGCGCGGGATTGTCGGCAACCTGATGCGCCTGCGCACCGACTTGTTAGGCGCCGGTGGCAACTATCTTCAGGTTTTGAAGGATTCGGAATTTGTCGCTGCGATCCGCCATCGCAGCGCGATTCCAGGCGGCACCTGCGAATTTGATCTGCCCGACTACAGCTTCTGGCTGCAGCTTTCCGAACAACAGCGCGCCGCTGATTTCGCCGCCTGGTTGGTTTTGTTCCGGCCGCTGTGCGACTCCATCGCGGAACTCCTGTGGCTGACGCGGCAAAGCGGCAATCCACGGCAGGAAATTGCGCGCGGCGGGGTTTATCACATTGCCTTCGATCGTGACATGCCGGTGCAGCTGGTGCGGGTTGCGCTACCTGCTGATAGCGGCATCTATCCTGAAATTAGCGGCAGCCACTATCGCTGCAGCTTGCGATTTGTTAGCTGGCAGGGACTTGGCCAGCGCCCGACCCAATGTCTCGATGACCTGCCCTTCACGCTGACCTGCTGCACCTGAACGCCGCCACCGTCAAATGCCCGACCTGCAAGCGGCCAGCCGAGTTTTCGGTGGCCAACCCGGATCGGCCGTTCTGCAGCGAGCGCTGCCGTCTGATCGACTTGGGCGCTTGGCTCACGGAAAAAAATGCGATTCCAGGCGAGCCGCTGCCCGATCCAGAAACGCCATCCCGCTCTGACCAGGACCCCTGAGGCGCCGGCACTCGATGGACCCGCCGTTCTGGCTCGACAAATGGAACAAAAACGAAATCGGTTTTCACCAGCTGGAGCCGCATGCGGCTCTGGCCCGCTACTGGCCGCTGTTAGGACTGCCGACGGGCTCGCGAGTGTTCGTGCCTCTGGCTGGCAAAAGCCCTGACCTTGGCTGGCTTGCGGCCGCCGGCCACCAGGTTATCGGTATCGAACTGAGCCCGCGCGCGGTTGAGCAGTTTTACAGCGAAAACACCGGCTTGGTCTTGGACCACATCGACTTGCGCTGCGGCAATTTTTTTGAACTCACGCCAGCATTGTTAGGACCCATAGCCGCGATCTTCGACCGCGCAAGTTTGATCGCGCTGCCCGCGCCCATGCGCACACGGTACGTCGCACTGCTGGCGGCGCTGCAAACACCCGGCGTGCAGACCATGCTGATTACGCTCGAATATGATAGTCGCAAAATGTCCGGCCCACCGCATAGCGTGGCTGCAGACGAAGTAAACCGCCTATACGCCGGCACTCATCGGATCGAATGCATCGCGCGCAATGATCAATTGGCCGATTTCCCAAAATTCAGAGAACGCGGCCTCGATCAGCTCGCCGAGGTCATTTACCGGCTCGAGAGGCGTTAGCGACACGCGGTGCTTGCATGCCAAGCGCCTGGGCGGCGAAGCCGTACTGATCCGCATAGTCCTCGATTTGCATCCACACCGGCTTGCCGGCGCCATGGCCGGCACGCGTTTCAACACGAATGAGTACTGGTTTGGCACAGGCCTGATCGCGCTGCAGACTCGCCGCAAATTTGTAGCTGTGCCAGGGCACCACACGGTCGTCGCGGTCTGCCGTTGTCACCAAAGTCGGCGGGTAACATGTTCCGGCGCGAGTGTTATGCACCGGCGAGTAACGAATTTGGGCCGCGAATTCCGCCGCGTTCTCCGAAAGCCCGTAGTCCGATGACCACTGGCGGGCGTTCGCGCTGGCTGTGTGGTATCGCAACATGTCGAGCACACCGACTGCGGGCAATGCAGCGCCAAACAGATCCGGCCTCTGTGTCAACGTAGCCCCGACCAGCAGGCCACCGTTGCTGCGACCGGAAATCGCAATTCGGCCGGCACGCGTGTATCTCTCGGCGACCAGATATTCAGCAGCAGCGATGAAATCATCGAACACGTTTTGTTTTTGCAACTTGCTGCCGGCATCGTGCCAACGCTCGCCGTATTCACCGCCGCCGCGTAGATTCGCCTCCGCGTACACACCACCCAGCTCCAGCCAGGCGATGATCGGCGATTTGAAAACCGGAGTGATCGAAATGTTGAAGCCGCCATAGCCGTAGAGCAGCACCGGGTGCGAGCCGTCCCGCTTCAGACCGCGGCGCTGCGTGATAAACATGGGCACGGCTGTGCCGTCCTTGCTTTTGAAAAACCGCTGCACAGTCTCGTAGCGCGCAGTGTCAGCGGCGACGCGTGCAGCGCGCCAGGTGCTCAGTTGCATGCTGCGAACATCGAGACGCATGATGCGAACTGGCTGCAAATAGTCCGCAAATGACAAAAACGTCTCATCGCGATCGCCGCGACCGGTAAACCCGGCCAGCGTGCCCAGGCCAGGAACCGGCACATCGCCAATACGCGAGCCGTCACTGCCAAAGACGCTGGCGACGCCGTGCGCATCCTTGACGTAGTGCACGATCACGCGCCCGCCGATCAAGTGCGCCTGTTCGATCGCCATGGGAGCCTCGCGCACTACCTCCTGCCAGTTCGCACGCGTTGGCTGGCGGACGTCAACCGCAAACACGCGTCCGTTAGGCGCGTTCAGCGTCGTCCAAACAAAAAACCGCTCACCTTGTGTGCCAATAACTTCGTAACGCGCGTCCCAGTCATAGAAAAGGTCACGCACCGGCGCGTCCGGCACTCGCAGATCAAGCAGACGGATACCGGTCTCTTTCGATTCGTCGTAATGCGTGAGAATCAGATAGGACCCATCTTCGGTCAGTTCCGCATTCGGGGTCCGCACGGCGTTGTCAGGCACTTTGTACACCAGACGGTCAGCGGACTGTGGCTCGCCGAGTCGATGGAAATAAATAGCCGGTTGGGCCAGATCGTCGCCGCGTCCGGTATCCAACTGGTCAGTTCGCTCCGGATAGCGGCTGTACCAGACACCTGAGCCGTCCACTGCCCAGGACAATTGAAAAAACTTGGTGAAGCGAATTTCATCCCGCAAATCGGCGCCGTCAGCCACTCGCTTGAATTTCCAGATCTCCCAGTCAGTACCGCCATCCGACAACGAGTATGCTAACAATTTGCCATCGGAACTGGGCTCAAAACGCGCCAACGCGACGGTGGCATCCTGACTCGCTTTGTTAGGATCGAAGAGCACGCGGCCGGGGTCGACCGACGAGTCGCCCACATAGAGCACGCTTTGGTCCTGAATGCCGCTGTTGCGCAACCAGAAATACCGGCCACCAGCTGCCACGGGCACACCAAAGCGTTCGTAGTTCCAGATCTGCGCCAGGCGCTGCTTGAGCCATGCGCGTTGTGGCAGTTTCTCCAGCCACGGCCGCGCAAGATTGTTCTGCGCAGTCACCCAGGCCTGAACCTCGGGCGTTGTTGTCGCCTCCATCCATCGGTACGGATCGGCGACTTGCGTGCCGTTGAAATTGTCAATTACCGCACCACGAACGCTGGCGGGATAGCGTAACGGAGCTGACCCGGCGGCCAGAACTGTCGTCGCCGCAAGCGTCGAAATCAACAGGTAGCGCGTTTTCATGGGGAAACTTAAACTCCAGAGGATGAACAACCATGTTACCAAAGGTCCGGTGCTGCTGGTCGCCATGCTGGCCAGCTGTATTTGCGGTTCAGCCCAGGCGGAGCCACTGACCATCGCGCGCATTTTTGCGGCACCCGATCTGAGCGGACCGAACCTGCGGGGCGCGCAACTGTCACCCGACGGGCGCTGGCTGACCTATCTTCAAGGCAAGGACTCTAACAAAGACCAGCTCGATCTCTGGGGTTTCGATCTGCGCAGCCGCCAACGACAACGCCTGATAGATTCCGTCAGCCTCGCGCCCGCCACAGCAACGCTGTCCGCCGAAGAGGCGGATCGCCGCGAGCGCCAACGAACCGCGTCGCTGTCGGGCATTCTCGAGTACTCATTCTCCCCTGATGCGCGTTACGTACTTGTGCCGTTAGGTGGCGATCTGTATCTGTACGCGCCCGGCGCGCCCGCAACGCGCGCGTTGCGCCGCTTGACGGACACGGCCGAATACGAGACCGACGCACAGTTCTCGCCGCGGGGCCGCTATGTGAGTTTCATCCGCGACCGGAATCTGCGTGTCATTGAACTCAGCACCGGCCGTGAGACAGCCATTACCAGCGACTGCCGGGCGGAAATCAGCTGCGGCATGGCGGAATTCATCGCGCAAGAGGAAATGGCGCGCAACACGGGCTACTGGTGGTCGCCGGACGAATCGCGCATTGCCTTCACGCGGGTCGATGAAACACCTGTAGATGTCGTCGAACGCGTCGAGATCTTTGCGGATCGAGTGCAGGTGATAAAACAACGCTACCCGGCTGCCGGTCGACCTAACGCCCGGGTGCAATTGCGGGTTGCATCGTTAGCCGCGCCCCTGGAATCGGTAGAAATGGCGATCGGCGCGGAACGCGATCAGTACCTCGCCCGCGTCAACTGGTTCCCGGACAGCCGCTTTCTCGCCGTGCAGCGACAAAATCGCGCGCAGACCCAGCTTGAGTTGCTGAAAGTCGACGTCGTTGCCGGTGTTTCGCAGTCGCTGTTGATCGAAGCCAGCGACGCCTGGGTGGGTCTGCATGACGAGCTGACGTTTGTCAGCAAACCGGCAGGCTTCGTCTGGGCATCCGCCCGCAGTGGTTATAAACACCTTTATCTTTACGACTTGCGCGGCAGATTGCTACGGCCGATTACCGCGGGCGTCTGGCTGTTGGCAGGTGACGGCGACGAACGAGCCATTCGTGGCGTCGATGAAGCGCGCAACCGAATTTACTTCATGGCTAACAAAGACTCGCCGCTGGAGCGGCACCTTTATAGCGCGCCGCTGCGCGGCAGCACCGAAACTGAAGCTATTGAATCAGGTATCCGTCGCATCACAACAACTGCGGGCTGGCATAGCGCCAAGCTTGCCGCAGATGGCCGACACTTCATTGACACCTGGTCAAACCGCGATACACCGCCGCGAACCGTGCTGGCCCGAATCGATGGCCACGTCGTCGCAGACATCATTGCCAATAGACTAGACGCTGCACATCCTTACACACGCTACCTCGACGCGCAGGCCAGCACTACCACGGGCACGCTGCTGGCCAGCGATGGCCAAACGCTCTACTGGCAGATGTTAAAGCCGCGGGCTACTGCGGCCGAGCGGCGCTACCCCGTGATCGTGGATCTGTATGGCGGTCCCGGGAACCAACGGGTCAAGAACGCCTGGCAAGGGGGCTCGCGCGCCAACGAAGGACTGTTCCGTCAGTTTCTTGCTCAGCAGGGTTTTGTTGTTTTCACACTGGACAATCGCGGCAGCGGTTTTCGCGGCGTGCGCTTTGAAACAGCATTGCATCGCCAAATGGGTCAGGTGGAGGTTGAAGATCAGGTCGCCGGCGTCGAATTTCTGCGTCGCCATTCTTTTGTCGATGCACAGCGAGTCGGCGCCATTGGCTGGAGCTACGGTGGCTACATGGCGCTACGCTGCCTGATGCTGGCGCCTGATTATTTTCAAGTTGGGGTCGCCGGCGCACCAGTGACCGACTGGTCGCTCTATGACACGCACTACACCGAGCGCTTCATGGGCACGCCTGCTAACAATGCGCGCGGCTATGCCGCGAGCAGCAATCTGACCGTGGCACCGCACTTGCGGGGCGCGCTGCTGCTGATGCATGGCATGGCGGACGACAACGTGTTGTTCACGCACACCACGGCGCTGATGAAAAATCTGCAGGATGGTAACCAGCCGTTCGATTTGATGACTTACCCTGGCGCGAAGCACGGCCTGCTGCGCAACGCGTCGACCGGCCCACACGCCTACCAGAGCATTTTTAGTTTTCTGCGGTCGAGATTGGGAACCTAACGCGTGAGTGTCCGGTTGACCCGGGTGCTGACGTAGTCCGGCGATCCGAATCGCGCGTATTGCGCAAATGCGCTCAGCCGGTAGACCGACCGCGGGGTACCGCCGTCATCGTGCAGGCTGCGTGCACAGGTTACAGTGATCCGAAAGCCCGCCAGCGAGCCGACCACAGGGCTCAACACACCGGCCGCACAGGCGTTGCTGCGATCGATCCGGTAACGTGACCATTCCAACCCCGCAGTCGCTGCTGCCTGCGCGCGTAATTCACTGATCTGTAGCGTGTTGATTTGCGAGGCGCCGCCCATGAGTTGTGCTAGAGCCGCACCGATCAGCGCGCCAACCACCATGACGAACAGCGCCGGCAGCAGACCCACACCGCGTTGTCGAGTGCCTCTGTTAGCCCGCATTGTCGCCCACTCTGGATATTCCGATCAGCAGTTGATCGGTGCCACTGCGAAACGTAACGCTCAGGTGGTGCGTGGTCTGCGCGGCCGAGGCGTTGGCGGTCGCTGCCAAGCGGCAATTGCTGACCCCCGTAGCAAGTGTTGAGCGGGTGGCGCCTGCCGCCATCAACTCGCCGTCGCTGTCGCGCGCTGCCTGATTCGCTGCGATTGCGTACCCGGCATAGCGGGTCAAAGTACCGCGCGCCGGATTACACAAATAACTCACGGGCCCCGATAGCAGGTAGACCCGGCGCGACGGTCCCACCGACGTGAAGTTTGTCGCAGGCGTCAGCGACACTCGGTCCTGTCCGGACGCGCTGCCGGCATCGATCTGCACACGAGTACCCGGCGCAGTTATGACATCGGCCAATGACCAAGCGTTAGTGCCAGCAGCGCCGGTGTGGTGCAGGGCCATATACATTGCCGCCGAATCGAAAGGCTTTGCAATCTGATTGAATGCACCCAGTGTTTCAAACTGCGCATCCGTTGAACCCAAGGTAAGACGCTGGCCCGCTGGTACAGCTGGAAGGTCGCGAAACAGGACCGCTGAATCGACCACCGCCAGATATTCAATGGCCAGAACTCCTGCAGAATTGCGAAATCTCACGCTGTTAGGTAGGGCACTGCGCCAGTCACGCTCAACATACAGCAGGCTCTGCGCCGCCTGGCTGGCAAGGCCGGCGCGGCGGTTGCTGGCTTCCAGTGTGACGGACGGTGCCGAAATCAACGTAATGGAAAACGTTGCGATGACAGCAGTGACTGTCAACGCGACCACCAGTTCGACCAGGGTGACACCGTGACTTCGATTACGCATGGTGTTAGTCGGCTCTAAGGCCGCAGCCGCAGTGCGCTCATGGTCATGGCAGCACCCACGGGATCGGTCACAGTGACGTTCACCACCAGAGTGTCGGCGGCCGGAACACCTGGCAGCGCATTGCCGCTGGTTACCGATATTCTGGTGGTGAACTGGTTGCCACCTGGAATGAGATTGCCATTGCCATCCCGGGCGCCCACATCCGTCAGTCCGTGGTAATCGTCAACATCGTCAAACAATCGGCGTCCGGCTTCGCCGTCTACACCATCGGGATCCACAAACGGGCGGGCCGCGATTTCACTGATATAGGCGTTGGCGATGAACGCAGCCTGCGCCTGCACCAGGCTGCGCCCCGACTGAATATTGGTCTGCGATATCTGCGCAAGGATCGTGGTCGCCGCAATCGCCACGATCGTGATCGCAATGATCGCTTCTACGAGTGCAAAGCCAGTCATTTGCCGCGACTGCATCACGGCCCCGCGATAGTTCCGGTCACCGGGTCCACAGCAACCTGATGTGAGCCCAATACGGCAATACTGCCACCAGCGACCTGCACCGTTCCGTTGCTGTTGAATGTCCATTGCAGCATTCCCATGAACGGCATACTGGTCGGCGCAGCGCCCTGCAGCTGTCCGCCGTCGTTTCTGGATACCAGTCCGACAAAACCACTCGAGGCTGCGGCGCAATGTGTACCGAGAGTTGCCGGTTGGCGCGCCTGATAGCCCGCGTTGCTGATCTGCAGCCGCACCGGACAAGCGCTGGCGACGGCAATCGCCCGTGACAACCGCGCCGCAGATGCCAATTCCACTGCATAGGCGCGCGCCGCAAATGCATTCCTGTCAAAACTGCGGGGTGCGGCTACTGCGGCAACAATCGCCAGGACTGCAATGACAACCACGAGCTCCGGCAATGTCCAGCCGGTATTGTTAGCAGCCCGTAACAACGACGGCTACCGTCGGCGCCCGGTTCGCTGCGACCGGACCGGTGTAGGTGACGCGGCAGTTGGCCGGCGTCGCTGCGCCATTACGCGTGAACGTCCCGGTTGCGGCCGCATATGTAAATCCGGATATGTCCTGCAACGTGTTAGGGACGGCGGCTCGAGTCGGGTAGCCGTTAGTGATTGCGATGTTGTTGCCTTCCATATTGACGGTCGCCGGCGAACCTGAGGCTAACCACATGGAATGAGCCAGAGTTGCCGCGCTGCGCACGCTGCCTGCCAGGCCCTGAATCGACGCCTCACGCGCCCTGCCTTCTATGGCCGTAAATCGCGGCACGGCGAAAGCCGCCAGGATGCCCAGAATGACGATGACAACCACGAGTTCAATCAAAGTGAAGCCGTGTGCTTTTGACTGACTTGACATAACAGAAAACCTCATTGGAAGAAAGGCACGGTATCCAGAGTATGACTGCATCCGCGCATCCAATTTATCGGCAATGTGGGCGACACCTTGAACCGGTGTACGTGTTTCGATCGCAGTTGTGTCACTGAGCGCCCGAGGTCTTGCCGATCATGTCCCAAAGCGGCAGAAAAATGCCGAGAGCGAGAACCAGTACCATGGCGCCAACCACCACCATCAGCACTGGTTCAATCAGCGCACCAAGATTCTTCAGCGTGTAATCCACTTCCCGCTGGTAATACAGCGCCACTTCATCTAACAGACGGGTCAATTCGCCGGTTTCCTCGCCGACTTCCATCATTTGCAGCAGCAGGGGCGGAAATATGTGGGCGGCGGTCGCCGCACGACTGAGCGAATCGCCTGATTCCAGTTGTTCGCGCATAGCGACGATCTTGGCCGTGATGTAATCGTTGTCGGCTGACCGTGCAATCAGATCCAGCGCCTGAATCATCGGCAATCCCGCTTCAAGAGTCAGACTGAGGGTGCGCACCGTACGCGCCAGAATCGACTCCAGCAGCAGCTTGCCGAAAATCGGCATGGCGAGCCGCAGCTGATGCCAGCGATAACGACCGGCGCCAGCGCGGGTTGACCAGACAAAAAGCGCCGCTGTAGCCACCAAGCCAGCTAACACGCCGATCCAGTAATGCTGTATGAAGGCCGAGCTGGCCAGAATAATCTTGGTAGGCAGGGGTAAAGCGTCGCCCAATTGCTTGAAGAGCGGCGCAAACTTCGGAATGACGAACACCGACAGCACACCCATCGCGGCGACAATTGCACCGATGACGAACAGCGGATAGCGCATTGCCCCTTTGACGCGTTCACGAATTTCTGCCTGGTTTTGCAAATACTCTGCGAGACGTAGAAAAACCGTTTCCAAGGTGCCAGTCTGCTCACCGACCTGGACCATGCAGATGTAAAGTTCGGGGAATACACCGCCGTAGTCGGCAAGTGATTGCGACAGATCACGTCCCGCTTCCAGACTGATTAACGCCTGCTCCAGGTTCGCGCGCAGCACGGGATTGTGCGTCGTCTCGCAGAGCCCGCGCAGGCCCCGCAACCACGGCAGCCCCGCCTTGGCAATTGTGTACAGCTGGCGCGTGAAAAGCACCAGATCGGTATTGCTTGGCTTGCCAAACCCCATCCTACGCAAGGCGCTCTGCGCCGAGAAACCCTGGCCCTGCTTCGGATCTATGCGAATGGGCAGCAGACCATTGGATTCCAGGCGCATAGCGGCCGCAGACGCGTTTACTGCCTCGACCTCACCGGCAACTGGTTGGCCGGCATTGCTGCGCGCACTATACTGATAGATCGGCATTTCTTGTTAGCCTGCCAACACGCCTTCGATCTGCATGGGGGACAGCTCCAGATCCTGGATTGGCGCCGCCGGCGTCGCAACACTGCCTGCCAGTTCATCCAGACCGGCCAACTGGTTGATGATCTCGGTCACGGTGGTTTCTCCGACTGCTGCGGCATCCAGTGCACGGCTGGTGATCGAACGGAAGCCGGCTTGTTGGCGCGCAGCATCTTCGACCGCCGCAATATCCTCGCGGCGCACGGCATCGCCTAACGCACGATCAAATTCAAGCAACTCATGCACAGCCATGCGACCGCGATAGCCGCTGCCACCACAATAGTTGCAGCCCTTACCGCTGGCAAAACTCGCGCTCGCCAATTGCGCAGCCGGCAACTTGGTGCGCAACCAGATCATTTCATGATCGTCTGGTTGGTAGTCGACGCGGCAATCGGGACACACACGCCGCAAGAGACGTTGAGCGACAACACCATGCAGCGCCGAGGCAATCATGAATCCCTCTGCCCCCATGTCGATCAGCCGGTTGACGGCGCCGACTGCGGTCGAGGTATGCAGAGTCGAGAGCACGAAGTGACCGGTAATAGCAGCACGCAGACCGATTTCAGCCGTTTCACGATCGCGCATTTCACCCACCAGCACCACGTCCGGATCCTGCCTCAGGATGGTGCGCAACGCGCGCGCAAAATCGAGACCGATCTTGGCATTGATCTGCACCTGGCAGACACGGTCCAGTCGGTACTCCACCGGGTCCTCAACCGTGATTATCTTGACGTCCGGCGTGTTGAGATGACTCAGTGCTGAGTAGAGCGTCGTTGTTTTTCCACTGCCCGTGGGCCCCGTGACTAACAGCATGCCGGCGCTGCGCTGAATGATTTCCGTGAATCGTTCGCGCATGCCAACATCCATGCCGATCTTGTCCAGCGGCAGAATGCTGGCACTGTGATCCAGCAACCGCATGACCGCTGACTCACCGGTTTGCGTTGGCAATGTCGACAGTCGAATGTCGATCGTTTTTCCACGCACTTGCAGCGAAAAGCGACCGTCCTGCGGCAGGCGTTTCTCTGCAATATCCAGACCCGCCATCAGTTTCAGCCGCGACACCAGCGCACTCGATACACGATTGCCCTCGAGCATATGCTCGTTGAGCACACCGTCGACCCTCAGGCGCACACGCAGCGCGCGTTCGGCAGGCTCAACGTGAATATCAGAGGCGCGGACTTGAATGGCGTCCTCGAAAATGCTGTTCAGCAGTTTCAGAACCGGTGCATCAGGAGAGCCTTCGTCAATCTTGAGTGCTTCCGCCTCGTTGGTCGGCGTATAGAGATCTTCGCGCACCTCCTGCGCGAGCTGCACCATCTCATCGGTGCGCCGATACAACATGTCGAGCGCATCCAACAGAGGCGCCTCTGCCACCAGAGCCAGCTTGATAGGTCTGCGCAAATGCGCGGCGATTTCGTCATAGCCAAAGAGGTTGGTGGGATCCGTCATCCCTAACACCAGAGCCTCACCCTCCTCGCGCAATGCTACAGCCCGATGGCGCCGCGCCATGGCCTCGGGCACCAGTTGCACAATATCGGGTTGCAGTTGCGTGTGCCGCAGGTCCATGAACGGCACTCGCAACTGTTTCGACAGCAGCTGATGCAGCTGATCTTCGTCGACCAAGCCCTTCTCGATTAACACCTTGCCGAGACGTTTGCCGCTGCGCTTCTGCTCGGCGAATGCCTGATCAAACTGCTCCCGCGTGATTGCGCCTTCGGCGATCAGCAGATCGCCGAGACGCAGTCGCTTTGGCCGTGGTGTTGTGGCGGCGGACATGGCGATGACCTAGCGACTGCGGCCGCCACTGGCGGCCATGTCCTCAAGGCGCTTCTCAGCATCGGCAGCCATCGTTGCCGCATTGCCGCTGTCGGTCACGATCGGGCGCAGCAGTATCACCAGTTCGGTCTTGACGGTGGAATTTCGGCGGCTTTTGAATAGCTCGCCGAGACCCGGGATCGCGCTCAGGTACGGCGTACCGAAGTTCTGCTCGCGCCGCGTGCTGCGCATCAGGCCGCCGATCACGATCAGCTGTCCGCTTTGGGCTTTAACGACGCTGTCCGATTCGCGCACTTCGCTGATCGCGAGCGGCAATTCGTCGGTCTGACCGCCCACCGTGACACGCTTGGTCTGGTCGCGAACATCGCTGACCGACGGATGAATGTGCAAAATCACGCCGCCGTCAGCGTCGATCTGCGGTGTCACGTCCAACGCGATGCCGGAGAAAAACGGTGTTAGCTTCACGTCCCGAGTTGTCGAGGTCGAGGTGCCGGTGGTGGTATTGCTCTCGATGCCGGTGACGAAGAACTCATCGGTGCCCGCCTTGATAACTGCTTTCTGATTATGCAGCGTCGCCACTCGGGGGCTCGACAGCACGCGCGCGTTGCCCTGAAGTTTCAGCAGATCGATAAAGGCGCCTATATCATGCAAGTCGACTGCCAGCGTAAAAGCACCCCCCAGCGTACGGGCGGGAAGACTCGTGACAGGATTTCCTGGGCCTACCGTGATCTGGCGGCCACTACCAGCCAGCAGGTCGGTATCGAATCCATCCGGTGGTGTGGATACACCACCCAGATAGGTTTGATTGCCACTGCGCAACACTGTCGCCCAATTGATACCTGCCTGATAGGCATCGTTGAGTTCGACTTCGATAATCTTGGCCTCGAGCACTACTTGCCGAGTGACGATGCGTTGGATGTTCTGCAGGTATTCATCGACATTGCGCAACTCATCAGGGGCAGCGCGCACCACCACAGTCCCGGAATGCCGGTTAATGACGACGTTGCGCTCGGCCGTGTTGCCAACGATTGCCTTTAGGCTAACCTCTAATTGCGACCAGAAATCCGAGTCGGTGCGCGATACGATGCTGGTGCCGGTGACTTCGCCACCCGTGGCGGAGCTGTCAGACTGTGACGTACCCGCAGTCGCCGGCGAAGGCATGCTGCCATTGCCGCTGTTAGGTTCCCGGCCCACGTCAGTGATCGAACCCGAACTCACAAGCGTACGTGATGCACCGAGCCGAGAGATGTCGAGGTAGTTCACCTGGAATGTGCGGTTCTGAACGCTCGCGGGCATCACAAAATAGGCGGCCGATAGCCGCCGATAGTCATAGCCATACATCTCGCGTACGGTTTCCAGCGCCTCTGCAATCGTGACGCCACGCAGGCTTAGTGTCAGATTGCCCGCCACTTTGGGATGTACGACGACGTTGGACCCGGCGCGTCGCGCCAGACCGAGGAAAAATGCCCGCGCCGGGGCATCCGACACTTCCAGATCGAAGCGTGTCATGGAGATACCTGCCGGCGCTGTCAGGCTGTCAGCACTCGAGGCTGCTGCTCCCTGCAGCAGCAACGCCAGCCAGATTCCTAACAGAATATTTCTCTTCACTACCTTTCTCCTATAACTGCATTCGGCAATCTAATGGTCCAACGCCGCGTGCGCGTACGCAATTCAACGGACGCTGATCCGATCCGGGACACGACAGCGCCTAGAACATCATCGCCCACTTCAACCACCCGGCCACTCACCACCGCGAGTCGCTGCCGCTCAGTTCCCATTACAGCTTGCAGCACGAACAACGGATGACTTTGCCGGCTCGCAGCTCGAACTGCCTTCACATAGCTCGGCCGCATCGGGTCATTAGGTTGTTTCGCAGCGCAAACATTTACCGCAACCAACAGAAAAATCCCTAACAAATTAAATTTTACGTGTTTCACAGCTTCAACCAGTATTTTTCGAGCCCAAGCGTCGCGACAACAATCTTGGCATTGACTTTTGGGTAGTCGGCCGCATCCAGCTCGACCTTGCGCCAGATAAAGCGCCAGTGCTGCCGCTCGATGGCCTCAACCAGAAGATTGACCGAGTCAAAGTCGCCTTCGACATTGATTTCAATGCCATGCAGGAAAGCGACCGCGGGAACGCCGCCGACAGTTGGCAATTCATTGTGTATCTCTGGCGTTTCGTCTGTGTCGGCCGTTACCGGAGCCCGCAACTCTTCGACCGGCAGGTTGGCCATGCGCACCAACCGCAAACCTCGCGTCGACTCGATCAGATTTGTGAGCACCTCGGGCATGACCGCAGCATCGATCAGACTGGCCGCGCGCCGATCCAGCTGATCGCGCTTACGGTGGTACTGCAGCACCAGCTGTTTCTCGGTTTCTACCAGCTGATCTAGGTCCGTCAGCGCGGTCTCGCCGTCTGCACCCTCGGGCGCCACCACATCCAACGCGCTGCGAGCCGCACGCTCGCGGGCATACAGCGCTTGCATGACTGATCCGTCCCAGATGATCACCGTAATCGCCGCAAGGCCACCAAAAATGAACCCGCGCTCGCGCAAACTCAGCGCATCGAATTTTTGCTGAACTTTGGCAAATCGTTCCACGAAACTGTTGTTTGTATCGGGCAGCCGTGCGCGCAATGCCCGCCAAGGGCCTGCCAACAAAGCGCGGAGCGTTTCAAAGCGAGTATTCACAGGGCGTCCGCACCATCGGGTTCGACTTGCAGCAGGCTGAAACCAATTGCGCCTGCGAGTGCCGCGCGCTCATCCGGCACGGTGCGATCGACCGTCAGATTGGTCAACCTGCGAATGCCAAGATCTGGCTCGCCGCGCAGCTGGAGTAGATATTGCGGCAGCAGATCCACCGACATGGCCACACCGGCGAGACGAATACGAGTCGGCGCGGTATTGATTTCGAGTTGCGTCAACCACAGACCGTCAACCTGCGCACGCGCCAATGCGGCGAGTCGCCGGCTGAATTTCTCCTGGGTACCAAGCGCGGAGTCCTGCATCCTGCCTAACACCACGTCCTGTCGTGCCAGCAGTTGTGTGAGTTCCTTGACGCGCTGCTGCAGACGTCGATAGTCATCGCGCGTTCGATAGGTTGCGCCAGCACTTGCGAGACTGGCGACGCGCCCTTCGTATTCACGCGTCACGGTACTGGCCTCGCCTTCCGCGCGACTCAGGTACCAGCGATTGAACAAAGTCAGCAGAAATAGGCCGACCAATAGCGAACCGAGTGCGCTCAGTACACCGTGCGTTTTCAGTACCTTGGTTCGCCAACTGATGTCTTTGCGAAACAGGTTGATGTATTGCGGACGACCGCTGCTCATGGCATGGGTCCTTCGCGGGTGGGACGCAACGCGGCGCCGATGGCGAGCAGCATTTCCGGTTGATCCACAGCACCGATGCCCGGCTCCAAGTCAAGCACGCTCGCGAGATCGAGCACCGAGCAATGCAGGCCGCAGGCCTCCGCAAGCAATGGCGCCAGCTCGTGCGCACGTTTGTTCGCCGGTCCGATGACAATTTCGTTGATCGGCGCGCGGTCGAACTGTGACTCATAGAACTGTACCGAGCGCTGCACTTCGAGCGCCAGTTGCTCGACGTCCAGACCCAGAGTCGCATCAATTCGGCGTGCGACGTACACCACACCCATCCAGCTGACCAATATATTGACAGCGCTCCGACCTAACAGAACGAACACCGAACCACTAACGTCCTGCGGCAGCAGCATTATCAGATTGCGCAGTGCAAGTTCCGGTATGTCGATTACATCGAGCTCCCGCGACGACCCTTTTACGATGGACTCCAGATCGTTGATGCTGGATGGCAAAGCGACAATGACATGCAGCATTCCGGGCTGGCCACGCGATTCCGGCATTTCGAATACATCAATGACCGCGTCCTCCGCCGGGGTGCTGATCTGTTCGCGGATCTTCCAACGCACAGCAGCGCGCAATTCGTCGGGTGGCAGCTGCATGTTGTCGGTCAGCAGTAGCTGATAGTCCGTCGGATCCAGTACCGCGGAAACCACCGCTTTCTTCCGCGGCAGTTTCTCCAGCATGGCCTGCGTCGCCCGCCAAGCTAACAGGCCTTTCGCGGGCCCTTCGCTCAGCACATGTAGCAGCTTGGGCGCAGTGCCGGGGCGGCGACTGACCAGCGCCGCCGCACGGACACGGGTGCCGTGCACCAAACCCGCCCGAAATGTTGCAACCGACTTGGATTTAAGGGCCCACATGAATGCATCCACCAGCCCCCAAAAGGAGGCTTGATGCACTCAATATCGGTCCAGATCGCCCGCGCTTGAGAAAACGGCACGCATTTGCCGCGTCAGGCGCGGCGCATCACAGTGGCCGCTGCAAACCTTGGCCGGTCGGGGCGCTTGGCCCGCTTCTAACGAACGATGCGGCCGCCGCCCGCGCCGGGTCCGCCAAGACTTGGGCCCAGCGCGCCCGCACCGGTTTCCGGCACCATTATGCGAGTGCTGGCTTCGCGGCGCATTTCGCGCGCCTCATTAATAGCCTCTTCGAGCGCCATTTTGACAGCATCGGGAAACTTCGTGAGCGCTTCGTCCATGGTCTTCGCGTCGATCTCGAACATCAACGGCAATACCCCGCCAGGAGTCAGCAACTGTGTCTGCCCGGAAAACAACACAGCACGCGTCGGATCAAACTCGCCGGCTGTGGTGACTGGCGTCATGCGCCGCAAAGTGCCTGCGCGCCGGTCCGTGAAGACTTCCTCGCGATAAAGGGC
>JAYVJR010000025.1:0-9173 GCA_043769085.1 Gammaproteobacteria bacterium
AAACTGTCCCGTTGTTCCCCAGTTCGTGGTCGTCGTGCGTGCCGCCATGCCGATACCGGTGGTGGTTTCACTGTTGCGATTGCCAAAGCCGTCGAACGCGAACGTCCGAATGACTTGTGCTAACGGATCAAAAATAGATCAGGCTTGAATCACCCGGGATGACCGCATCAACACTGGCTCCATTACGCCGAAAGATGACACCTGGGCCGATTGATACTGATCGGCCCACGGCAGCCAGCGCGTGAGGACCAGGTACGACTCGCGAACCGCGGCGTAGAGATCAGGTGCATCGGCGGCGGCCCAGGGGCGCAGCGCAACGACACGGTCGGTGAGCAGCGGTGGCGGGAACCCGGGAATACTCATATATAGAGGACACGCGGGACAGGGAGGGCCGTTCTCGCTGTCATGAGGTGTGGTGAGTCGCAGACCTGCAGACGTGATTCCGAGGGTGATAGCATATATGCTATCATCGCATGGTGACGGTTCCGCAGCTCATTCTGGACAGCAACGTGCTGGTGTCGGCGTTCACCAGCGCTGAGGGCGCCTCGCGCCAAGTGCTGCGCCAGATTCTTCAGGGTAAGGCCCAAGCGCTGATCTCGATGCCGCTGTTTGCCGAGTACGAGTCGGTATTGGCGCGGCCCGCCACGCAGCGCCGGTGCCCGCTCAGTGCGGCCGAGCAGACAGAGTTGTTCGATGCCTTTCTGGCGTGCACGCGGCTCGTCGAGGTGTATTACCGCTGGCGGCCTAATCTGCGCGACGAAGGCGACAACCATGTGCTGGAACTGGCGATTGCGGCCGGCGAAGCACCCATTGTGACTTTCAACCGTCGGGACTTTCGCGGCGGCGAGCTGCGTTTTCCCGCCGTCGTCGTACAAACCCCCGGCGCCTGGCTTGCGTCGCACCGTGTTCGTTAGGAGTAAAGTCATGTCCACACTCACCATTCGATTACCGGATACCAAACACCAGCGACTCAAGGCCTTTGCGCGTGCGCGCGGCGTGAGTCTGAACAAGCTCGTCGAAGAATGGGCCACGGTGGCGTTGGCGCAGCTCGATGCCGAGACGCGGTATCAACTGCGCGCCGCCCGCGGCAAGCCCGTGGCCGGCTTGGCGTTGTTGGATAAATTGGATCGTAGCGTCGGACGTCGCGCGCCGCGTCGAAAAACGTCGGCGTCGTAGGGGACTGAGCTGAGATATGCGGGTGACCACGGTCTGACGGGACTCTATATATAAGAGGCTCGGAGGGATGGTTTCAGGCCCCCAACCTATTATGAAAAAATATGTTTTCGTTATATAGAACTGGGGAGGGGGTTGGCAGATTTTGGGGCCCGCGAGCGTGACCTGACCGGCCGTCGTCGCATACTCGTCGCAATCCGTGACGCCGCGCTGGCGCAATTCTAGGTCGAAGGCATGAGCCAGAAAACATTCGCCGCAGTTCCGGCAACAACTGGCGGGTGTACTCAAAGGCTAGTTCCCCGTTTCAACAACGGGAGACTTGTTATGAATCGATACCAGTCGACATCTGATGCGAAAACCGGCGGTGGCGATCAGCGCTACCGTTTGCGGATTCATACCCTGAAAGTGGGCAAGCTCCGGGTCGCCGCAGGGCCTACGGCAGCTCTCGGGGCTTCTTTGGTCGGTGAATGCCAACATCCGTCAACCGAATGCGCATTGTTGCGTTCAGCACCCAAGGTCGTGAAACCATTAGTGGCTGACAGGAGTTATATGAACACACGGATATTGTTAAGCGTCGCCGCGCTCATGCTCGGCAGCGTCGTGGCCAGTGCCGAAGATACGGCTGGTCCAGGCGGCCGACCGAAAATCGACACCAATGGAGATGGCTCAATTGACCTGCCTGAACTGCAGGCTGTGAGGCCGAATACGACCATTGAGCAATTCAACGCGGCCGACGCGGATCGCAATGGTTTGTTGTCCCGCGACGAAATGCGTGCTGCCGCGCGTGCGAAGCGCGGTCCACCGATCGATACCAATAACGACGGCGCAATTTCCTTCGAAGAACTGCAATCCCAGCGGCCGAACGTGACTCCGGAACAGTTCGCTGCACTGGATGCCGACAAAAGCGGCGCGCTGAGTCGCGAAGAAGTGCGCAGTGGCATGGGTCGCAAGATTTTCCAGCGCCTCGATGCCGACAGCAGCGGTGGCGTCAGCTTCGGCGAGCTGGCTACGCGCATGCCGCAATTGACACAAGAGCGATTCGACAAGCTGGACAAGGACTCCAACGGCCAATTGTCGCAAGGTGAGTTGGCCTCGGCGCGTCCACATCACGGCCCGCGTCCAGCGGGCGCTAATGGCACTCGTCAGAGGCCGGCGGCTGGCGCTAGTGGCGGTCGAGTACCGCGCGGCCCGCGTCCGGGCGGCTGATCAGCCCAGTTTGTTCGGTTAGGTCTGGGGTATCGCCGGCATTTGTGCCGGCGATACCGCGTCGCCCCGCGCTCGCGGGGCCTTGCTCGCGCCCGTCAGCAGCCGCTTGAAATAGTCGGGTGCCATGAGGTGACAATAACGGGTGCCGCGAAACTGCGGCGGCGATTTCGCGTAGCGTGGATCAAGCCAGTCATTACGCATGGCGCGGCTCTGCACGTGCAACACGCCGGTGGCATCCTCCCAGGCGATTTCATGAGGCTTGAGCCATTCCGGACCCATGTTGGTGATCTCTTCCGGATCGAAGACTATTTTCCTGCCACCACCATAGTTCAACGGGCCGTGGCGTTCGCGCCGCAGGGCCAGCACCGCCGCGCCGAGGCTATGTTGATTGACCTGGCCGCAAAGCCCCTCTGCGCCGGCGGCGCTATCGCCGTATTCCGTACGTAGATGATCGGTGGTTTTCATTTTGCACGAAATCATTTTTAGTCGCGATGGGTCGGCGTTTTCATACCAGTAAAATTGTTCGGTTTCGAGCGGTCTCACTTTCGGTTTGGACAATACGAAAGCCTGATAATCGGCATGCACAATGTTGGTCGAGCGTAGCGTGGTTGCGCCAACTACTTGCTGCGCCGAGCTGCAGAAATCTGGCAGCGGCCATAGGCCCGGTTTAATCGCATTCTGCTGCTGACCTGCGCAGCCTAGTGTGGCGACTATCGCCAGGCTCCCCATTGCTAACGATCGTTTAATCATCGGCAGAGGTTATGCGATTCGCCTGGAACCGACAACCGGTCGAACCGCAATGTGGTCGCCGCGCCATGTCCGCGCGCGAACCAGTCGCTATTGCGCTGCCGCCCACTATGATGTGCCGTTAGATGCCGCGTGCTACGTACATCGCATTTCTATTGTTGGCAACGATGTTGTCAGCGTGCGCGCGGCCGGGCGCGACCGGCGGCGTCGGGATTATGGCCATCCCAATCAACCTGAAATGCACGACCTGCGACGATTTCATCCATTGTGCCGAAAGCGCGAAGCCCACGGAGGCTGGCACTGTTTATCGCCTGAAAGAGAAAACGTTTTGGGCGCAGATTGCGACCATCGGCGACTATCTGACGCAGCTGTTTCGCGACAAGACGCGTGACGAGCGACCCATGGCAATCTACCGCAATGGTGCGGGCGGACGTGTGACGTTGTTCGATCCAGAATGGCGCGCCGTGATCGACGTGGCAGCTTCGCGGATCACTGTCCTCGATCGCAGCATCGATCAGAAAACCGGTGCGTTGTTTGACCAGTCGAATCAGCGCATCGGCCTTTGTGTCGCGATGCCAAGACGCGAGGGCTATGCGATGGTGCGTGAGTTTCTCGGCAAACCTGCGCTTGTCGGTGCTCAAACAAACGGCGGCGCGCAGCGATGAGTTCGGGCCTGGCGCGATTCGGTCGCGGCAGCGCACTCGCGCTGCGTTATCTGATGGCGCTTTTTTTTGTCAGCGCCGCAGCTAACAAATGGCTCGCAGCCTGGATGTGGTCGGACAAGTTGCAGCGCGTTTTCGTCGAACGCCTGGCCGAAATCGATCCTGAGTCTTTCGGTGCGCAGTTTATCGAGAACTGGGGCATCCCACATTTCCGCTGGTTTGCGGCGCTGGTGACGCTTGGTGAGACTGCCATTGCCTTTGGGCTGGTCTTTGGCTTCATGACCCGCGGCGCTGCTCTATGCGCTATGCTGATGATGTTCTGTTTTGCGATGGGTGGATATTACGACGCGTCGCTGATTGTATTGGGGCTGATGTTCCTGCCTTTGATTTTGCTCCCCACGGGGCTCTGGGTTGGATTGGATCGCCGTCTGCACACGTTATTTCCTAACTCGATATTGTTTCGTTGATCAGAAAGCAGGGACGCCATGTCTGATACCTCCGCAGCCAAGTTCGGCCCGATCACGCTCGCGCCCGGTGTTTCCGCGCGACACACTGCCTGTTATCTGTGGGCAGCGTTTGTCAGCATCGGCATTTTTACCTATATCACGACGCTGCAACCGTACATCCTGAGCGTCAATCTCAACGTGCCAGCCGGCAATCGTGGCGTGATTTCCGGTGATTTGCAGTTTTGGCAGGAGATTGTGGCGCTGCTGCTGGTCGGCGTCATCGGCGCGTGGTCCGATCGATCAGGTCGACGGGTGGTTTATTGCTTCGGATTTCTGGTCGCTGGACTGGCCTATGCGGCCTACCCGTTTGCGGATGACCCCGGCCAACTGCTGCTGTACCGGCTAATCTTTGCAATCGGCATCGCGACTCTGGGTGCGATGTTAGCAACGGTGCTGGCCGACTATCCGGTGGAAAAAGATCGCGGCAAATTAACCGGTATGGCGTTCTTTCTGAATGGGCTCGGCGCGTTCATATTTTTCACCCAACTCAACAAGCTGCCGGAATTTTTTCAGAACCAGGGTCTGAGCGAGTTGTGGGCAGGACGCGCCTCGTATCTGTTTGCAGCTGGCGTATGCATTGTCAGCGCGATCGTGATGTTAGGTCTGAAGCCGGGCCGCCCGCAGCAAACATCAGAACGAGTGCCGTTAGCCACTTTGATTCGACAGGGCCTGGGTGCCGCGAAAGAGCCGCGCATTGCGCTGGCGTATGCGGCCAGTTTTGCAGCGCGCGCGGATCTAGTGATCGTCGCGCTGTTTCTCGCACTTTGGGCGCAGAACGCGGCTCTTGAGCAGGGTTTTACGGCCGGCGAGGCTGCGCGCAAACAAGGCGTGCTGTTCGCTGTAGTGCAGGGCGTTGTGCTGGTCTGGGCACCGTTGTTTGGCTGGCTGGCAGACAAGATCAATCGAGTGACACTGGTGATCATTGCCATCGTGCTGTCCATCATTGGCTATGGTTGGATTGGCACCGTGGACAACCCGTTGGCCGCCGCTGCTTTTCCCGCCGCAGCCATGCTGGGCATCGGGCAGGCCAGTGGCATCCTCGCGACCCAGGTACTGATTGGGCAGGAAGCGCCAGCGGCGATACGCGGCGCGGTGATCGGCGCCATGACATTCTGCGGCGCGATCGGCATCCTCATCATATCCAAGGCGGGCGGTTATGCCTTCGATCAATGGCGTCCCGGCGGGCCGTTCCTGCTGATGGCCGCAGCGAACGCATTGCTGCTGATATTCGCAGTGTATGTACGGGTTCGCTCACCCGGGTTGATTCCGGGCAAATCGCCGCGCAGCTAACAAATCCATGGTGCGCGACCGCTACGGCCCCTTGGTGAAGAAAATTGCGCCTTCAACACCGGTGCCGCTGGCGCCACCTTTGACGGTGCCAGTGCCTTTGATTCCCCAACCGCAGGCGCTGTCGTAAATCAGTTCGATTTTTTCCTCGAGCTTGACCGGCCCTGGGAGTAGTTCACCGGTGTTGACACCCACACCCACGGTGACTGCATAGGAGCCATCTACGGGATTGAATTGGGTCGAACCAACAATCAGTCCGGCACCGCCCTCCCAGCCGACACCACCGCTGGAGTCAGTGCTGAATCCGGCAGCCATATCGCCGCCGATTTTGGAGCCCGTGGAGGTCTCGCCGGTTTTCATGTCCTTGGACGTTTCGATGCTGTAAACCCCGTCAACACCAACGCTGCCCTTGAATTTGAGGTATTCGCTGGCGGCACACTGCGCGGGCGGCGGTTCTTCAAATTGGCAGGTCGGCGTTACGGCCTCATCGCTGCGAAAAATCAGAGACTGGTAGTGCACACGCTGGATCAAGGCGTCGTCCAATTGTAGAAAGCGGTCGACGCGGATGGTTGCGCGACCTTTTTCTTCGACCAGTTTCATCTTGAAAGGTCCGCGCATGCCGTTTTTGTCGACCGGCGGAAGAGCCGACCAGGGGCGATGCTTCTCAGGTTTATTGACGTTGATGTAATCCATCGGCTCTTCCGGAATACCGCGGATTTCAACGTCGCCGTCGGCACTGACGGTGCCGCTGAAGGTCCAATCACGAAACTGTCGGCCGCCTTTGAGGTTCACTGCAAAACCGCCAAAGCCGACAGCAGGTGCCATGGCCATCATGGGATTGGCGGCATTGCCGCGGTAGATATACATCAGTCGACCGCGCCCCGTAATCGCACCTGATCGACTGATCTCCATCGTGAACTGTTGCGCGCAGGCCATGGTTTTGAGCGCGATTGTTGTCTGATACATCTGCTTGCCGAACACGGTGGTTTGATCGCCATCCATGCCCGAGGTTGAACTGACGATGCTGGCCTGGTAGCGACCCACCCAGGATTGCGGAATGTCCTTGGCCTGCGTCGTCGCTGCTGTCAATGCTAACAGTAGCCATGCGGTCCGAAATTTGTTAGGTGATCGCATCAGCGTCGCCCTTCTTTGCCCGAACCGCTATATCCTTTGCTCCAGGCGGCGCGGTAGGCGATTTGTGCGTCAGCGGTTTTTCCCTGCATGGCGAGCGCCTTGCCCATGCCATAGTCGAAAAGCCCGGATTTCGGCGCTAGTGCTTGGCCACGTGCGAACGCGGCACGCGCGCAGACTGCGTCTTTCAGCGCTAGGCATGCGGAGCCGAGATTGCCAAACGGCGGGTCGAGGTTGGGGTAATTCCTGGTGACCCACTCGAGCAGCGTCCGCGCATCGCGCATCGGGCCGATTTCCTGCAGAGTGGTGGCCAGATTGGTCAGGTACACCGCATTGTTAGGTTTCAGAACCGCTGCGCGCACAAATGCATACCAGGCTTCGCGATAATAGCCCTTCATGAAATAGACCGTGCCCTGGGCCGCAAAGGCCTGCGCTTCGCCGCCCCGATAGGAAGCGGCGCGGGACTTGGCGCGCTGATCGATGGCCTGACGTTGCGCGCCGTTATTGAAGGCTTCGACAAGTTTCTGCAACCGCGTCAGTAATGCGGGCATTGACTCAGGTCCAGCCGGGCGAGGAGGAATCTTCGCAAGATAGGCCTGCAAGGCTGCCGGTGTCATCCAGGTCGAGAATCCGGGTTTGTCTTCGAGCATCTTGAACGGCAGAACCAAGGTATCGGCGCTCATCGACCACGGCCCGCTCTTGCGTCCAGTTTCCATGTCGCGGAACGCCACGGTGATTTGGCGTCCGCTGATTTGAAACGTACCGTCATCTGTCACCGTTTCGTCTGGCTTCACCGCTTTGAACTTGAACGTACCGGCGCCAAAAGTGATTTCCACGATTGCTCCGGCCACGGGTGTGCGTCCGTCGCTGTCTTTAAATAGCTGCCAGGTTCCAGTCGGCGCCTTGGCCGACGGCGCCGCCAGGCTCGGCTCGGTGAAGAACACCCAGCCGAGCAGGCCGCAAATGAGAACAATTCTTGGGCGAGCCATCGAAACTCTTTCGGTATTACCCGTGTTTGATGAATTCTACCGCCACAGCGCTGGTAAAGAATGCAGGAGTGCGAGTCTGTTGGCAGAATAGAGGCTATACGGAGGTTCCTATGCGTAGCTCTGCTCGATCCCTGTCGATCGCACTCGTGTCATTTGCATTTCTGATGACCGCGGTGGCCCAAATGCCCTCGGGACCGTTGCCGCCGGGAGCCAAAAAAGTGCCGGGTGAAAAATGGCGTCAGAAAATGTCCATGAAAATGGGCGCCATGAGCATTCCTGCGCGCACTATGGAATTGTGCCTTCCCATCGGCAGAGAACAAGAGGGCGCCGCACAGCCGCCGGATAAGAATTGCCGCATGTATGACATGAAGCAAAGTGGCAGCAAGTTTTCTGCCAAGTTCACCTGCACGGGTGAAAACGCGGGCGAAGGTTCGATGGAAACCAGCCGTCAAGGCGACACCGTCATCAGCGACATGATGATGCGCTCCAAGAATGGCGAGATGAATATGCATGGCGAGACCACCAAGCTCGGCGGCGCCTGTGAGGCCATCGACTATTCGGGCGTGAAATATGAAGTGCCGCCACCGGTCGATATGTGCGACGTGATGATGAAGAACAAAGACATGGACTTCAGGACCAATCGCAGTTTGACCGCCCGGTCCTCCGGCGCTTTTATCGGCAAGGCCGCCGTGTGCGCTGGCAAACCGCCCATGAAAGACTACTGCGCGGCGGTACAAACACACTCTGGTTTTTTCAGCCTGCGCGTGGGCGAATACCAGATCGAGAAGATTATCAAGGCAAGCGGCGATGCGTCCGCTTACAAGTCGGATCCGAGCATGCGAACGCCACTGCTGACTTCAGTGCAGTCCTGCGGGCTCGGCAAGGGCAAGGCGGCCGTGGAAGTATTGCGCACCAAGCTGTTAGCCGATGCCGAAGCGAAAAACGCCTGGACTTTCCTGGTAGCCGAGGGTGACGACGCGATCTACGCGCGCCTACAGACCTTCGCCAAGGAGAACTGCAGCGGTCGCGGTTTTACTGAGACCAAGTCCAAGCAATTTCGCGGCCTCTGCCTCTACTACGGTCCGGACCTGATTGCCGGCCGTTTCCCGCAGGCAAAAAACATTGCGTTTGGCGAGCAGAACGATGAAGCACTTTCCGCAAGCTCGTCGGGTAGCGCTGACGGTTCCGGGGCAAACGCGAGCGATACCGTCAAGCCCGAAGACGAAAAAGCTAACAAGGCCAAAGATACACTGGACAAAGGCAAGAAACTGCTGCGCGGCATCCTCGGCCGCTAGGGAAGCTCTGCACAGGTAACGCGGGCGCGGCCGAGGCGGATTTTTTCACTGGCAAGGAAAGAAGAGTGAAGTGTATCGAGATACATGAGCGAGGATGGACGCAGCCAGCGGAAAAATCCGTCCGGCCCCAAAGGGTTAGGCGGCAGATGCCCGGCTACGGCGTTGCTCCCTCCTTAC
>JAYVJR010000026.1:0-128207 GCA_043769085.1 Gammaproteobacteria bacterium
GCGATCATTGCTAACACCGAAATTCTTGCGCTGATGCGTCAGGACCTGCAGTTGTTTGGCGCATTGCTGGATCCACAGATTGCGCATCGCATGTTGCAGGGGCTCAAGACCTATTTTTTGCGCTATCGTGAGCAAAGCGCGCGCGCGCTGCGAGTCGCCGAATTTCTCGCCGCCCATCCGGCCGTGGCGCGGGTGCATTACCCGGGCCTCACGAGTCATCCGCGGCACGCGCTGGCTGTCAAACAGATGCGAGATTTCGGTACCATCGTCAGCTTCGATCTGGCGGCTGATGCCGAATTCGGCCGCCGTTTTGCCGAACAGCTGCAATTGTTTGCCATCACGGCCAGTCTCGGTTCGACCGAAAGCCTGATTGTGCCGCCGCAGATGATTCAGCCACGGGATTTTTCCGTGGAGCAGCGCGCGCTCAGTGGAATCGCCCTCAGCTCGTGTCGCTTGTCGATGGGTCTTGAAGACCCTGACGAACTCATTGCCGATCTCGCGCAGGCGTTGGAGCGGGCGGCAGCCACTTCGTGAAACGTGAGGTACTTGGCGAAAACCGGGCGCTAACGTGGACGGCCGGGCCAGCCGCGCACACTATGGTTTTTTACGTCCGCTAAGCAAAGATTGATTATGTCCAGTCCGGCATTTTCCAGACACGCGCAATTGTTGCGGACCGTGGACGCAGAGATTCAGGCTTGGAAGGCCGCGCCGCCGGCGCAGCCTGCGGGCCTCGCGCAATTGCTGTTACGAGCAACCGAAGGTCTCGATAGGTTGCCGCCGGACGTGGCACTCGCGGCCGCGACTCGCGAGTTGCGTGACCAGTTATATTTCGTGCCAGGCCACGAACGCCAATCGGAATTGCTCTGGCGTGAGGCGCTAACAACCTCGTTGTTTGCAGGCCGTATCGCACGGGTCCATGGCTGGTCCGCCGCGACGGCCTGTTTTGCGGGACTTCTCCATCGTGTGGGCGAAGTGCTGATACTGCAGATCATCAGTAAAGCGGAGCGTGTGGCGGGCGCGTCGCTGGACCCTGGAAGGCGTGGGCGTCTGTCTGAGAGCGCGCAGCGTGATCTCGCAGAATCGGTGTTACGTGGGTGGCGGTTGCCGGCCGGGATCAGCGCAGCGGTGCTGGATTGGCGGCAAATGGGTCAACTCGGACTGGCCAGCCGCGAAAGCATGGCTGTCTATTTTGGGCATTTGTTAGCTGTCGAAACGCTGTATCCGGAATTTTGCGCACCGGGCCTTGCCGATTCAATCGGCGAAAACCTTGGCTTTGATTCAGCCCAACTCGAAGCGCTGCGCTCAACGGGCGTTACACCGCGCGAGTTCCTGTTGGCGCTCGGCTAGCAGGCAGTCTGACAACTACATATTGCGAATCAGTGCGTCTGCGAATTCGCTGCACTTTACTTCTTTAGCGCCTTCCATCAACCGCGCAAAATCATAAGTGACTGTTTTGTCGGCGATCGTACGGTCCATGGCGCCAATCAACGCATCGGCAGCTTCAGTCCAGCCCATATATCGCAGCATCATTTCGCCAGACAGGATCACTGAGCCCGGATTCACTTTGTCGAGATTCGCGTACTTCGGCGCGGTGCCGTGTGTTGCTTCGAAGACCGCGTGGCCAGTTACGTAGTTGATGTTGCCGCCCGGCGCGATGCCAATGCCGCCGACCTGCGCTGCCAGCGCATCCGACAAATAGTCGCCGTTCAAATTCAAGGTCGCGATAACGTCGAATTCATCGGGCCGAGTCAGTACTTGCTGCAACGTGATGTCGGCGATCGCATCCTTGATGATGATCTTGCCTGCCGCCTTGGCGGCGCTTTGCTCTTCGTTAGCGGCCTGCTCGCCGCGCGCGGCCTTGGTCCGCTCCCATTGCTCCCAGGTGTAGGCCTGCGCGGCGAATTCGCGTTCGGCCAGCGCATATCCCCAGGTGCGGAAAGCGCCCTCCGTGAATTTCATGATGTTGCCCTTGTGCACCAGCGTCAGACTCTTGCGCTTAGTTGCCAGCGTGTACTCGATGGCGGCGCGTACCAAACGCTCGGTGCCATCTCGGGAAACCGGTTTAATGCCGATTCCGGAGGACTCAGGGAAACGGATCTTGGCGAAGGCTTTCGGGAAATTGGCCTTCAGCAACTCCTGGAATTTGGCGTTGTCGGCGGTACCCAGTTCGAATTCAATGCCTGCGTAAATGTCTTCGCAGTTCTCACGGAAAATCACCATGTCGACTTTTTCAGGTGCGCGGACCGGTGAAGGCACGCCTTTGAACCAACGCACGGGTCGCAGGCAGACATACAGATCGAGCATCTGGCGCAGTGCCACGTTCAACGAGCGAATACCGCCGCCGATAGGGGTTGTTAGTGGCCCCTTGATCGAAATCAGGTAGTCGCGGCAGGCTTGCACGGTTTCATCCGGCAACCAGTTATTGAATTGTTTGAATGCTTTCTCGCCGGCAAAGACTTCGAGCCAATGAATCTGACGTTTGCCGCCATAGGACTTGGCGACCGCGGCGTCCAGCACGCGAACACTTGCGCGCCAAATGTCGGGTCCTGTGCCATCACCCTCGATGAACGGAATGATCGGCCGATCAGGAACAAACAGTTTGCCGTTCTTGATCGTGATGCGTTGACCGCCAGTTGGCGGCGTCAGGGTGGTCTTGGCAGGGGTCGACATGGCACAAAAACTCCTGAAAAAATGCGCGCGAATCCTAGCACAAGCGACAGGCTACAATCCTCCCATGAGCCTGACACACCACAGTACGCCCGCAGCGGATGGCTATCGGATGCCGGGCGAATTCGAGTTGCATTCCGGCTGCTGGATACTGTGGCCACATCGACCAGACAACTGGCGCGAGGGTGCTCAACCCGCGCAGCGCGCATTTGCTGCAGTCGCCGCCGCAATTGCGCCGTTCGAACCGGTCACTGTGGGAGCGGCTGCGGACCAATATGAGTTTGCCCGCGCAGCCATGCCGGCGCCGGTTCGTGTTGTCGAGATGCTCAGCAACGATGCCTGGATGCGCGACGTCGGCCCGACCTGTGTGGTCAATGGTGCCGGTGGAGTTCGTGGAGTGGACTGGCATTTCAATGCCTGGGGCGGGCTGGACGGCGGTCTTTATTTTCCGTGGGACCAGGACGAATTGGTGGCCCGCAAAGTTCTCGAAACCGAAAGGCTGCAGCGGTATCGCGCACCGATCGTTTGCGAGGGAGGTGCGATCCACGTCGACGGCGAGGGAACCCTGCTCGTGACCGAGCAGTGCCTGCTGCGTGGCAATCGCAATCCACAGCTAACACAGGCGCAGATCGAAACTGTGCTGCGACAGTATCTGGGTGTCAAAACTGTGATCTGGCTGGATCAAGGCGTGTTTAACGACGAGACCGATGGTCATATCGACAATCTCGCCTGTTTTGCTCGGCCCGGCGAGGTCATCCTCACTTGGACCGACAATCGTCGTGATCCGCAGTACCGCATATCCCGAGATGCGCTGGACCGCCTCGGCGATGCGCGCGATGCGCGGGGCAGGCGTCTCAAGATTCACAAGCTGCCAATGCCTGGGCCATTGTATGCAAGTCGCAGCGAGGCGGCCGGGGTGCTGGCGCGCGCCGGCGCCATGCCGCGTCATGCGCGCGCGCGGTTGGCGGGGAGTTACGTCAATTTCTATCTGGCTAACAAAGCGGTGGTGATGCCGCTGCTGGATGCGCGCACCGATTCGATCGCCATGGCAAAACTGCGGCGCATTTTTCCGGAACGGCGTGTCGTCGGCGTAGCGGCACGCGAGATTTTGTTAGGCGGAGGCAATATTCACTGCATCACGCAGCAGATTCCGCGCGTGCGCGGGCCAGAGTCAAGGAGACTTTGATGGGCGAGAAACGTGTAACGCGCCGTGGAATCCCTGAAGCCCTGCAGGTCAGGCCGGGCAGTCGGTTGAAATTGCGCGACGCAAGCGCTGCACGGGATTTTGGCTGGGACCAGGAACGGGCTGACACCGCAACGCGGGAAAATCTCATCCGTCTCGAAGAGTTGCAGCACAAGATGAACGCCGATGGCCGTTTCAGTATGCTGGTTGTTCTGCAGGCGATCGACGGTGGCGGCAAGGACAGCACGCTGCGCCGGGTATTTTCCGCCTTCAGCCCGCAGAGCTGCACGGTGACTTCATTCAAGGCACCCAGCCAGCTGGAATTGCGCCACGACTACCTTTGGCGCATTCATCAGCACGCGCCGCCGCGCGGCGAAATAGCGGTGTTCAATCGATCGCACTACGAGGACGTGCTGGTCGTCCGCGTCAATAATCTGGTGCCACCGGCTGTCTGGGGCGAACGCTATTCGCAGATCAATGATTTTGAAAAACTGCTAACAGCCTGCGGAACGCGTGTCGTGAAACTGTTTCTGCACATCAGTAAAGACGAGCAGAAACGCCGTTTCCAGGAGCGAATCACTGATCGGCGTAAACACTGGAAGTTCGATCCAGCGGATCTCAACAAGCGCAAACAATGGGATGCCTATCGCGCGGCGTATGAAGCGATGCTGGAACGCTGTAGCACGTCGTTGGCGCCCTGGTATGTTGTGCCGGCGGATCGTAAGGGGTTTCGCGATTTCGCAGTCTCGCAGATCTTGTTGCGCGAACTCGAAGCCATGCCTTTGCGGTGGCCCGAGCCGAGTTACGATCCGACCAAAATCCGCGTCACGTGAAGGCGGGCCTTGCGCTCGCTAGCCGGCACTTCGCCGCGCTGGCGCTTCTGCGGGCAACGGCAGCGCACTACGGTGCCACCACCTCGCGCCGGACCGATGGTCAGTTCTCCACCTAACATTTGCGCTCGGTAGGTCATGGTCTTGAGGCCAATCCCTGCGCCGCGCGGCCCTTGCTGCGTCATGCCTCGGCCGTCGTCGCGTATCGAAATCTCGACATGGGGCGCTGCACTGGTGATGGTGATCACGATGCGAGTTGCCCTGCCATGACGAACCGCGTTGGTCAACGCCTCCTGGACAATTCGATACAAGTGAGTGGCGGCATCCGCATCCAGTCGCAATGGACGCCGTATGATACGGCGCAAGTTGATCGTGATGCCGTAGGCGCTGCGCGCGCGCAACACCAGCGTCTGCAATGCCGGCAACAGGCCGCCGCGTTCGATGCTGACAGGCGACAGGCCGCGCGCCATCGCGCGAGTGGATTCGATGCTGTGGTTGACCAGTGCGACAATTTCGCCAACCTCGGCGCCGACATCCGGGAATTCCCGGTTGATTCGGGTCGCCAACGCACGCAGCATCAATGCCACGCCAGTCAATTCCTGACCGAGACCGTCGTGCAGGTCGCTGCCGATGCGCTGCTGTTCCAGGCTGGACACCTCGATTATCTCTCGCTCCAACAATTTTCTTTCGCTGACGTCATTCAGGACCACTAACCAATGCGGCTGGTTGTTGACTTCCATGGGTGTAACCACGGCGGCGGCCGAGAAGAGGCTGCCGTCCAGCCGCCGCACCGCGAATTCCAGCATCTCACTAGGTGACTGCAGTTTTTCGACAGCGGTCAGAAACAGAGAATCGATTCGAGAACCTAACAGCTCACCCGGCTGCGCGCCGCACATGCGGTCGAAAGCCGGATTGGTCAGTCGCACCGCATTGCGCGTGTCCAGCAGAACCACGCCTTCGCGGATAGTTTCGAGTACTCGGGCCTGCAGGCGCAGAAGTTGCTCCTGTTCCTGCTGCTGAGTAACGTCCGAGGAAATAACCAGTGCGCCTACCGGTTGGCTACCTTGCATGATCGGGCGAGTGCGATGCATGACATAGCGCGCGCCCTTAACGCTGCCAGCGGATACGGTTTCGCTGAACGATTCTTCGTGACCTGCCAGGGTGCTGGCAACAATTCTCGCGATTTCACTTTTAGTTTCGCACTGTGCTAACGACAAATCCTGCAGTGTATTGCCTAACATGTCGGCCACGCTGCAATTGCTGGTACCCCGGTTGGCGTACTGCACTTTGCCATTGGCGTCGAGCAGAAACAGCCAGTCCGGTGAATTCTTGGCGATTAGCTGCATATCGCGCTGGGCTTCATGCAGCGCGTTTTCGGCATGCTTGCGCTGCGTGATATCGTGCGCAACGCTGATCGCCGAGGTAAAACGACCACTGCTGTCCGGCATCGGCCGCGTGATCACATAAAGCCAGCGCAAACTACCGTCGACGCGCCGCACTTGCACTTCAAAGTCAACCTGCACACCCGTCGCGACCTGTCCTTGCAACTTTCGAACACGGTGCCATTCGTTGCTGTCCGCGTACAACTGTTGAGAGCCGCGCATTCCCGCCAGCCGCGAAAACGGCACGCCAAAGACCTCAGTAAACCCCTCACTGACCCAGGTTTGATGAAGCTGTCCCGAGTCGTTGATGGACAGTTCCGCAACAAAACCTGGACTGAGCTCAACCACGCTGCGGTAGCGCGCCTCACTCTTGCGTAGAGCCTCTTCGGCCTTCTTGCGGTTGTCGATGTTGATGCAAATGCCGGCCACCTTGATGGGCTGGCCGTTTCCGTCGCGCGCGGTCGCTCGGCTGCGTTCTAAGATCCATTTCCATTCGCCGTTGCGAGTCTGAACGCGATACTCGCTTTCGAACGAATCGACCTCATTGTTGGTCATGCGTGTGAAAGCAGCTGCAGCCGCAGGCAGGTCCTCGGGATGGATATGCGAATCCCAGCTGTTGACGTGGTCAGTTTCGCAGGGGTCGAAGTCCTCGCGTTCGCACCAGTCGCTGAGCCAGCGCGTGCGCATCGTATTAACGTCCATTTCCCATAGACCGAAACTGCCGCCCCAGATCGCGGTCGACAGCCGGACTTCGCTGGCTAACAAGGCCTGCTCGACACGCTTGCGCTTATCGATGTCGACCAAAAGGCCGATAACGCGCAGTGGTTTTTGTTTCGAATCCCGTTCGACTACGCGGGCGCGGTCCATGAGCCAGACCAGACGGCCATCGCCACAGCGCAGCCGGTATTCCAAATCCGCGTATTCGGACTCGCCGCGTAAATGCGCTGCAAATAGTCGTTGCACTTCCGGCAGGTCGTCGGGGTGAATATAGGAATCCCAGCGCGCATCGGCTCCTGTATCGCCTTCAGTCGGGAGGCCGTGCCTGACGCACCATTCGTCCAGACCAGCGACAGTGTCGTTGCTCACGTTCCAGTCGTAAAAGCTCATCTGCGAGGCATCAATCGCAATTCGCAGTTTGTCGTGCGCCGCCAGCAACTGTTCTTCAATCGTTCGCTGCTGTGTTATGTCGATGCAGGCGCCTAACACGCGCTTTGCGCCTGTGACGGGGTTGACCCCCGCATATTGGCCGCGCTCCAGAATCCAGCGCCAGCGGCCCTGTTTGTCGCGAGTGCGAAACTTCACCTGCACTTCGCGAACCAGCCCGCGCCGGGCAGATTCATAGGTTTGCCGCACCACCTTGCGATCGTCGGGGTGCATACGACCATAAAAGCTGTCGTCGGAGACCCTGCCGTTCTGGGTGCTAAAGAGATCCGGCATGCCGGCGCCAATCCACCGGGTCGAACGATACCCGTCGTCACTTTCCCACAACGCAATCCCGCCACAGACTACTGCCGTGTCACGCTCCAATTCGGCACTTTTGCGAGCGGTAATATCGCGTGCGTTGATGAGTATTCCGGCCACATCCGGATCGTCCATCAGATTGACACAGACGGCTTCGATCCATCGATACTGACCGTCATGAGAACGAATCAGACTTTCAACGGTTTGTTCCCCGCTAGAACCATTGATCATCAGATCACGAATGATCCTGAGTGCGCTGCGTCGCGAGGTCGGATGCAAAAGACCTAACAACCGTGCCGCATTGAGTTCTCGGGGTCGAAATCCCAGAAAGCGACTGATCGATCCACTTTCGAAGCTCAGCAGACCGTCATTGCCCAGCACCACGATCATGTCGTCGCAGTTTTCCGTAAGCGCCGCAGAACGCCGCACGCGATGTCGCAGCTCGCGCTCCAATTGCACTTGGCGCGTGGCATCGCGGAGATAAATCAGGACCGCTTCGACACTCGGTACGGTCAAAGAATTGACTATGGTGAGTGCGACCCAGCGCCATGACCCATCCGCATGCAGGATCCGACAAATCGACTCCTCGAATCGACCGGGACTGTAAACATGAGCACCCGTGGCCAACCGTTCGCGCAACGCGTGCAAATCATCCGGGTGAACGAATTCGAGCGCGTGATGTTGGTTGACCAGGTCCGCGGCATGGCCTAACAGATCTGAAAATGCGGCCGAGTGCCGCAAAATGATGCCAGCGGCGTCCACGACCAGAATGCTGTCCGGGCTGCTGTCGGTCAGATGTCGCAGTAGCTGGTCTCGCCGGCTGCTGCCTTGCTGCTCACCAATGACTTCGGTGACATCGGTTTCGATCAGCAGATAATCGCCATTCGCGAGCCGCTGCAATTGCGGTTTGAAATGGCCGACTCGACCGTCGGGTTGCCGCCAGGTATGTGTCGGTCCCGCTGTGGTGTTGTGCAAATCCAACTTGCCGGCATAACAAGGTTTGATCTGCACCCAGGACTTGCCAACAACATTTGCGGGCGGCTGGTTCAGAAGCAGTGCTGATGCGAGGTTCAGCCAGCGGACCGTGCCGTCAGCCGCCAGCAGCGTGTGCGCTACGGGGTGAAGCTCCAGTGCCTGCGCTGCCCAGTCCGCACGGTTGGCCGATAAGGCCTCGCTGGGTGCAAGAGCTGCGCGCAAATTGGCGTTCATTGCGCGCGATTATCGCGCCTCGCGAGCCGCCGCGTCGAGCCATTCTTGCTGCGCTTTGCGATAGTGCGCAGGCGCGCGTTCCGCGCGGATTAGCAAATCGTTCAGTATTTGCTGCGCCTCTGATTGACGGCCCGCGGTTTTCAGCAAGCGCGCATAGCGAACCGTCGGCTCGGCGCCAGGATAGGACGGCGCTAAAGTCGCATACTCATGCAGGGCGGCGTCAATGTCAGCCAGTTCTTCCAGAGTACGAGCGAACAACAGGTGCCCGTCATGCGACTTGAAAGTCGGATTGTGGACAATGAGTTGCGTCAACGTATCCCGTGTCGCTGAAAAATCGTGCAACGCAAACTGCGCCCGCGCCATACCCAGCATCAGGTCAGGATCGTGCTCGTAAAGACCTGTTAGCAACGATTTATAAATCGGTGCAGCCTCTTGCGCGCGTCCAGTGCGCATCAGTTCCTCGGCGTAGCGCTGGCGGCTTGCAATATCCGTCGCACCGCGCGAGGCGGCTTCCGCAGCACGCAAGTCACGTTCCGGATCGATGCTTTTGCGCAAACCACGCGCGGCGCGTTTTGCTGTCCGGCTGCCGAGCAGTTCCGGCAGGATTTCCAACGCCACGTAGGCAATCGCCCCCGCCACAGGCAGCAGCACGATAATCCAAATCCAAATGGTGTTTCGACCCGTGCGCAGGCAGTGAATGACAAACGCTACCTGCAGCGCGATGGTGATCAGAAAGAACGGCATTTCAGTGGCGATCCCAAACATATTCCAGCATCAGGTGGCGGCCCGCAGCCGGAAAATAGCGATAGTCTCCCTGCGCGAAGTCCGCCCGATCTGCATAGCGCCGGTCGAACAGGTTATCGAGGCGCAACCGCAGCAAATGTCCAGCTGATATTCGCCATAGCGTCGCCAAGTTCGCCACGACATGTCCCGGGTATTGATTTGCGCCACCAGCGTCAACATTGTATTTGCCAACGTAGGAAAGTTCGAGTTGCGCATCCACGCCTCGCGGGCCTCGCCAACCAAGTTGTACATGGGCCAGGTGGCGTGGCGCTGTGTCTATCTCAGTGCCGCTGACAACGGTTTCGCCACCCTCGATGACGCGATCAAAGGCGTATTGATGCTGTGCCCAACTGCCTGCCACGACCGCAAACCAGTGGGTGCCTAGCTGACCGCTAAACTCATACTCCAGGCCGGCATGGTCAGTGCGGCCGCCTTCAATATTGAAGCCGTTTGCATCGCGCAGCAGAACGTTGTTCTTTTCCTGCGCATAAATGGCCAGCGTCGTGCGCCAATGGTCAGTCTGGAATCGCACACCCACTTCGAGGCCTTGCAGATTCTCCGAGTCCAGGGTGGCGACATCCTGGCCGCGTTGCAGGCGATACAGCTCGCTGGTTTCCGGCGGGCGAAATCCGCGAGCCAGAGCGGCGAATAGCGATTTGTTAGGGAGAAATTCCAGGCGCCACTCAAGGCGCGCGGAAATGTCGCGGAATGAATCCCGCCGGTCCGCCGGTCGGTTGTAAAGACAACCGCCGAAGCCACAGCTAACACTGCGATCGTCCAAGTTGCCCGCGGCCAGACGATTGTCGTAGTCATAGCGGGTATTCTCGAAATGCAACTGTGCGCTCATCGCCAGGCGCGTGCTGATGCTGTGCTCATACGCGGCGCTGACAGCCAGGGTTGTGCCTGCTACGTCGTAGTCATAATGGTTGCCCGCGGGTCGAATGGCGCGCGCCGCCGCCGTACCTTCATTGGTCGGCCCTGACTGTGACTGGGCAAGACGCATTTCCATATGTCCGGCATCTATGCCGAATTGCCAGGTGTCACCAGCCCATGGACCGTTGCCGTCGACAGGTCGCCGCCAGTGCATGCCGGCGGCAACGCTGCGCTGGGAGTTCTCTTCAAGCGGTTTGCCTAACAGAAAATGCTGCAAAAACTTCATTCCCGAGGCACGCAGCATGGCATAGCCCGTGGTGGCGCAACCCTCGCAGGATTCGCGCTCGTATTTCAGTGAGCTGCGCAAGCTCCAGGCGTCGCGGAAGGCCTCGGGATTGGCATTGCTGGACGCAACGCGGGTGTCACGGTAGCTGTTCAGGCCCCGAATGAAACCCGCCGTTTCCTGATTGAGAACGGTGCCAGCGGCGCGCCAGGTCCATACGCCGCCGCTAGACGCTCTACGCACTAACAGGTTGAGTTTGCCTTCGTCACTGCCAGAGTCACTGCGAAATCCACCATCATGCCGCCACAAGCCGTAGGCTCCGATCTCGGTCGCGCTGCTGGTTGCGTTGCGCCATTCGGCGCTCAGCTGTTGCAGATCAAGATCCCCCCAGCGCAAACCGATACCTGGTTTGCCTAAGCCAGCTTGATCTCTGCTCAAAATGTTGACGATGCCATGCAGGGCGTTGGCGCCATACAGTGCGCTGGCCGGGCCACGCAGCACTTCTATTGCTTGCGCCTGCTCGGTATTGACTTCAAAGAGATCGTTTACATTGCAAAACCCTGCAGGCCGCAACGGCATGCCGTCTTCCAGAATCAGGAATGCGCCGCAGGCGCCAGCGCCTGTTAGCACGGGCGAGCGGATGGCCATCAAAGCTTCCTGGCCGCTGCCGCGCTGCAGCTGCACTCCCGCCACGAGGTTCAGCAGGTCCGCATAATGATTTGCGCCGCGTGTTTCGATATCCGCACGGGTCAACCGAGTTGCGCTGCCTGCATAGTCTGTTGCCGATCGCGCGAATCGAGTTGCAGTCACCAGGACTTCGTCCAGTGTCACGGCATTTTCTGCGGACATGGCTGTCCCGGTACAAAATAGTAGCGCCGCTAAACACAATCCTTGAGCGTGGTTGGACATAGCGGCATTATCGGGAACCTGGGCGCGCGCTGCCAGGCAAACAGGTATCCTTGGCGGACATGATGGACTTGAGACTCAGTGGTCCCGTCCCGGCACGCTGGGCTCTGGCTCTGGTGCTGGTCTGGTTGATCGCGCCAGCGCTGGGGTTTGCGCAATCGAATTCCAACGATTTGCCGCGACCACGCATCGGCCTTGTGCTGTCGGGCGGCGGTGCTCGCGGCGCCGCACATATTGGTGTACTCAAGGAGCTTGAAAGGGCCAGGGTGCCGATCGATGCCATTGCTGGCACCAGTATGGGCGCCGTGGTGGGCGGACTCTATGCATCTGGCATGAGTGCTGCGGATATTGAAACCTTGATGACCACGGTCGACTGGCAGGATGCGTTCCGTGATAGGCCGCCACGCCAGATGCTGGCTTTTCGACGCAAGCGTGAGGACCAGAATTTTCTCGTGCGCTTTCCGTTAGGACTCAGCAGCGGTGATTTCAAACTGCCCAATGGTCTTATCCAGGGACAAAAGCTCTCACAGATATTGCGCAATCTGACCTTGCCGGTGGCTGGCATTGGCGAATTTGACCAATTGCCGACTCGGTTCCGCGCGGTCGCCACCGATTTGGAGAGCGGTAATCGCCGGATCCTGGATCGTGGCGATCTCGCGGACGCGATGCGCGCCAGTCTGGCGGCGCCCGGCTTTTTCACGCCTGTTGAACTGGCAGGGCGGTTGCTGGTGGATGGCGGCTTGTCGGCCAATCTGCCAGTCGACGTCGCGCGCAGCATGGGAGTCGATCTGCTGATCGTGGTGGACGTCGGGTTTCCATTGCAAAGCCGCGCAGAACTCAATTCGGTGGCGCGCATCAGCAATCAAATGCTCGCGATTCTGATTCAGCGCGAAAGCGCGCGACAACGCGAGACACTAAAATCCGGCGATTTGCTGATTGCGCCCGAACTCGGCACGGCGAGTTCGTTCGATTTTGCGAATCTGCGTCGTGCGGTGGATCTCGGTGCCGACAGCGCGCGCGCGTTGGCCGATAAACTGACTGCATTGGGCGTTGCGCCTGAGCAATATCTTGCGTGGCAACAGGCCCGCGCACATGCCAGATTCGGCAATCCACGTATCGATTTCGTTAGGACTGACGATCAGTCTGGAGATTACAGGCGCGCTCTGCAGGGGTTGTTCGGGGATCTCGCCGGCAAGCCGTTGCAGCCTGCCGAACTGGATCGTCGCGTGACGGCCTTTTATGGCCGTGGCGGCGTTGAGAGTCTTGACTATCACTGGTTGGGCGAAGCCGACAGCGCCGGGACCCAGCGCCAAGGATTGCTGCTCAAGGCACGGCGCAACTCCTATGGCCCGAATTACGTGCGCTTTGGACTCAATCTGCAAGATGACTTTGAGGGCAATTCCAGTTTCAACGCAGCAGCTCGCTTTGTGATGACGGAGCTAACGCAGTTGGGTGCCGAGTTCGCAGCTGATTTGCAGGTTGGCGAGAGCCCGATCATCGCCGGCGAACTATTTTTCCCGCTGGACGACCGGCAGCGTTGGTTCATTGCACCGCAAGCACGGTTGACGATTCGCAATGTTCCAGTCTCGGTCGACCAGCAACTGCGCGGTGAGTACCGTGTGCGTAGTTTGGATGTGGGTGTGGACCTCGGTCGTGAGTTCGGGAATTCCAGTGAATTCCGAGTCGGTGCGCATTTCGACTCGGGCCGTTCACGCGTCCGAATCGGCGTTCTGCCGCCTCCTGATGCTCGTTTCGACGTTGAGCGCCTGTTCGCGCGGTTTAGTTATGACGCGCTCGATGATGTGAATTTTCCGCGGCAAGGTCAGACTTTGACGGCGGAGTGGCGCACCGAACGATCGCGACTCGCCGATCGCAGTAGCGGCGATCAACTGGTCGTTGATGGTCTGTTCGCGAGGTCAGCTGGCCGCAACACCACGGTATTGTGGCTGTCCGCCGGCAGTAACATTGACGCTTCCGGCAACGATCCGCGGACGCTGTTTTCGTTAGGTGGTTTTCTGAATCTGTCCGGCTTGCGGCCGGATTCAATCACTGGCCGACATTTCGCGATTGCGCGCGCGATGTATTACCGCAAGATCGGCAAAGGCGGCGAGGGCTTTCTGAACGTGCCGACCTATGTTGGAGTTTCTTACGAGGCCGGTAATGTCTGGGACAGGCGTGGCGATATTTCTTTCGCTGGTGCGCGCCGCAACAGCAGTATTTTTCTCGGCCTTGATACCTTGTTAGGCCCGGTTTACATAGGAGCCGGCATCAACGACGATGGTCAGGATGCTTTTTACCTGTTTCTTGGCCGGACATTTTGACGGCCAAACCAGTCATGCGAGGCTAACGCGCGCCGCGCGCGGCCAAGTCTTCGACTTTTTCGAAACGCAGCGCGGGCAAGTCCCCGGAACGGGAGTAGTCGTGCCTGCGGCTCATTTCTGCCAGCGCCTGATCACGGTCCGCTGCCGTGGCATACCAATGCGTGCGGTTCCAGTCCTGACCTAACAGCTTGCGGAACGGATCTCCTGGGCGCAGCGACAGGCGTAGACCGAAGGGTCGGACATCGATAGGCGGCGCGCGCAGATTGTGTTCATTCGACAGGTTTTTCATGGTGCGCAAGCCTACCGCAGCTCACGATCGCCCGCACCTTCCCGGTCGGACCAGCGCAACAGCCGGCGGGTAATGAAACGATAAACCGGCTTGCCGGTGGCCATCCAGATTCGCGACACCCAGGAACGGCGCTCCAGGATGCTGCGCTCACGAGCCGTCAGCCGCTCTGGAACGTAGCTGCGCTTGTGCTTGAGCAGGTGTCGCAGGTCATCGTGCGCCAATGCACGGAACCAGCGGCTGCGGCGTCGGCTGACGGTCGCCAGTTGGAAATCCAACAGCGCTGGTGAACCATCGGTTCGAACCAGCCAGTTGGGTTCCTTGGCAAGATCGTTGTGGGCAACACCGCGGCGATGCAATTGGCGCAACAGTTTAAACGCCGCGCGGAAATACTCTGCATCTGTAGGCCGGGCGCGCTGCATCGGTTCGCCTGCGAAAAACTCCCGGCGCACCAGATCGGCCGACGTTGCCAGCAACTTTGGCACGCCCGGCGTACCCTGTAGCACGCGCAGCGCACGCACTTCACGGCGGGCAAGCAGGCGCGCCAACATACGCGTCCAGGGTCGCGCCGCGCTCAAGTCGCGTACGATGTGCGGTCCCCAAGGTGCGATGTCGGTCAGGCTGACTTCGCCAAACAGATCGCGCTTCAGAAGCGTTGGCACGTATGGCGGATTGAAACGATCAGCTCTTGCGCGCGCGCTGCGCCTGGTCGCGCGACACACGCCGATGGTCGAGCACGATCTGCAGGCTGAGCTTCAGGGTCGCGGATCCCGGTGCCAAACCAAGTGCAGTTTCGACATCCGCCAGGGCTCTATCGTATTCGCCGCGGCCCACATAACAGGCCGCGCGATTGTTGTAGGCACGCCAGTTGTTGGGATCCAATTCAATGGAGACCAAGCAATGTGTCAATGCGGTGTCCCAATTTCGCAGCGCCGCATAGGCGCCGCAGAGGTTGGATTCGCCGGCCGCACGCTCCTCGCGCGACAGGGTGGCACTTTGCAGTCCAGACTGGGTGAGCCGTAGGCCACGCTGCACGTCGCCTCGTTCCAGCAACGCCGAGCCGTCGGCCAGTTCGCGATTGGTTTGTCCGAGCACCGACATGGATCCCACAAAGCTGTCGGCAGCAATGGTTGGTGTCGCCAAGGCTAACAACGCGGCGGGAAGCAACACGGTCCAATAGTTTGCCGAGCGCACGCTGCAATTCTGACAGTAGTTCAGGGCAGATGCAGCCAGATTGGCAGTACCCCAGCGCCGCGTAGCGCCGCGCAGGCGCCGATGAGGCCGAGCAGCAGCAGCATCGACGCAGCATCGAGGAAGGCTTTTTGCAAAATGTCCGGACGCAGGCTGATTTCTGGGGGTGACACGTGCGTAATCTGCGTTGGCGGTCGACGTGGCCAGAAGGCAGGCGTCGTGGCCGCGTAGTCGCTGAACCGCTGGCCATGCAGCTGCGCCAGATATTGCTCTTCACGAGCGATTTCCCGCCGGAACAGCAGGCCAAGCACGACTACGGCCAAGGCCGGCCACAGCCAGGTTTGTGAGGCAAGACCGAGGCCCAGTCCTGCGAGCAGGGACCAGGCATAGAGTGGGTGACGGCACCAGGCATAGGGACCATCGGTGACCAGCGCGACATCTTTGCGACCGGCGATAAACACCGAACACCAGATTCGACCCAGGCATGCGGCGACAACGCAGATAAATCCGAGGCTCGTTACCAGGGTCGCCATCAGGACCGGACGTGGCGCTGCGCCCGCAAAAAGACTGCTGATGGCCAGCAGCGCATAGAAGCCCTGGGTGAGCCGCAGTCGCGGTGTGCTGGCAGATCGTGTCATGATGTTTACCATACATTATGGGACTCTTTTCCAAGCCAGATCGACTACCCGCCGCGGGCGAGGCGCTGCCAGGCCGTCAGCAGGCGTTGACCGTGCCGGACACTCATTTCGTTAATGGCCATCGCATCAAGGCGCCCTTTGCGCCGGGTTTGCAGCAAATGGTGGTGGGTATGGGTTGCTTCTGGGGTGCGGAGCGATTGTTCTGGCAGCTGCCGGGTGTTTATTCCACCGCGGTGGGCTACGCCGGTGGGCTAACGCCGAATCCGACCTATGATGAAGTCTGCAGTGGCCGGACCGGCCATACCGAAGTGGTGTTGGTAGTGTTCGATCCGGCCCGAGTGAGTTACGCGGATCTGCTGCGCGTGTTCTGGGAAAACCACGATCCGACGCAAGGCATGCGCCAAGGTAATGACCGTGGTACGCAGTACCGTTCGGCGATCTATACCATGGATGATGTTCAGGCGGCCGAGGCTGCTGCCAGTCGTGCAAGCTATCAGTCGGGACTTTCCGCAGCACGGTTCGGCGCGATCACCACAGAAATCGCACCGGCCGGAGAGTTTTTTTATGCCGAGGACTATCACCAGCAGTATCTGGCGAAAAATCCAGCGGGTTATTGCGGCATCGGCGGCACTGGCGTCACCTGTCCGGTACCGCGCTAATCTGGCGTTAGCCTAACGGGGCGGCTCAGCGCCTGGCTTATTGTCTTCCAGCGGATAGGTTTGTGCCGGTGCAGCCTGGCCCGGTGCGGGCGCAGCAGCAGGTGGCGCGCCCGGCCCGTCAACCGACGGTGGATTGGCGGCACCGGCATTGCGAGTGCTGGCCGCTACTGCAGTCATCAGGCGCCGCACTGATTCGCCACTGCGCGTGACGCTTCCTGCGACGATGTCGTTGACTTCGGCCTTGCGGCCGTAAAACCGGGTGTTAGACCGGCGCTCAATCGTTAGCGCACTGCCGTCGAGCGCAACGCCCGCAAAAAGGCCGCGCGCGCGGGAATAGGAATAGATTTCAGCGCTGAAGTTCTGGTCGGTCGCCGCCGAAGCGTTGCGCCCGATTGGACCTGCCGCGATGGACGCGTCGGCGCCCAAAGTCAGTTTGCCGTCGGCAATGCCATCCGCGCCTTTGCGGGTCGTGAAAACCAGCACTACGTCGGTCTTTTGCGCGCCTACCTGCCAGCCAATGCTGCCGCCCGTGATGGCGATGAATATGGGATTGGAAAACCGACCGTCCTTATCGCGCACCATCATCACGCCGGTGCCGCGGCGGCCGCCAATGCCGAAGCCTACCTTCACCACGTCTGGCACGATGGCAATTGCGTACGCTCGTTCAAGCAGCAGATCAGGGATGTACTGGTCGCGCTGACCGCGTAACTCTTCCATCACTTGGGTCGCGAGGATTACTTTGGCCTCCTCACGCGCCTGGGCATGGGCGGTACCGTGCCACAAGCCGACGGCCAGCAGCAGTGTGATGCAGAAGTCGCGAACATGTTTCATGCGCCGAATCTCCAAATTTTCAGGCAATGCGCCTTTCCAGGCGCGAAGCTTAAACTATCGTGATGACCTATTGGACCTGCTTCGCAGCGCGGGGTTCCGCGCGATAATGCCAGCCATGAGAAATCCCGCAGTGCGAACATTCTGGCGGCATGTCTGGCGCCTTAGCTTGGTGATGGTACCGGCCGCAAATGCCGAATGGATATTCCGCGAGCAAGCCATCATGGGAACGCGCTGTGCGGTGGAGTTCTGGAGCGACGACCCTGCCGCGGCCGATTCGTTGGCGAACGGCGCATTCGCAGAAATGCGCCGCATCGATCGGATGATGAGCACTTACCGTGCCGATTCAGAGATTTCGCGGCTGAATAAACGGGCGGCCAATGCGCCCTTTGTTGTGTCGCGCGAATTCTTCGGACTGATTCGTCAGTCATTAGATTACTCCCGCCTGAGCAGCGGCAGCTTCGACATCACGTATGCGAGCGTCGGCTATTTGTACGATTTTCCCTCACAACGTCGGCCCGACAGTGCTGCTGTCAGGCGCGCGCTGCCGGGTGTCGACTATCGTCATCTGCGCCTGGATGTCGCGCGGCGCAGCGTGTTGTTTGAACGCGCGGGCATGCGCGTCGACGTGGGCGGCATTGCCAAAGGCTATGCCGTGGATCGCGCCATGGCGGTGTTGCTGCGCGGCGGCGTGTCGCATGCCATGGTCAATGGTGGAGGCGACACCCTGATACGCGGCGATCGATTTGGCAAACCGTGGGTGGTCGGTATCCGCGATCCTAACGACCGCGACAAGGTGGTTCTGCGTCTGCCTTTGACCGACACGGCGATATCCACGTCCGGCGACTATGAACGTTTCTTCGACCAAGGAGGCACTCGCTACCACCACATCATCGATCCGCGAACCGGCGATTCTGCGCGGCTGCTGCGCAGTGCCACCGTCATTGGGCCTACAGCGCTGCGAACCGATGCGTTGTCGACAGCTGTTTTTGTGATGGGTGCGGATCGCGGTCTGGAAATGATCAACCGCCTACCTGATGTGGACGCCGTGGTCGTTACGCCAGACGGCAAGGTGCTTTATTCGCAGGGACTGGTGGCGCCAGAACCGCGTTAGGCTGGCGGCTGGATGTCAAAACCAGGCGGAAACGTAGAACTCGTAAATATTGGAACTGAGCTTGTAGAGCGGTTCCTGCCCGGCGCGAGGTCCGCGGGTAACATCGCGGAAATTGTCGTAGTTGATCATCATGTGATCGACGCGCAGATTCAATGTGCCTTTTTCCAGCCATGGCGCGCGACTGATGCGAAACTCCCATGTGGCGCCAGCACCTACCGTCAGCGCGTCATAGGTGGCAAGTTCCTTGTCGCGCGAGCGGAAATTCTGCGCATTGGCACGCGGAAAAAGGTCGGAATAGAAGTTAGCGGCGTCCTGTTTGTAGTATCGAACGACGCCATCCAGCAGCCACGATCGGCCTAACGGATGGGTATAGCCCAGCTGCAGCGTGTGCGACTTGATGTCCCAAGTGTCGCTGAAAAAGCGGTAATTGCCGTCGACCGACGCGCGCCACCAGGGTAGGGAATACTTCAGTCGCACGCCTACGGCGTGGCTGCTGCGGGTCGCGGGGAACACCTCGGACTCATAACGGAATCCCGTCGGCGCAGTCGCGTCGGCAAATCTGCTCGACCGATAGGGGCTGTTGAGAAAGCCTTCATCGGTGATCAGTTCGTAGTTGACGGACCCTATCAAGCGACGTGTCAGGACCTGTGTCAGGCCGATGCTGTAGCCGCGAGTCTGCGCTTCGCGCGCGAAAGCAGGATCCGTAATCTTGCCCTGAGGTGTATTGATATTGCGCAGGACGTCGTTTTGGCCCTTGCGAAAACCGAAGGACACCGTGGTCAAATCGCCGAACATCTCCTGGCTGAGACCAAAAACAATCGTTTTGGCCTTGTAGTCAGACTCGGTGCTGTTGATGTAGCCGATACTGTACGTTGATTTACCGCGCAGATAGTCCACCGCCAGGCTGTATTGCGTGCGGCGTTCGGTATAGGGGCTGGCAGTGGACACCACATCGATCGACGCGCTCGACACCATGTCGACATAGTAGTTGGCGGAGACTGACACCTTATCCGCGAATTTTTTGCGCACCAGCAAAGACGGTCCGGAGATCGTCACACCACCACCGTCATAACGGTGGTAAAGCAAATCGGCACGGTCTTCAGGCAGGACAGCCGCCATAGCGATGCTCGATACCAGCAGGCTTGCGGCCGTGAGTACGGCGGCCGCTGCAGGGCGACAACGACGAGCCATCAGTTGCATCCGCAACCTCCGCCGGCGCTGCCTGTCGCGCCGCGTGCGCCTTCTCGTGACTCGAACACGTGATCGAGATATGAAGCGGACACCGGATTACGCTCAAACGCCATGATCGGGTCCGCAAGCTGCTCGCGCTCGTACGGCTTGACCCAGGGTTCGATCGGCGCACAGGCGCCGAGCAACGGCAGACCTAGAACTAACAAACCAATGAGACGGGCTGAGCGCATGAACTTTCCTTTGGACCGTTTATTCCCGCAGCAGTTTGCGAATCTGGTCCAGATACACATTTTCGTCACCGGGCTTGTAGCCATGATGGATCATGCGGGTATTGCCCTTGCGATCGACAATGACCGTGCTGGGCATGCCTTTGACCTTGAAAAGCTTGCTGACATCGCTCTTGGTGTCAAAAGCCACCGGAAAGCTAACAGGAGTCTGGGCCAGAAATTTTTCCGCTTCGGCGGAATTCGGCTCGACATTGACGCCGACCATGGTAAAGCCCAGGGCCTTGTACTTTTTCTGAATTGCTTCGAGCAACGGCATTTCCTGCCGGCAGGGTCCGCACCAGCTCGCCCAGAAATTGAGCATTACGACCTGGCCGCGCAGTTTCGACAAGGTCAGATCATTGCCGCCGCGCAACGGCAGCTTGAAATCAGGCGCCGGCGTGCGCACGTCCACGGCTGCAGCAGTGAAACTCGCGGGCAGCAATAGCGCGGCGGATGCCAGTAGAGCGAGACTGATCGAGCGCAGCGAAACTATACTCATGGCACGGGTTCCTCAAAAAAAGGCGGTCACTCCGATGCGCGCTTCCAGATTGTTGGTGAGCTTCTTCGTGCCGAAGATTTCGGAGTTGTAGACCCGATCCTGCACGTCGATATACACCGTCAACCAATCGGTCGGTAGCACCCGATAACCCGCGCCAAAATTGACCGCGAATTGATTTTCGCCGCCCAACTTGACGCTGCCGATGCCGCCCGACACATAGAAAGCACTATTCAGGGCGCGCTTGCGACCGACAAAAGCCTCGCCCGGGAGGAAGTTGTAGCCCACCGCCAGCGAGTAATACGTGAACCGCCTCCCACTCCCCAAATTCAACGGGTCAACAGAGGGGTTCAGGAGCTCAAAGCTGGTCTTACCGAGCTTGGTTTGACCGTAATTGGCTTCAAAAAAGAAGTCTTCGGTCACATGGTAGGCGGCCTTGATCCCATAAGACGGGTTGCTGCCAAAGTCTTCGACCGACATCGAGCCGTAGTAGCCACCGATCTCAAAATTCTCAGTATCGATGGCCGGCCGCTTTATTTCCCGGCGCTCGACTTCTGGGTCGATGACGCGCGGCGGTGCGGCATCTTCATCCTCGTTAGCCGCAACCTGTTCTGTTTCCTGGTTTTTCTTTTTGCCGAATAGACCCTTGACCCAGGCGCAACCACCCAGACTGAAAGTCAGCACGCAGGCGAGCACCACCGCGCGGGTCAGAAAAAGAACGCGAGTCCGACTTTCCATTCTGTTAGCTCCTCATTGTCATTGCGGCTGGTGAATATCACGCGTTCTTTGCCTTCGGCGCGCAGGAAAAAACGGCGCGTCAGGTAGTAGCGGACCCCGAGCCCGATATAGGCGGTCTCATCCTCGCGATCAACCAGATTCGGACGTTGCAGATCTTTCTGTACGTGGAACAGGCCGCCGCCAATCGTCACGTAGGGTGACCAGCGCCACTCGGGCGCAAATACCTGGGTCAGGCCTGCTTCCAGCATGAAGCCAGAACGCTGGTCTCCCAGATACTGCGAACCTGTTAGCTCAAATTTCATGTTGTCATTGAGCGAACGCGCCACGTAGGCGGACACCAGGCTGGCGCCGTCGAAGTCGCCGGCATAGATGCCTGCTTCCCAGCGATGGCTGCGAAAGCCATTGCGCTCGCCCAGGTCGATGGAAAAGTTACTGCCGTCAGCGTACTGAGTTTTGAGTAGATCCACGACCGACGCCCAGCCTTCGACGCCACGTTCCGTGCGAACGCGGAAGTAATCGGTGCGTCGGTACAGAACGTCGACTGCCTCGCCGCGCGCGACCACCTGCGTGACTGGGTAGCCGCGACCCGGGCCAGTCTTGATCTCCATGTACGGTTCAGCGACAAACAACTGGGCGTAGTCGCGCTTCCCGGCTAACGCTTCAGGCGTTGCCAGTAACACGCACAGCAACAGTGCGATGCAGCCGTAGAGACGCCTAGTTGATGGGCGCCGCAAACGGATTGTTGTAGTACTGTGCCCCAATATCGAGCCACTCAGAAAGCAAGCGTCGTTCTGCATCATTCAAATCCCCGGCATGACTGCCACCCGCATCCATACGGTTGAAAAACCGCGTGGAGCCGCGCGCGTTGCCTGCCGCCATCGAAGCGGGTACCGGTACGGTTTGCGTAATCGGTAGACCCGTCACCGGGTCAGTGCCCACCACGACCTGAATGTCCTGCAGGGAGCCCATGTTAACTTCCTGAGCGTTGTCGGTGAACAAAAGTTCGCGATAAGTCTTGAATTGGTCTGCATCGTCGTCAGATGGTCCGTCCGTGAGGTCGAGTTGGCCGGCCGGTACACGCACGACATTGGCCGCATCCCGCGGGCTGTGACAGCTCGTGCAAGTACGGTCGACATTGTTGACAAGGCGCGGCATGGACCACAACGGATGAAGTATCCGTTCATAGTCGATGACGATCCGGCAGGTGGCACTCCAGCGAGTGGCGCAGTCCAGTGTGGTTGGCGATGGCGTCGTGAGATCTGCATAACGCCAGGCAAAACTGGCATCTTTCGGCCGGCCGGAGACCACCGGGTCAGTCCATTCATCATCAAACAGTACATTGACCGAAGGCAACAAGGATTTGCACTTGTCGAGACCTCCCAGAGCGCAGGTGATTCGTCCACGTGTCTGGGCCATGGTTTCGCCGGACTGCGCTGTTAGGGCTGGGTTCGCGCCTGGGAACGCACCGCCAGTGCCACCACTCCAGATAGCTGTAAACAGGCCGGATCGGCCATGCGACTTCGGGTTCTGCGCGGTGCGCACGTGGCAGCCGTTGCAGCTCAAGACCTCGCCTGGGCGTACTTGCAGCCAATTGCGATGCACAGGCGATGTGCGCCGTCCATTCTGATCTAGCACAGAGATAATGAGCGCGACGTTGGCAGGAACCTTGACGCGCACAGAGCCATCGGGTTCGACTGGCGTGTAACCGATGATCTCGCGCATGAAATTGCTGGCACCAAACCCGGATTGATCAATATCGCGAACTTCATCATCTGGCAACGACACCGCCTTCTCGATACGCAGGAAGCGCGCCGGACGTTGCGCGGCTGTGCGCAGTGCCGGATTGGCAATGGTCGCTATGTTAGGCGCCGCGCTGTCCACACCGTCCAGGTCATAGACGCTGCGGATATCCAACACACCGACGTTTTCGCCAACCCAATCGGCATTCAAATCGATGCCCGGCTGTTTGTCGAGGATCACCGCGGGCAGCGTGCGCGGCTGGGCAATGACCACTTCGGTGATCATGACGCCCTCAACCGGTGCTTGCAGCGGCAGGAAGGCGCGTGCGGCAGTGTCGTACATCCACAATGAGTAGACCGGCGGGGCGGGCTGCACCGCGGGGTCGGACAACACATCACTGGTGCACGCTCGAACTTGGCCATTGATCTGCGCGCGGCATTGCGTCCAACTCACTGCAATGCGGCCACTGCCATCCCATAGCGGGAAGGCCGCCGCGAATCGACCACCCGGCGAAACGCCGGGAATGGTGCGAACGTCGTTGCCGGTCGCGGCGCGCTGCGCCGGGCCCTGCATGCCGGCGCTCGATAACACCGGCTGAGTGTTCTCAACAAAATTGCGTGTATCGATGATGGTGAGATCACCGCCCAGCTCGGTGCCGCCGAAAGGCCGCGTCAGCACTAGAATATCGCCGTTAGGCATTTCGCGCGGCTTGATGAACTGCACCGCAGTATTGTTAGTACCGGTGAGGTGACTCTGTGCTCCATACCAGAGCTGCAGATCAGTGCCGTCGGGATTGGCCGAGTAGAGATGAATCCCGTCCTTGCCTGGAAAGCGATCCCAGCGGCTGAAAAGCACGCGGCCGTTCTGCAGCACGGTTGGATCCATGTCGTGACTTTGATTGAAGCTGATCTGGCGGAGATTGCCGCCGTCATTGCGCATCGCATGCAGGACGAAAGCAGGTTCCTGGTCGTCTTCGGTCTGAGCTTCAAATTGCGATTTGCCTTCGTCGATCAGCACGGCTTTCGACGCGCGTTGTCGGGTCGAGGTAAAAACGATGTCGCCGCTCGGCAGATAGTGCGGTGCGACATCATGGCCTTCCGCCGCCGACAAGTTGGAATTGATGACGCGACGCAACTGCTTGCTGGTGAATGTGTATTCCCAGATAGCCCATTTCGGCTGGTCTTCTTCGTCACCGTTAACGACCAACGGGCCGCGCATCGCAAAAACCAGCTTGGTGCCATCAAACGAGACGTCGAGGTCGCGGATGTCAAACCCGCCATTGGTGGTGACGGTTTCCGTGATGTTGATTTCCGGTACAGATGAGTCAGCTCGGTCTCGCACAAAGATGTCCGCATCGACAAAAAAGGTGCGCATTTCACGCAGGTCTTCATTGGTGGTGTCTGGTATGGAGCGTTTGACGTAGGCAATCGGAAAATCGACCGTTGCGGGGTCCGGCTTCTGGCCAGAACCAATACTGACGTCGCCGCCAGAAGAGCACGCGGCAAGCACGCTCGCCAAAGCTGCGCAGCTAACAAGTTTGGCGGTGATGCCGATCCGGGTGTTTGCCATTCAATTTCTCCACAGTCGCAAGCGGTCTTTACGTAATCCAATTTTGTGCTGAATCCGGCCTGTGATCTGCCGACAGGGTCACAGCACCCGGCCCTCAAACGCGGTTCTCTAGCACTGCGGCAGTGGACTGCCGGGAGGGCCTGGTGCACCGTGATCGAGGTCGCAATTCTACGGTGAACTGGGTTGAATCGAACGTAATAGGTACGACTGTCTGCGATTCGCGACGTGCGAACCCTGCGACTTTCCGCTTGGTTCATGAATGCGCCAGGATAGCCTCTGTGTGAACGACTGTAGTTGGAATTAACTGGGTGGCAACAAAGATGTCAGCAAGATTAGGAAGACTTACATGTGCGGCGCTTGCGCTCGGCGTGTTAGCAATAGGTGTTGCGCAAGCTGGCTCGCGAGAGCAGGCGAAACGCATCCATGATCGCATTGCCGGCGTTCCGCCTAGCGCAACTGTTCTCGACCAGATGGCCGCAGAGGTTGCCGCCGGCCGACCGCTGGCCGCTGCCAATATTGCGATGCAGTCGAGCGCGTTCTACAACGTGACACTGAAGAACTTCGTATCGCCCTGGACCAACCGCGAACAAAGCGTGTTCGTGCCGCTTAACGATTACACCGCCACCGTGATCGGCATGGTGCGTGACGACGAACCGTTCGACAGCGCATTGTCGGCGGACATTCTCTATACGGCGCCGGGTGCTGCGGGGGTCCCGGCCTATTCGCCCGCTAACAACGATCATTACGACCAGCTCGAACAGCGCGGCGCGGATCTTAAAACTGTATTGGTCAAGCAGACTCAATCCGCGCTGAATGGCATACCGGCGGCAGCGACAGCCGGCCTTTTGACGACGCGTGCCGCAGCACAGGCATTTTTCATCGCCGGTACCAATCGCGCCATGTTCCGCTTCACGCTGATGAATCACCTGTGCCGCGACATGGAACAAGTGCAGGACACCTCACGACCGCCGGATCGCATCCGCCAGGACGTCAGCCGATCACCCGGTGGCGACAGCCGTATTTTTCTCAATAACTGCATTGGTTGCCACAGTGGCATGGATCCGTTGGCTCAGGCCTTTGCTTTCTATCATTACGACGAGACACTGGCGCGCATCGTCTACACCTCGGGTCAGGTGCAGCCGAAGTATTTCAACAACGCAGACAACTTTCGGCCCGGCTACCCAACGCCGGACGATCATTGGGACAATTACTGGCGCAAGGGACCCAATCAGCTGATCGGGTGGGACGCTGCATTACCTGGCTCGGGTAATGGCGCCAAGTCCATGGGTCAGGAACTGGCTCGCAGCGACTCGTTTGCGCAGTGCCAGGTTGAAAAAGTATTCAAGACCGTCTGTTTCCGTGCGCCGGCCGACGCCAATGACCGCGCGCGCGTCCAGATTATCAAAAGCGGCTTCCGCTCCGGCGGCTACAAGCTGAAACAGGTCTTCGCTGAAACTGCTGCCTACTGCATGGGCGATTGAGAGAAACACATGGCACGTGCAATACACATGATTCGTCCTCTTATCTTGTTAGCAGCCTTGTCGCTGGCGGCATGCGGCGGTGGCGCAGAGACCAAGGAAAACCCGGTCGTCTCGCAGGCGCCGGTGCCCGACTACACGGGTCCCGCATCGACATCGCCCGATGTGCAGGCATTCAAGATCAATCTGTGGGAGAACGTCAAGGCCAGCAATCGTTGCGGCGGATGCCACAACGCCACCGGCCAGTCGCCACGCTTTGCGCGCAATGACGACGTGAATCTCGCTTACCAGGACGCGTTGACACTGGTCAACCTGACGCAGCCAGACCAGTCGCGACTGGTTAGCAAAGTGGGCGGCGGCCACAACTGTTGGCTCGCGGCCAATTCGGCCTGTGCCGACACCATGACTGTCTGGATCCGCAACTGGGCAGGCGCGGTCGCCAGCGGTGGCCGGACCATCACGCTGCAGGCTCCGGTGGTGCATGACGTCGGTTCCAGCAAGTCGTTCCCGACCAGTTCAGCGCTGTACGCCAGCACCATCCATCCGGTGGTCAAGCAATACTGCGCGCGCTGCCACGCGTCTAACGCAGGCACGCCGCAAGCGCCGTACTTCGCCGATACCAATGCTGATGCGGCCTATGGCGCGGCACGCACCAAGATCAACCTGGACACGACCTCGCTGTCGCGACTGGTAGTGCGCCTGCGCGACGAGTTCCACAATTGCTGGAGCGACTGCGCCAGCAACGCCAACACCATGTTGCAGCAGGTCGACGCCTTTGCTAACGGCGTGCCCGTGACCCAGGTGGATCCACAACTGGTTACCTCCAAAGCGCTGTCGTTGTTCGAGGGTACGGTGGCGGCGGGCGGTAACCGCTACGAAAGCAGCATCATTGCGCTCTGGGAATTCAAGACCGGCATGGGAACCACGGCGTATGACACCAGCGGTATGGAACCGGCCATCAACCTCAACTTCAGTGGCGATGTCTCCTGGGTAGGCGGCTGGGGTATCAAAATCGGTACCGGCGGCAAGGCACAGGGCACTTCCAGCGCCAGCAAAAAACTCGCTGATCGTATCAAGGCGACGGGCGAGTACAGCATCGAGGCCTGGGTCGCACCGGCGAATGTCGTGCAGGAAGACGCCTGGGTCGTCAGTTATTCGGGCGGCCCGGCGGCGCGCAACGCGACGCTCGCGCAGCGCGAATACCAGTATCAGGCCCAGACGCGCAGCAGCCGCACCGACGCTAACGGCGCCCCGGTGATGCTCACTAACGCGGCTGACCGTGACGCACAGGCTTCGTTGCAGCATGTGGTGCTGACCTACGATCCAACCAACGGCCAGCGAATCTACGTCAATGGCGTGTATACCGGCGATGCCGATAGAGCTGGCGGTGGTGGTCTCTCGGACTGGGACGACAGCTTCGCGCTCGTGTTAGGTAACGAGACCAGCGGTACGCGTCCCTGGAGTGGCGTGGTGCGTCTGGCAGCGGTCCATAGCCGCGCGCTGAATGCGACACAGGTCCGGCAGAATTTCGATGCCGGTGTCGGTGAGCGCTACTTCATGCTGTTCAATGTCACGCATCTGACCAACATGGCGCAGAGCTACGTCATGTTCGAGGTCAGTCAGTACGACAGCTACGGCTATTTGTTCGACAAGCCGTCGTTTATCAGTCTTGACCCAGCAGCTCGTCCGGGCAGTTTGCCACTCAAGGGAATGCGGATCGGTATGAACGGCACTGAGGCCAAAGTGGGCCAGGCCTATGTACCGCTCGACGCGACCGTGAACGATTCGAACTACTCGCCGGCCACGGGCCAGCCTTTGGCCAGCATCGGCACGGTGGTACCGCTCGAGAAGGGTCCGGACAATGACCAGTTCTTCCTGACGTTTGAACGGCTCGCCGCCAGTACACACACGGTGACTGAACCGGCACCGCCAGCGGTGGCGCCGCCGGTGAATTTGCCGCCACAGAGCGACATTGGTATCAGACAGTTTGAGGAAATCAGTGCATCGATGTCGGCCATGACGACAGTCCCGACGACACAGACCGAGGTGAAAGCGACCTACGAATTGGTGAAGCAGGCGCTGCCACAGAACGAGAATGTCGAGGGATTTTTGAGTGCCCAGCAGGTAGGTATCGCGCAGCTTTCTATTGAGTACTGCAACGCGCTGGTGGAAGACAGCTCGCTGCGCGCTACCTATTTCCCGGGTGTGGATTTCAACGCTTCGGTTGCCGCGGTGTTCGGCAGCGCCGGTGCACGCGACCAGGTGTTCAATCCACTGTTGGACCGGATGTTAGGTCTGTCGGTGGGCTCGCAGCCTGATCGTGCGGCGGTTCGCAGCGAACTCGATGCCCTATCGGTCAAACTGAGTGCCTGCGGAGCTTCCTGTGCCGCAGATCGCAGCAAGACGATAGCCAAAGCCAGTTGCGGTGCAGTGCTCGGTAGCGCTGTCACCCTTTTACAGTGATGTGAGGCGACCAACATGTTGATCCGCAAACCGACACCCAAAGCCTTAAGACTCGACCAGCCGCTGCGTCACGCCGAGAGTCACAAGCGACCGGTCACGCGTCGCGACTTTGTTGCCCAGGGATTTCAGAAAGGCGGCATCGCGCTGGCTGGGGCGTCGGTCTTCAGTCTGTTCGCCAATCCGCGTGCGGCGCAGGCTGCGCTGTCAGCCGATGTTTCGGCGCTCAAGGCAGGTTGTGGCTTTGCGGTGCAGGGCGCTGGCAAGATCCCTTTTATCGCTTTTGACATGGCCGGTGGCGGCAACATCGCCGGTTCCAACGTGCTGATAGGCAATCAGGGCGGTCAGCTGGATTTCCTGTCTTCTGCAGGCTACGCCAAACTGGGTCTACCGGGCGACATGGTACCTAACGCGCCGAATGCAGCGAGCCCTACTAACAATTTCGTCAACACTACTCTGGGTCTGGCCTTTCATTCGGACAGCGCCTATCTGCGCGGAATTCTCTCGCGCGTGTCGCCTGCCACAGCCGCCAATATCAGCGGCGCGGTATTGCCTGCGCGGTCGGAAAATGACACAGCTAACAACCCGCACAATCCGATGTACGGCATTTTCAAAGCCGGTGCCGATGGCGAATTGTTGTCTTTGATCGGTTCGCGCGCCAGTGTCTCGGGTGGTAACTCGCAGGCGCCCATGAGCATGATTGATCCCGGTGCGGCACCCACCAAGGTGGACCGAACCTCGGACGTGACAGGTCTGGTTGACACCGGCAAACTGGTGGGCCTGTTGAGCCAGGCGGATGCGGTAGCGGTCATGGAGTCGATGCAGCGGATTTCTGACATGAAACTCGCGCGCAGCGAACCCAAGACAATCACGCGCGATGATCTGGTCAAAGAACTGGTTCGCTGCAACTACGTCAAGGCGGCCGATCTGGCCGATCGCTTCGGCAATCCGTCGTCGTTGAATCCGGAGCTCGACCCGGCCATTCTGGGTGCGGGCGGCATCTTTAGTCGCGCAGAGTTCGATGCGGACGGCGAGTTTCGCAAGACAGCCGCCGTGATGAAGCTGGTGCTGGAAGGCTACGCCGGTGCTGGCACGATCACGATGGGCGGTTATGACTACCACGGCATGGGCCGCGCAACTGGCGAGCTGCGCGATTTCCGCGCCGGTCAGTGCATGGGCGCCTGCCTGGAATATGCGGCCCGTAAAGGCACGCCGTTGATGCTTTATGGGTTCTCGGACGGCGGCATATCGTCCGGTACACAAGTTGACAGCACGGTCGATGGACGTGGCAAGTTCATGTGGACCAGCGACAATCAGTCCACTGCAGCAACGTTCTTCCTGGTCTATAACCCGTCGGGCCGTCCGCAAGTGTTCACCGGCGACAGCGTTCCAGCGGCACGGCATCAGCAGATCGGCTACATGCGAGCCGACGGTTCGATTGAAACCGGCGCAAACCCGGCTGCGAACAACGTCAACCTGCTGGCCGAGACCATCGTCCTCAATTACATGGCCCTGCACGGTGAGCAGAGTCTGTTCGCGACGCGATTCCCGCAGCATGGTCTTGGCTCGGTCGCGTTGCGCGATAGCCTGACGGCCTTTAACCCGATCGTTAACGGCACGATCGCTTAGGCTCGGATAACATCCGTCGTCATGGCGGATGAATTTAGCTGCCCGCAATGCGCGGCAGGAACGCTGATTGCCGCGAAGGACGCGTGGCGTTGCGGCGCTTGCCGTCAGGAGTTCCCTGTTTTGCAGGGCGTGCCGTGTCTGGTTGCGCAGCCGCTGCAATATTTGCAGGAATGGCGCCAGCGTTATCTGCTGTTGATCAAACGTGAAGAAGAGATCGAGCGGCAGTTGCGCGAGCGACTGCAGGACCCGCAGCTGCCACAGTCCGCCTGGGCGCGCCTCGCGCGTCTGGCCGACGGCCACGCAACCCACCGCCGCAATTTGCACACTTTGTTAGCACCGCTGCAGCTCGTTAGTGCGACCAGCGCCGCTGTGCTTGAGGGCTTGCAGGTGCGCCTGCCGTTGAGTCAGGATCTGACGAGCTACTACATCAACCTGCACCGCGATTGGGTCTGGGGTGATGACGAAAACCGGGCATCCTTGGCGATCGTCCGCGATCTCGCCGCAGCCGAGCCACTGGGGCGGCTGCTGGTGCCTGGCGCTGGCGCAGGCCGATTGGCCTATGATCTGCATCAACAAGCCGCGCCGACCACAACCACGGCAATGGATATCAATCCTTTGTTAGTCTGGAGTCTGCAGCGTCTGGCGGCGGGCGCCGCAGTGAATCTGGTCGAGTTCCCTTTGGCGCCGCGCAATGCCGACAATGTCGCCATACCGCGTGAGTTGCGTGCACCGGCGCCAGTGCGCGGCGGCTTTTCTGTGCTGTTAGGCGATGTGCTGCGCGCGCCGTTCGCAACGGCGAGTTTCGATACGGTGGTGACGCCATGGCTAGTCGACATCCTGCCTGAGTCGCTGCCGCAGTTCGCCCGGCGTGTGGCGCGGCTGCTTAAGCCCGGCGGACGCTGGATTAACTTCGGCTCGCTGGCTTTCGGGTTGGCCGATCCCGCTGAACATCTGACGGCTGCGGAAATTGTGCCGCTGCTCGCTGCCCACGGTTTTACATTCGAGCGTGATCGTGACGACTCGCTGCCCTATATGCGATCGCCTGCAAGCCGCCATGCGCGTATCGAGCAGACCTACGCATTTGTCGCGCGACGTGACATCAGCAAGGCCGAGTCGTTGTCGAACCAGGCACTGCCTGAGTGGCTGTGCGATCCGCGCTTGCCGGTGCCGCCGAGCGCATTCCTGGCCGAACAGGCGCTCAAGCAGCAAGTTTACGGTTTCGTTGCCGCCTTGGTGGACGGTCGACGCAGCACCGCTGATATCGCGGCACACTTGGTCGAAAAGCGCCTGATGCCCATGGACGAGGCCTTGCCTGCGGTCCGCGGATTCCTGGTGCAGTTGCATGAACAGGCTGCTCGACGGCGCCGCTGGTAACCGCCGTCGAGCGCGAGTCAGAACGTGAGCCACGTCGCATCGTCGGTGACTGGCGACAAACTCGTGGGTCAAGTGTGATCCAGGCAACGCCAGACGAAATGTGGGTACTGCTGCGTTGACACTTGTAATGTCAGTGTGCGAGCTTTGCTGCGCTTGTTTGTGTGGAATGCGCGGCTTGATTCGCTGTGAATAGAGTCGCGCGCCCCAGGGTCCAACGTTTGAGGCCAACTAAGTCATTTCGCGCGTCGCTGGGCGCTGTGTTTCTGAGCCTATGCGCAACACTGTCAGCCACGGCGGCCGACAAGGCGCTGCGGGCGGGCCAGCCTGCGCCCGATTTTGCACTGCGAACCATCGGCGGGCCCAATGTGCGATTGTCCGAGCAACGTGGCGAAGTGGTGGTGGTGGCCTTCTGGTCGAGCCGCTGCGGTCCGTGTCGCGCGCACCTCAAGGAACTCGACACCTTGCACGCAGGTCTGAAAGACCAGGGTTTGATCGTGTATGCCGTCAATGTGGATGACGATATCCGCGCTGCGCGAGAATTTGCAGCAGGTCTGTCGCTCAAGATTCCTTTTTTGCTTGATCCGGGTAAGGGCGTGGCGCGCGCGTATCGCGTCGATTCCCTGCCGATGATGTTTATGATCGATCGTCTGGGCATTGTGCGTGGCGTGCGCCGCGACGATCGCGCCGGGGCGCCCAGTAATGCCGACGCAGAAGTGCGCCGGCTGTTAGCTCAGTAGGGAGTTTGTGGACATGTTGCGTGTTGTTAGTACCTTGATCACCGCGCTGCTTGCGCTGTCCGTCGTCAGCGCACATGCGCAGACGCCGCCACCTAACGCTGCGGAGGCCAAACCAGAGGCCGTGGCGGCGCCGGCCACTCAGGTTGCGCCTGCAACTGATGCGGCGCCTGCAACTGACGCGTCACCTGTAACCGATGCCGCGGCATCACCCGCTGTCGCTGCGCCGGATACGCGCGCTTTGGATGAGCAAATCCAGAGCTTGAAAAAAGACGCGGTGGATCTCAACCGCGAACTCTTCATGCTGGAAGAAGAACTATTGTTCCCGGCCAACACCCAGGTTGCGGTGTTTTTGTCGATGGACGTCGGCGAATATTTTGCTGTTGATTCTGTGCAAATCAAGATCGATAACAAAGAAGTGACCAATTATCTTTACACGCCCCGCGAAGCCGAGGCGCTGCTGCGTGGTGGTGTCCAGCGGCTCTTTCTCGGCAATTTGAAAGTCGGCGAGCATGAACTGGTGGCAATTTTCAATGGCAAGGGGCCTAACGACCGTGACTATCGTCGCGGCGCGTCGGTGCGTTTCAACAAGGCAGTCGGCGCCAAATACCTTGAGCTGAAGATCTCCGACCGCCAGCGGCGAGCGCAGCCGGAATTTGAGATCAAGGACTGGGAATAGTCCGCACGTGTTTCGCAGGCCGCTGCAATCGCTGTTTTTTCTCGCGCTCGGCGCGGTAGCGCTGCTGTGCGTGCAGCCTGCGCAGGCCGCCAAGAAGAAAGATCCCGACAAGTTGCCGATCATGCAGGTGCGCGATCTGCACTATGGCGACGTGCTTTTCTGGTTTTACCAGGGCGAGAGTTTCCAGGCGCTGACGCGTCTCACCGCCTATGACGCCTGGAATCGCATCCCCAACCACAGCGGCGAATCGCAACTTTTGTTAGGTGGGTTGTTCCTTGAGCTCGGTCTGCACAACGAAGCGGGTCAGCGTTTCGAGAAACTGCTGAACGCGGACGTGCCGGCCAGTGTGCGCAATCGCGCCTGGTTTTATCTCGCCAAAGTCTGGTACGCGCGCGGTTATGATGACCGCGCTGAAGGCGCGCTGCGCAGCATCAGCAGCGCGCTGCAACCGGATCTTGAGGCGGAACGCCAGCATCTGTTAGCCAACGTGCTGATGCGCCAGGGTCGTTTTGCCGATGCGGAGGCGGTGCTGCGCAACTGGCAGGGCCCGGCCACTTGGACTGCATACGCGCGCTTCAATCTGGGCGTTGCGCTGATTCGCCAGAACCAGCTCGATCGGGCCGAGGTGGTCTTGACGGGTGTCGGCACGCTTGACAGCGAAAAATCCGAACTACTTGCGCTACAGGACAAAGCCAATCTCGCGCTGGGTTTTGCCTTCATGCAGGCTGAACAGCCTGCCAAGGCGCGCATTGCACTGCAACGGGTGCGACTCAATGGGCCGCAGAGCAACAAAGCACTGTTAGGTCTTGGTTGGGCGGACAGTGCATTGGGCCAGCACCGGGAGGCGCTTGCGCCGTGGCTGGAACTGCGCAGTCGCAACATGCTCGACTCGGCGGTGCAGGAGTCCTATCTTGCCGTGCCCTATGCGTTCGCGAAGCTCGGCGCCAATTCGCAGGCAGCGCAATATTACGAAGAAGCAGTTAGCTCATTCGAGGATGAAAGTAAACGGCTCGACCAGGCGGTGGTCCGCATTCGCAGCGGTGAGATGCTGGCAGGAATTCTCGAGCGCGAGGCGGATGGCGCCAAGTACGGCTGGTTCTGGCAGCTTAAGCAATTGCCCGACGCGCCGGAATCCCGCTATCTCTTTAACGTTATGGCCGGCCATGATTTTCAGGAAGGCCTGAAAAATTATCGGGACATGTCCTATCTCGACGCCACGCTGTCGCGCTGGCAGGGGAGCGTTGAGGCGTTCGGCGACATGATTGCTACGCGCGACCGCGCACTTGCGCAACTCATGCCGCGGGCGCAGGCGTTGCTAGCGGCGCAACCGGTTCCGTTACTTGATGCGCGTCGTGACGGTTTGCGCGAGCAGATCGAAACGGCGCAGAAAAGCGGCAATGTCGCTCTGTTAGGTACGAGCGCTGAGCGAGCGCAATGGCAGCGCGTGCTCGATCTTGAACAGTCCATGGCATCGCTGCCGGTCGACGACTCCACCGCCGAGCAGCGTGCCAAACTGCGGTTGGTCAAGGGCGTGTTGTATTGGCGGCTCAACCAGAGTTTCCGCGCACGCCTGTTAGATGGTCGTCGCGCCCTTACCGATGTCAACGGCACTCTGGCGGAGAGTTCCGCGCGGTTTGCGCGTTTAGCTGCGATCGGTGACACGACGGGCGCCAATCGCCAGGAGTTTGCCGGTCGTCTGTCGGCTGCGCAGGACCGTTTGAGCACATTGCATGCGCGGCTCGATGACACGCGCAAATTGCAGAGCAGCTACCTCGCTGATCTGGGCGTGCGTGAGTTGCAGCAGCAACAGGAGCGGCTGGGGGCCTATCAGGTGCAGGCGCGATTTGCCCTGGCATCTATTTACGACAAGGCCGCGACGCCGGATCTGCCTGCGAAGAAAGAAGTGACACCTGATACTGAATCGCCGCAACCTGAGTCGGAGCCCAGGCAGTGATGCGGCGCAGTGCACCTAACAAAATCGCATGCGTTGCAGCGTGGTCTGTGGCGGCTTTGTTGCTCACTCAGGCAGCGGCCCGCGACCAGGATCGTCAGCCGACACTTGCCGACCTGAAACCACCGGTGGTTGACGTTCGTCGTGACGCTGCGGTCGATTCCAGCGCTTCCAAGGCAATGGAGAACTACCGGAAGTTTCTCGAATTGCAGCGCACTGATCCAGCGTTACGCGCCGAGGCATTGCGCCGCCTTGGCGATTTGAATCTCGAAGCTGGCGAGCTCGAACGCATGGAAAGCGAGGTATCCGCGATCGACCTGCAAGGCGCCGAAGCAATCAAGCTATATTCCGCACTGCTGACGGCCTATCCGAATTATCCGCGCAACGATGAGGTGTTGTATCAGCTGGCACGTGCCTATGAAACTACCGGACAAAGCGAGCAAGCGCTGACCACGCTGGAAAGTATTGTCGCCCGCTTTCCTAACGCCGTGCTGATGCCTGAGGTCGATTTCCGCCGCGGCGAAATTTTGTTTTCTGCCAAACGCTATGTCGATGCGCAGCGTGCCTACGAACGTGTGATAAAGCGACCCAAGCGCACGCAGTTCTACAATCAGAGTCTTTACAAGCACGGCTGGTCACTTTTCAAGCAGGGCTTGAACGAGGAATCGCTGCCATCTTTTTCCGGTGTGCTGGACTCTTTGTTGCTTGAAAAAGGCGACAAACGTAAGTTGCGGCCTGACAAGAACCTTACTCGGCCGGAAACGGAGCTGGTTGAGGACACGTTGCGGGTCCAAAGCATCACGTTTTCATACCTGGATGGCGCCGCCACGCTGGAAAATTACCTGGGCCGCGGCGAGCCTCCGGTCTACGCGCATTTGTTGTATTCGCGTCTTGGTGACCTGTTCGTCGAGAAGCAGCGCTGGCAGGATGCGGCAACTTCATACCGTGCCTATGTCGCGCGCGATGCTAACACTGAATTTGCACCGGTTCTGGCCATGCAGGCCATAGAAGCCTATCGCAAGGGCGGGTTCGAGCAGTTGGTGCTGGATGGCAAGCGCGACTTTGTCGAGCGCTACAATTTCTCGAGCGCGTTCTGGCGTGGCCGCGAACACCCACAGTACCCTGCGGTGGTGGCTGCGTTGCGCGTCAATCTGAAGGACGTCGCAACCTGGTATCACTCGACTGCGCAAACGTCGAAAAAAATCACTGATTACGAACAGGCTGCGCGCTGGTACCGCGACTATCTGCAGTCCTTTCCGGATGCGGACGATTCTGCGGCCACCAACTATCTGTTAGCTGAAACGCTGTACGAAAGCAGGCAGTATGATGCGGCTGCCGAGGAGTACCAGCGCACCGCATACGATTATCCGCGCAACGAGCGTTCTGCAAAAGCAGCCTATGCGTCACTGGCCGCTTACGACAAACATGAAGCTGCGCTGGCAGGTGAAACCAAGACTGTCTGGCACGGCCGTGCGATCGATGCCGGCGTGAAATTTGCCACCACCTTTCCTGAGCATCCCGACAGCGGCGGTGTGCTAACGCGCGCTGCGCAGGACGTTTTCACACAGGGCAATCTGCCGCGCGCGATCGAAGTTGCGCAAGCGGTACTCGATCACCAGCCAGCGGTGGATGCCGCCAAGCAACGCATTGCGTGGACGGTCATAGCACAGTCCAATTTCGATCTCGGTCAGTTCGGCCCGGCTGAAAAGGCCTTTGTCAGCGCGCGTAGCCTGGTGCCAGTCAATGACCCGCTGCGCAAAGATCTCAGCGAGCGTTTGGCCGCGTCCGTTTATAAGCAAGGCGAGGCCAAACGCGCGGCGGGCGATGGCGCGGGAGCCGTGGACGATTTTTTGCGAGTGGCGCAACTGGCGCCCGATTCGCCAGTGCGCACTACGGCAGAATTTGATGCTGCGGCACAGTTGATGAGTTTGAAGGACTGGCCGCGAGCCATTGGCGTGCTGGAAGGCTTCCGCCGCAATTGGCCGCAGAGTCCACTGCAGTCTGATGTCACCCGCAAGCTCGCTGTGGCCTTTGTGGAGGCGCAGCGCCCGGGCGACGCGGCGCTCGAGTTTGAGCGCATCGCGGCCAATGCGACCGAATCTGCGGATCTGCGTCGCGAGGCGCTAGCCTCGGCAGCCGACAATTTTGAGAAAGCTGGCAATACGCCGCGGACCGTGGCGACCTTGGAGCGCTATGTCGCGCAGTACCCAACGCCATTTGCGGATGCGCTTGAGTCCCGGCAGCGGCTTGCGGACATCGCCGCCAAAGCTAACAACACGGCGCGACTCATATTCTGGCAGAAAGAGATCATAAAAGCGGATGCCGCTGCTGGCAGCGCGCGTACTGATCGTTCGCGTCTGCTGGCAGCGCGCGCGCAATTGCAATTGGCGGTGCCGGTCCGCGATGCATTCCGTGCGGTCAAGCTGGTGGCGCCTCTGAAAAAGAGTCTGGCCGCGAAGCGCAAGTCGTTGGAGGCCGCTCGTGCTGCCTACCGCGCCGCGATCGACTATCGCGTACTGGAAGTCACTACGGCTGCGACTTATGAATCAGCCGAGCTTTATCGGCAATTGGCCAAGGACATTATGAAGTCCGAGCGGCCACCCAAGCTCAGCAAAGACGAGCGCGAACAGTACGACACCTTGCTGGAAGAACAGGCTTTTCCGTTCGAAGAGCAGGCAATCGGCATTCATGAAGTCAATACGGTGCGAGTTCGCGATGGGCAATATGACGATTCTGTGAAAGCCAGTTTCGCCGCGCTGGCGGAACTGAAGCCGGGCCGCTACGGCAAGACTGAACAGATGATCGCCGCGCCCGTACTGGCTGCGGCTTCTGCGGCGCGTCAGTCGGGGGATCTGCCGCGGGCCGAGGAATTACTAACAAAGCAGGTGGATGGCACGGCCTCGGACTTGCTCGTTTTCGCCGAGTTGGGCTATGTCCAGCGCCTGCAGGGCAAATTTGCTGAGGCCCGCGTGTGGTACGAGAAAGCGACTGCGCTGGACGCGACATATGCCCCCGCACAGCGTAATCTAGCCGTCTTGCTTGACTTGTTTCTGGACGATCCGGCGGCAGCGCTCGCCGCTTTTGAGCGTTATCGCGCGCTCACGGGTGAGGAGAAGCCCGTATCAGGCTGGATCGCAGAAATTAAACAGCGGCTTGCAAAACCGGCCAAACCGGCTGCCGAGCCCGCAGGAGGTAGTACGTGAAAAACTCCATCGTTAGATGGCCGGTTTCCGGCTGCGTGTGGCTGTTAGTAGCTGCGTCCTGGGCGTCCGCTCAAACACAGGCTCCGGTGCCGCCCACTTCGCGCGCGACGGATGCTCCTGGCAGCACACCGACCGAGGCCGCCGCGGACATTGAGCCGCGCGTGAACACGTCAGCGCCTGCCGGCCAGTCGGTAAAGCCCCGTGTGAGCACAGCGGCTGGCGCCTCAACAAGAAATGCAGGTCGCACCAATACGGACCGCATCGATCTCGACAATACCCAGATTACGGGGAACCGAGAGCTGCCCAAGGTTCTCTACATCGTGCCGTGGAAGCGCCCGGAACTGGGCGATCTAGTTGGCAGGCCGCTCAACAGCCTGCTGGATGAAGTGCTGGCGCCCGTGGATCGCGAAGTTTTTCGTCGTGAAAATCGTTATTTCGATGCCCTGCAGTCTGCGTCGCCAACAGGCGACAAGCCGGCAGTGGCGCCAGCGGTACCCGCGGTGTCGCCCGCCGCGGCCCCGTCGAGCGGCTCGGTTCCGGCCCCGGGGCCCGAGGGTCAGCCAAAAAGCCAAGCTGAGAGTTGAGTCTAAGTATGTGTCCGGGGTCTCGTTCAGACTCGGGTCGTCGCAAAGAGGAGTGAGCCGCCGTGGATTTCTTTCAAAAAGCCATCAATTTCTTCCAGGAGGGGGGGTTCTTCCTCTACCCACTGGCCATCATATTCATCGTTGGTGTTGTGATCTCGATCGAGCGCTTCATCTATCTGACGCGCGAGACTTCGCGTAACCGTGCGCTCTGGGACGAGATCACGCCGATGCTCAAGGTTGGGAATTTTCGCCAGGCTGCGAATGTCGCGGGCGAGTCGTCGTCACACATTGCGACCATGCTCAAGTACGGGCTGTCGCGTATTTCATCGGCGCGGCATCGGGACGACGTCCAGCAGGCCATGGAAGAGAGCCTGCTCGAAGTCGTACCGCAACTTGAAAAGCGTACCCACTATCTGTCATCGTTGGCTAACATCGGCCTGTTGATCGGACTGTTAGGAACTGTCATGGGTTTGATCGGCGCCTTCCAGGCTGTGGCCCAGGCGAACCCTGCCGAGAAGGCCAGCCTGCTGGCGGCGGCAATCTCGGTCGCCATGAACAACACGGCATCCGGTCTGTTCGTTGCCATCACACTGCTGTTGACGCACATGTATCTCGAAGGCAAGACCACGGCGTTGATTGACAGCCTGGAAATCGCGGTCGTCAAGTTCCTGAATTCGATTACAGAACGCCGCGGCGACGAGGCGGCAGCGGCGCAACCGAGTCCAGCGGCGCCAGCGCCGCGACCGATGACGCCACGGCCCGCGGGCGCCTGAGCCTGCTGGCCCCAGAGTCACAGGTTCTGTCAGCGAATATTGCCCGATGAGCAGCTCACTCCTCGCGAAGCGTGCATTGCGTAACCACGCCCGGCTGCGTGGCCGCGATGATCTCAACATCGTGCCGATGATCGACATGATGGTCATCCTGGTTTTCTTCTTGATTTTCACGGCGGTTTTTTCCAAGACCCATATCCTGGAACTCAATTTGCCCGCGCCTAACACCTCGGTGCCCGATATTCCGGAAGGCTTGCAACTGGAAGTCATTGTGCGCGCCGACCGTCTCGAGGTCGCCGACAAACGGACCGGTATCCTGCGCACGCTGCCTAACACCGCGGCTGGATATGATCTCAAGACTTTGTCGCTGTTCTTGCGCGCGGTAAAGACCAAATTTCCAACCAAAACAGATTGCAGCATTCTGTTGGCGCCCGAAGTGCCCTATGACATGCTGGTGCAGGTTATGGATACCACGCGGCTCTTTACCCTCGATGACGGGCGGTGGACCAAGTACGAGTTATTTCCGCAAATTTCCGTCGGCGATGCGCCGCTGACTGGCGCTGCGGCGGCCGGCGCACCGGCCGCGGTTCCGGCAGGAGCCAGCCGATGAAAGGCTTGCGCGGCAGGCGGCATCGAAAAGGCGCGCATGGGCCGAATCACATGGGGCTTATTCCGTTCATCGACATGATGACGATTCTGGTGGTGTTCCTGCTGGTGCACACAGCCGATGTCGATATTCTGCCTAACACCAAGAACGTTGCGATGCCGCTATCGATCTCCGAACTGAAGCCGCGCGAGACCGTCGTTGTGATGGTTACGCGCGATGCCGTCCTGGTCAATGGCCGCGCGGTGGTGGCGCTGGCGACGTTGCGGGCGATGCCAGACTCGGAAACCATTATTCAGCCTTTGCGTGATGCGCTCGCCAGTCAGGCCGACCGTGTGTTGCGCAACGCCGCTCGCGACGACCAGGCTGGCCGCGAAATCACCATCATGGGCGACAAGAATTTGCCATTTCGTATTTTGAAGAAAGTGATGGCGACCTGTACCGAAGCCAGCTACGGCAAGGTATCGCTGGCGGTGGTCGAGGCCGAGCGTGCGGCAGGCGCGGGCTGAGAGCGGTTATCGCATGAACGCAGTCGCACTGGCACCTCGCTATCGCAGCTATGAGCTGCCCTGGTCGCTGGACAACGAAGTCGAGCGCACCTATCGCTTCCGGCAGAAAATTGCGCTGGCAGTGGTACTGGTCGTGGGGCTGATCATTGCATTGATACCGCGTGTCGAAGCGCCACGCAGTTCGCCGGCTGATTTGCCGGAACGTGTTGTGCAACTGATTGTCGAAACGCCGATTCCGCCACCCCCACCGCCACCGCCGCCGCCTGAAGTAAAGCCGCAGCAAGTGTCGCCGCAACCTTCGAGGGTACCGAACAAGACCCCGGTGGATACCCAGCAACGGGTGCGAAATACCGGCATGTTAGCTCTGCAGGATGAACTGGCAGAATTGCGCGAGCCTCAAGATTTTGAGCAACCTAAACCTGAGGACGTCGACCAGGGCACTGAAGTGCGCTCTGAGCGCAATCTCATCACGTCGACTGTTGGATCGGCCAGTTCTGGCATCAACACCGCTGCGATGAGCCGCGGTTTCGGTGGCGGCGCGGGCGCCATCGGCACCCATACCACGACTACAGTTGCAGCTCCTTCATCGGTCGTTGGCAAAGGACGCGGTGGCGCAGTGCAACGCGGCGGCAGTGGCAAGGCGTCCCGCAGTCGCGAGGAAATCGAAACGGTATTCGATCGCAACAAAGGCGCGCTGTACGCCCTGTACACTCGAGCATTGCGGGAGAATCCTGAGTTACAAGGCAAGCTGGTGCTGGAGCTGACCATTGCACCGTCGGGCGACATTACCTTGTGCCGGGTGGTGTCCAGCGAATTGAAGGATCCGGACCTCGAGGCCAAGATCGTGTCACGGGTGCGTCTGTTCAAATTTGAAGCCAAAGACGTAGCGAGCATGACTGCCACCAAATTGCTGGAGTTTTTCCCGGCTTGATTGCAATCTTGGCTGAATGGTTGATGGAACCCTTGCCCAGATTCTGATTCTCCTCGCGGCCACATTGGTCGTGGTCATGCTGGCCCGCCGCGTCGGGCTGCCTTCCGTTCTGGGGTATCTGGCGGTTGGCGTGCTGTTGGGGCCGCAGGCAATCGGCGTTCTTGAGGATACCCCGACCACCGCGATGTTGTCGGAACTCGGCGTGGTATTCCTGCTCTTCACGTTAGGTCTGGAGTTTTCCTGGCCGCGCATGATCGCCATGCGGCGTGAGGTCTTCGGCCTCGGTGCCGCCCAGGTGCTGCTCACTGCCAGCGCCGCGGCCGCACTGGCATTCGCGTTTGGACTGCCGCTGCTGCCAGCAGTGGCCGTAGGCGGCGCGTTGGCGATGAGCTCGACGGTTCTGATCGTGCAGCAGCTGCGGGAGCTGGGCGAACTCAATCGCACACACGGCCGGCTGGCATTCAGCGTAGTGCTGTTCCAGGACCTGGCGGTGGTACCGTTTCTCGCCCTGGCCTCGGCGCTTGCGCTGCGCGATGCGGACTTTTCGTCGCAGGGACTGTTGTTGTCGGTCGCCGGCGCGGCCGTCGCCTTGCTGTTGGTTCTGTTAGCTGGGAGGTATCTGCTCCGGCCTCTGTTCTACGCCATTGCGCATAGTCGCCTGCGTGAACTTTTTACGCTGGCAGTGCTGCTGGTGGCCTTGTCGTCCGCCTGGATATCGCAACGCGCCGGACTCTCGCCAGCAACCGGGGCTTTTCTCGCCGGCATGATGCTGGCCGAGACCGAGTACCGTCACCAGGTTGAGGCGGTAATCAGACCTTTCCAGGAAATTCTACTGGGCCTGTTTTTCATCGCCGTTGGTCTGCTTCTCGATATTGCGCTGTTGTCACGCGAGTTCGCGCTGATTGTAGCGCTGGTGCTCGCCGCGCAACTTTTGCGTGCCGGTGTGATGGCTTTGTTGGCCAGAGTGTTCGGCGTGCCATGGTTTAAGGCGGTGCGCGCCGGTGTCGTGTTGTCGGTCGGCGGTGAGTTCGGCATCGCCCTGCTGACAATTCTATTGAAAGGATCCGTGCTGCCAGCGGCTGTGGTGCAGCCCTTGCTGGTCGCCACCGTATTGTCGATGGTGTTAGGAACTTTGATTCTGAAGAACAACAAGCGGATCGTACGATTCATGCTGCGCGAACACGGCCCGACCGATGCGAGCACAGCCATGACCCGTGACAACGCAGCAACGCTGGATCTGGCACGTCGCGAACACGTAATCCTGTGCGGTTTTGGCCGAGTAGGACAAAACGTCGCGCGCGTGCTTGAATCCCAGGGGCATGAATACCTGGCGTTGGATCTTGATCCGGCGCGAGTCGTGATGGCGCGGCAGGGCGGCGATCCCGTGATCTACGGAGATTCTGCCGACGAAAACGTGTTGCGAGCTGCCGGCCTCGACAAAGCGAGTGCGTTGATCGTGTCGTTCAGCGACCCTTCGACCGCGTTGTCGATTGTGCGGACAGTGCGCAGGGTGAACAAAGATCTGCCGGTGTTGGTGCGCACCCAGGACGATACCCGGGTGGAGGAATTGAAACAGGCCGGTGCGACTGAAGTGGTGCCCGAGACCTTCGAGGCCAGCCTGATGCTGGTGTCACATGCGTTGCTGTTATTGCATGTACCCATGTCCAAGGTGGTGCGCACGATCGGGGATATTCGCGCACATCGCTATTCGATTCTGCGCAGTATCGTCCGCCGCGACCACGCGTTGCCGATCGACGAAACACATAGCTATCGCGAGGAATTGAAATCGGTGGTGTTACCGCCCGGCGGCTGGGCGGTCGGTCGGCGGATTGCCGATGTGCAAAACGCCGGCGCTGAGGTGGTCGTGACGGGAGTGCTACGCGCGGGTATTCTCGGGCGCGAGCCTGATTCTGCGATGACGCTGCGCGAGGGCGACGTCGTGGTCATTTACGGACTACCTGCGGCTTTGGAGCACGCGGAAGCTGTGTTGTTGGCAGGCTGACAGCGGTCCTTGACGACGTCGTCTCATGACATGGAGAAGCTAAATGGCTGAAAATCTGTTTCGTCGCACAACATTTCTGGTGCCAGATGCGCGCGCGGCCGCGAAGTTTTACATCGATGTTTTCGGCTGGAAAATCTGGTACGACAACGAGCTGTCAGTGGACTGGCGTTTTCCGCCCGCTGCACCTGATGGCGCGCGCGCACATCTGGTCTTGCTGCAGGTCGATGATCCCAAAGTTGGTATGTTAGGTCTGCTGCAGTATCTGCAAGCACCGTTCGATACCGCGGTGCCGACCAAGCGCAGCAAGGTGCGCATGGGTGAGGCGATTCTTGTCATTGAAACCAAGGATATCGATGCGGTACATCAGCGCGCGCTCAAAACGGGTGCGAATGTGGTGACGCCGCCGGTGAACTGGAAAGTGCCATCCAATGACGGCAAAGGTTGGATCAATCTACGCTCAATGTCGATGTTCGATCCGAATGGCGTCTACATGGAAGTCAATGTGCTGCTCTGATCGTCGGCGCGGGCCGCAGGGCGGCTATTGTCTGATCGTCGAAACCTAACGAGCGCAGCAGTTCGGTATTGTGTTCGCCGAGTTTTGGCAGAGCAGGGTTGAGCCGACCAGGCTCGTGTGTAAATTTGACAGGTATGCCGATGTGTTCCATTCCGGCGGCATCGACTTCGCGCATGCCACGGGCGGCAACCTGCGGGTCGTCGAAGGCTTCGCGCAAGGTTTTCACAGGCGCAAATGAAATATCTTTGCCTCTGAACCAGGCGACCCATTCGGCCTGGGTTTTTTCCAGAAATCTGCTACGCAGATAGTCTGTCACTGGTTTTTGATGCGCGCCCCAGCCGCGTTCGCATAGTGGATAGAGATCCATGCGACCGAACTCGCTCAGCAGATTGCGCGCGAACTTAAGTTCCTGTGCGCCTAACACGATATGCCGCCCATCGCGGGTCTTGTAGATGTTGTAGAAGGCTGCGCCGCCCCAGGTGCGTTCGTTCTTGACATCTGGGTTATGTTTGTTAGCAAAAACATCGCCCAGTACGTTCGCGGTCCACGACAATACCGAGTCATGCATGGCGACATCGATAAAGTCGCCGCGGCCGGTTTTTTCGCGGCGCAGCAGCGCCATCAGTACGCCGCTCAATGACAATGCCGAGGCGGTCACATCGGCGACTGGCATGTGGGGCATGACGGGTTCGCCGAGTGCATCGAGGTTGACGCTGACAACGCCGGCCAGTGCTTCGGTTGCCAAGTCATGCGCGGGGTGGTCGCGATACGGGCCATATTGACCGAAGGCGCTGATGGAACAATAGACAATGCGCGGGTTGCGTGCCGACACGGTTGCAAAGTCGACACCGAGTCTGGCAGCGACGCCTGGCCGAAATGCTTCGACAAAGACGTCTGCAGTTTCGCATAACCGCAGTAGCGCCTCGCGCGCGGCGGGGTCCTTGAGATTGAGGCACAAACTTTTCTTGCCGCGGTGAGTATTGCGAAAGTAAACACTGTGCTCGCCTTCGATGGCGCCGAACGAGCGGTTTGGTTCGCCCTCGGGAGGTTCCACCTTAATGACTTCGGCGCCATGATCGGCCATGGTCTGAGTCAAAAGGGGCCCGGGTAGGAACAGCGACAGGTCGATGACGCGGATGCCTTGCAGTTTCATATGACGTTAGCCTTGCGAAGATCCACAAATTCGCTGTCCGCGACACCCAGTTCGCGCAGCACGCTTTCGGTGTCGGCACCTAACGCTGATGCATGGCGACCCGGCAGTCGTTGTCCGTCGAGTTTGATCGGATTGCCAAGCGCGCGGAAATCGGGCCGCAACGGATGTGGCATTGGGCGGACCATGCCGGTAGCGGCGGGAAACGGGCTGTCGAGGGCCTGTCCCATGTCATACACAGGCGCAGCAGGCAATCGTCCCTGTAGTTTCTGCAGCCAGTTGGCGGTGGTATCTTGCTGCAGATGGGCATCCAGGATTGGTGTCAACGCGTCACGATGTTCGCGTCGTGCCGCCGCGGTCTGGAAACGCCGATCCTTGGCCACGTCCGCCGGCTGCCCAAGAACTTCCAGCAATTCCAGCCAGAATTTGTCGGTCATACACATGATGAAAATCCAGCCGTCGAGGCTGCGAAAAAGCTGCACTGGCACTGCCGACGGGTGCGAACTGCGCGGCAGCCGCTCGGTCATGTGCTTTTCGTTCAAATACCAGCTGCCGGGATAGCTCAGCTGATGCAGCGCGACATCGAACAGACTAACGTCGATGTCGCGACCCTGGCCGTCGCGTGACACCCCTAACAACGTGCTTACCAAGGCCAGGGCCGTGGTGATACCGGTCATGAAATCAATAATCGAGAGTCCCATGCGCGCCGGCGCCGTGCCAGGCTCGCCGGACAAGTGCAGGTAGCCAGCTTCCGCCTGCATCAGGTAATCGTACCCAGGCCAGGCGCGCCGTTCGTTGTCGCGCCCGTAGGCCGACAGGTGCGCGCAGACGATCCGGGGATTGGCGTCCTTGAGTGCTGTGTAAGTCAGGCCCAGTTTGTCGGGCTGATCGCCCCGCAGGTTGTTGAGAACCGCATGCGACTGGCCAACGAGCTTGCGGAACAGTCGGCTGCCGTCGGGAGTTTTCAGATTGAGGCAGACACTGCGTTTGTTGATATTGAAAGTCTGAAAAAAATGACTGTCGTTAGGTCCGAGAAAGAACGGACCCATGCCGCGAGTGGCATCGCCGCCCTGCTCGCGGTTCTCGATCTTGATGACGTCCGCGCCAAGATCCGCCAGATACATCGAACCGAAAGGCCCGGCACCAAACGCCTCGAAAGTCAGAATGCGAATGCCGCGCAGGGGCAGCAGCAGTGCTTTGCCAGCCGTTGTCACAGTTTAGATCTCTCCACCAGTTGGCGCGCGATAATGATGCGCTGCATTTCGTTGGTGCCCTCGCCGATGCACATCAGCGGCGCATCGCGGTAGTAGCGCTCGACGTCGAAATCGGTTGAATAGCTGTAACCACCGAAGATGCGCATCGCTTCAGTGGCATTCTCAAGCCCGGCTTCCGAGGCAAACAGTTTGGCCATGCCCGCTTCCAGATCGCAGCGTTCACCAGAGTCGTATTTGTTAGCAGCCTGCTCGATCAAGAGCCGTGACGCCTCGACGCGCGTCGCCATGTCCGCCAGTTTCGCCTGGATCGCTTGATGCTGCGCAATAGGCTTGCCGAACGTCTCGCGCTGCTGCGCATATCGCAGCGCATCGCGCAGCGCGCCCATGGCGATACCCGCGCCTCGAGCCGCGACATTGATCCGACCCAGGGCCAAGCCGCCGGTGGCGTGAATAAAGCCCAGTCCTTCGACGCCGCCCACCAGATTGGCGGCCGGCACCCGAAAGTTGTCGAATACCAACTCGGCGCTGTCGATTGACTTATAGCCCATTTTTTTGATTTTGCGGGAGTGTGCAAAACCAGCGCCTTTTTCGCAGATAAAGAGACTCATGCCTTTATGCCTGGGTGTCGCTGCGGGATCTGTCTTGACCAAAACGCCGAAGACCGAGCCGTACACGCCGTTGGTAATCCAGGTCTTGGTGCCATTCAGTACGTAGTGATCGCCGTCGCGACGAGCCAATGTCCGGATGCTTTGCAGATCCGTGCCGGCGTTAGGTTCGGTGAGACCGATGCCGCCACGAAGCTCGCCGCTCGCGAAACGCGGCAGCCAGCAGCGTTTCTGCTCCTCAGTACCGAAACTCTGCACGCAGGCGGCCATGATCAGGTGTGAGTTGAAGATCCCGACGGGCGCCATCCACACGGACGAAATCAATGACACGATGCGTGCATATATCGCCGCGGACAGGCCGAGACCACCATACTCGGCGCGAATGGTAGCGCCGAAAAGTCCCATGTCGCGCATCTGCGCAACGATCTCATCCGGGTACTCGTCGGCATGGTCGTATTTGCGCGCAACCGGGCGCAGCGATTTTTCGGCCCATTTCTCGATGCTGTCGAGCATCGCGCGTGAATCATCCGTGTCCGGTTTGGTATGCGTCATTGGATAGTCTCAATAGCCGATCTTGTCTTCGACCGCGTGGCCGCGCTTCGCGACCAGAATCGTGCGTTCGAAGGTGCAGACAATGACACCCGACTGGTTGCGACCGGTAGTGCTGACTTTGACCAGCCCGGCCGTGGGCCGGGATGCAGAATCGCGTTTGTCGAGTACCTTCGATTCACCGTAAAGCGTGTCACCGGCGAAAACCGGCGCCGTCATCCGAATATCCGTCCAACCCATGTTGGCGATGGCCTTCTGGCTTACATCGCTGACGCTCATACCGACCAGTATCGCTACTGTGAGCGGCGAACAGACAACACAGCGACCAAATTCGCTCGCTTTGGCGTATTCCGCATCGAAGTGCAGTGGGTGTGTGTTCATCGTCAGCAAAGTGAACCAGGTATTGTCAGCCTCGCTGATAGTGCGCCCGGGACGGTGCTCATAAACGTCACCGAGCGAAAAGTCTTCAAAATAGCGACCGAAACTCTCGCGGTATCGGCCCGGTGCGACGGGTAGTGACTGGTGGCTCATGGGGGCAATCCGTTGTATATAATGTCCGGACAAATGCTAGGTTGTGGGTGATAGGGGTGTCAAACTGGATTTCGGCGGAGGCGCTGCGATGAACGGCAAATCCGGGCCACCTGATAAGCAGCCGCGCTACCAGCGGCTCGCTGACAGCCTTATTGGCGATATTGGCCAGGGCGTGCTGCAGGTCGGCAAGGCCTTCCCAGGCGAGATGGAGCTGGTCGCGCGCTATGGTGTGAGTCGCCATACCGTGCGGGAAGCTCTGCGCTTGCTGACGGATCTTGGGCTGATCGATCGCCGGCCGGGCATTGGCACTGTTGTGTGCGCCCGACGCACGACCCAGGCCTATTCGCATACCGTGCGCACGCCAGCTGAGTTGTTGCGTTATCCGGCCAACAGCCGCTTGCATGTGCGATCCAGCCAGACAATGCGTGTTAGCCGAAAAGTGGCCAATGAGCTGGGAATTTCGGCGCGCAGCGACTGGACGCTGGTCAGTGCGCTCAGAAAACTGCGTGGCGTCAAGTTGCCGATCTGCTCGACGGACATTTATATCCTGTCCCAGTACGCCGCCGTTGCTCCGCTGATCGGACGCAGATCGAACATGGTCTACGAGTTGATCGAGGAGACGTTCGGCGAACGGCTCGTGGCCGTCGAAGTGGATGTTAGCGCGGCATTGATGCCAGCGGAGCTGGCGCCCCTGTTGCAGGTGGCAGAACGGTCGCCTTCGCTGCGAATTGTGCGGCGTTACCTGGGTCAGTCGCGCCGCACTTTCCAGGTGACGGTGTCGCATCATCCCGCAGACCGGTATTCCTTTGCGCTTGAATTGCAGCGTGGCTGGCGCTCGGATGCCGTTGAGCCAGTTGGCTAACAAAGGGAGTTGACTGAGAAGTCATGAGTAAAGCAATACCGTCAGGACTGCGCAGTTTCATGTTTGCACCAGGCAATCATGCGCGCCGCGTGGAAAAAGTCTTCACGTTAGGCGCCGACGTGGTCATTCTAGATCTGGAGGATGCGGTTGCGGTAGCAGAAAAAATAGCCACGCGAAATCTGCTGGTAGCCGCATTACAAAAGCCGCGCGGCTCGTTAGGTTTTGCGCGTGTCAACTCGATCGATACCGAATGGTGCAAGGACGACTTGCAAGCAGTCGTTGGGCCCTGGCTCGATGGCATTGTGTTACCCAAAACCGAATCGGCCGAGGCATTGCGAAAAGTGGACGCCTGGATGGCCAATGCTGAGCGCAGTGCTGGGATGACGCCTGGGGCTTTGGAACTCATGCCCATCGTTGAAACGGCCAGAGGCATAGAGAGTGCACTCGAGATCGCCAGTGCAACGCCGCGCGTGCGACGGCTCGCCTTCGGCGGCGGCGACTATACACACGATCTTGATCTCATCTGGACACCCGAGGAAACTGAACTCGCGTATGCACGTGCCAAGCTCACGCATGCATCGCGGATTGCCGGCATCGAACCACCTGTCGATACCGTCGTGCTGCAGATTAAGGACGTCGAACGCTTTCGACGATCGGCACGAAACGGTCGTGGCATGGGTTTTCAAGGCAAGTTATGCATTCATCCTGATCAGGTGCAGCCCTGCAATGAGGTCTTTACGCCAAGCGCCACCGAGGCTGCGAACGCGAGGGCAGTGATTGCCGCTTTCGAGGAGGCCGAGGCCCGCGGGCTGGCCTCGATTCAGGTCAATGGGCAATTCATCGACTATCCCATCGCTTATAAGGCAAGGCGTATTGTCGCGCTGGCCGAGCGCGCAGCGCGATGATTGATCAGATCATCCTCACCGGCCGGTTCCAACCATTTCACAATGATCATTTGGAACTCGTGCAGATCGCGTTAGGTCTGGCAGATCGACTTCTGATCGGCATCACCAATGCCACAGCGGCCGAACGTCACCAACATCCGACAAACGCACACCGCCATCTGGCATCGGCCAATCCGTATTCCTACGAAGAGCGCGAGCAATTAATTCAGGCCGCGCTGCGATCTGCCGGCGTCAGCGCCACGCGCTACCGTCTAGTACCGTTCCCGCTTGAGGACCCGCACCGTTGGCCGTTGCTCGTGGCCCCTGGCACGGCGCAGCTAGTGCGAGTTTTCTCAGACTGGGAACGCGAGAAAGCACGTCGCTTTGCGGCCGCCGGCTACCCGCCTCATGTTCTGGAAGGCGATCCCGGGCAACAGATTACCGCCAGCGCTATCCGTGCGGCGATGCTCCGTGGCGCACCGTGGGAGCAGTGGGTGCCGCCGGGTGCGCGCGAATTGCTGCGCCAATGGCAGGAGCGCGCCGCGTGACGGATGATCGACTGCCGATTTTGTTAGTGATTTTGGATGGTCTCGGGGATCGTGGCTGCGCGAATTTGGGCAACCTGACTCCCTGTGAGGCGGCACGTACGCACAATCTGAACGCGTTAGCATCGCGCGGCGCCTGCGGCGTGCACGTCCCGTTTGGTCCGGGACGCGCGACGTCTAGTGAAACGGCCCATTGGGCCTTGTTCGGATTCGGCGATCTACCTTTTCCTGGTCGCGCTCTGTTGGAGATTCTGGGCGTTGGAGCTCGGGCACCACTGGGTGAACCGCTGTTTCATCTGGCGCTGCGAGCGTCGACTTTGCGAGACCAGCGGCTCTGGCTGGGCGCGCGCGCACGGCCGCGTATCGATGACATTCTCTGTGGTAAATTGTTTGCGTCTCTCGAAGGGCGGAGGATCGACGGCGTTAGCTTTGAACTTCTGCCATTGCGGACCGGAGAGTGTGTTTTGCTGGCCCGCGGTGCGGGGACGCGCGATGTCAGCGACACGGATGCATTGTTCGACACAGTGCATCCGTGGATGAGACCGAGGGCGCTGCCCGAGAGCGATCATCCCGAACTCGCGCGCAAGTTGGCAGCCACACTGCAGCAATGGTTACTCGAAAGCCGCAGTATCCTGCACGCTCACCCGGGCAACCGTTTGCGACAGGCTGCCGGGCTGCCGCCACTCGACGTTGCAGTCACCAAATGGGCCAGCCGGCACGACGGTACGCTGCCGGATTTCGCGGCCCTGACCGGTTTGCGCGGCGCTGCAGTGACTGACACAGCGCTCTACCGAGGTTTCGCACGGCTATTGGGCATGACGCTGGTTGATCTGCCGTATGACGCCGCCAACCCTGCTGACGACATGCGACAACGACTCGCAGCGGCCGCCAGGTTGCTGCATGACCATGATTTCGTACATGTGCATGTCAAAGCAACTGACGAGGCGGCGCATACCAAGAACCCACTGCATAAGCGCGACGTGATCGAGGCGACCGATGCCGGTCTCGCGTCATTGCTGGATATGGCGGGTCAGGCAGTTGTTGCAGTGACTGGCGACCATGCGTCGCCATCCACCGGCGCATTGCTGCACAGCGGCGATCCGACACCGCTGGTGGTTGCAGCGCCTGGCTTGCGCGCCGACAGCGTGACCGAATTCGGTGAGCGTTCGTGTATCAGCGGCGAACTGGGCCGCATGTGTGCCGCTGACATTCTGCCTTTGTTAGCAGGATATGCAAACCGACCGTTTTTTATCGGTCATCGGCCTGGGTCCGCAATGACGCTGGCGATGCCATCCAGACCCGAGCCGTTTCCCCTTTAGTACAGAACGCGGTGCTGACGAACATGAAAGAAAATCCAACGATTCTAGAAACCGAGTTGCATCCTCCCGCGCACCTGCAGGCGACGCTCGACAAGGTCGCTGCACTGTATCGCGATGAGGTCGCGCCACGGGAACAGGCTTTGCAGGCGCGCTTGTCCGATGAAATGCTGTTCCTGGACAGCGACGGCAAATTGCATCCGGAAATCATCGCAGCGCGACGCGGCATCATGCGCGCTGCCGGAAAGGTGGGCGTCTACAGCGCGCATTTGCCGGAGCGCCTCGGCGGCGGCGGTCTGGGCCGCACCGACATGATTTATGTCGAGGAGAAAGTCTATGGTTACGGCTGTGGACTGAATCCGGCCCTGTTGTCGTGGTCCGAGGGCGCGACGCCGCGGCTGTTGTACTGCCATGACCAGCAACGCGAACAATTTGTGGCGCCGTTGGTGCGCGGCGAAAAGACCAGCTTGCATGCCGTCACCGAGTCCGGCGCCGGTTCCAACCTGTTCGACATGAAGACCCGCGCGGTCCGGCGTGGCCGTGATTGGGTGCTCACAGGGGCCAAGGCCTATATCACCAATGCGTTTGACGCCGACGTCGCGCAGGTGCTGGCGGTTACCAACCCTGGCGGTGGCCGAAAAACGTTCACCTATTTCATGTTCGATACCCGCGAATATCTGGGTAAGGGATATCGCACCGGTCGTGTCTTTCAGACCATGTTTGGCGATGGCTACACTGGCGAGATTTTTTTTGACGACATGGTGCTTCCTGAGAGTGCAATTATCGGCGAGCCAGGGCAGGGCTTCGATATTGCGGTGATGTCATTCAATTACACCCGCATGCGCCGCGCCGGTATGTGCTCTGGCTGGTCGCGCTATCTGATCGAGCGCAGCCTGGAGCGTGTGCAGTCGCGCATTGTGGCGGATCGCCCGTTAGGCGCAAACCAGGGCATTCAGTGGATGATCGCGGACATGTATGTCGATTGGCTGCAGACGCGTTCGTTGTCGCTCGAAGTGGCTCGCAGCATCGACCACCCGGGGCCTTGGTACGCCTTGCCACGGCCCAAAGATGAAATCCGCCGCATCTGCGCGCTTAAAGTCAGCAACGATGAATCGTTCTACCGCGTTGCCGACCGTGCATTGCAGATCCATGGGGGCTATGGAGTGATGCGTAACAATCCGATCAACAAGCTGTTTCAGATTGCCCGCAATCTGCGCATCCCGGGCGGCACGGACGAAGTGCAGCGCACCACCATCGCGGAGACTCTGGGGTTGCGATTCGACGCATCGAAGTCGGCGCCCGCCAAGTCCGCCGATTGACCCAGTGAACGCCAGCAGCACGCTCAGCCGGAAAAAAACCGAGTTCGCAGGACTGCGATCACTCGCACAGTGCGGCGGATGTGCCGCCAAAGCGTCGCCTGAAACGGTTGCTTTGTTAGCGCAAATTGCTGCTGCGGCCGGTGCTGAGCCCAGTACTCTGGTGGGTTTGACGCCTTGCGACGATGCGGCGGTGTATGCCTTGGATGCAGAACGCGCATTGATCGCAACCGTCGATTTTTTTCCGCCGCTGGTCGATGATCCAGCTGATTACGGGGCAATCGCCGCCGCGAACGCGGTCAGTGATGTGTATGCCATGGGTGGGGAGGTGGCGTTCGCATTGGCGATGTCGGGGTTTCCAAAATCTGTGCCTGCCGAAATTCTGGCACAAGTTGCGAGCGCTGCGGCCGATGTCATGCGGCAGTGCGGTGGTCTGGTGCTGGGCGGACACAGTATCCGCTGCGCAGAACCTGTTTTTGGTCTTTGCGTGTTAGGTTTCGTGCACCCGGAAAGAATCTGGCGCAAGAGTGGCGCCCGTCCCGGCGATGTGCTGGTTTTGAGCAAAGCACTGGGGACGGGGTTGCTGGTCTCTGCAAATAGACCGGAGCTGCTCGGCGCAGCCATCGCCAGCATGAAAAAAACCAACCGCGAATCGGCCGATGTGCTTCGCGCTTTGGAGCGTCCGCCACATGCAGTGACTGATATCTCCGGTTTCGGTTTGCTTGGACACTTGTATGAAATGGCGCAACAGGCTGGTGTGACTGCGATGGTAGATTCGCGTCGCCTGCCTTGCTTGCCAGGAGCATTGGCCGTTGCGCAGTCGGGCGTCCGCACCTCGGCGCATGCGCAATTGCCACCTGCAGACCGAGCCATCGAGTTTGCCGACACGGTGGCGGCGGATTTGCGCGCTGTGTGCGCCGATCCGCAGACCTCGGGTGGTTTATTAGCCGCGGTAGCTGCGGATGACGCTGATCGGTTGACTAACAAGGGTTTCGTCAGGATAGGCACTGTCGCCGCGGGGCCCGGCAGAGTCGTCGTTTCCTGAACTGCGCTGGGTCGGCGGCGTGTCTGCCAGTGTGTTCACAAGCGTTTGATACCAGTCCGCTAACGTATGTTTTTGCAACGCATTCTTCATGGCGAGCATTCGCGCGCGGCGTTCGTCAAGGCGCATGTCAATCGCAGCCGCTATAGCAGCGGCAATTTGCTGCGGATTGGTCGGATCGATCCGCAACGCGGCGACCAGTTCGTTTGCGGCTCCGGCCTTGTCAGACAGGATCAGTACGCCCGGATCGGCGAGGTTTTGCACCGCTACGAACTCTTTGGCAACCAGATTCATGCCGTCACGCAAAGGTGTTATGCAGGCAATGTCGGCACGCGCGAGCCACTGCAGAGCTTTCTGATGAGGTAGCCCGTGCTCGATCCACTCGACAGGCTGCCAGTGCGCATTTCCATAGCTGGCGTTGAGTGCCTGCGCGCTGTGGCGTAGTTGATCGCGCAGAGCCTGATAGGCGGGCAGGCTGCTTCGTGTTGCTGCGGCTACCTGGGTGAATCGCAAACGCTCGCGATTCTGTGCCGATCGATCCAACCAACAACGCAGACCGTGCAAACGCTCGCTGAGCCCCTTGATGGGATCTATCCGATCGATGCCTAACATCCAGCGCGACTCCGGTTGAGTTCGCAGAGCGCGCGTTGTCACTGCCTTTGTCTGCAATGTGTCGATGTCAACGCCTACCGGGCAGACGATGGACCGTGGCCCGGGACAATTGTCGTGATTCGCCGCAACGTAGTTTTCCCACCGCTGCCGATCAGCTGCTGTTTGGAAGGCCAACAAGTCGTACCGGCGCAAAGTCTGCAACAGGGCAGCGCGGGCCGTGTTCCGGGTTGGCTCATTGCAAACCCAATCGAATGGAGTATGAAAGAAAAAACCGATCCGTGAGCTGACGCCCAGAAGCCGCAACTCCAGCGCCAGCGGCAACCAATGGAAGTCATGGACCCAGATCGAGTCGTCCGGGCGCAGCAGTGGCTGCAAGAGACGCGCGAACCGCCGGTTGGTCAGTCGGTAAGTCCAGTAGTGCTGCGGATCCGCCGCACTTGCGGTTTGCATGCCATGCAGAGCGGGCCAGAGCACGCTATTCGCAAAGCCATTGTAATAACCGGAATATTCTGTGGGCGATAGACACAGGGTTGCGTAATGAATGCCCTGGTAGTAACAGCCATCGGCTCGTTCTGCGGCAACTGGACTAACGAATCCATTCCAACCGAACCAAAGTGACTGCCGGTCGCGCAGGACCTGTGCCAGCGAGTTGCCGAGGCCACCTGCCGCATGGTGCATTCCGGGTAGCAGCACCCGATTGGATACGTTGACAACCCGACTCATGTTAGGTTCGTTAGCCAGTGACGCAGTTCGTAAAGCGTTCGAAAGCTGCTCGGAGCCGTGATTCTCGTGCCGACGGCAATTGCCTGACCGCCGCGCTCTAGCGTGGTTTGCATCGCCTTCGTATCAGTGCTGTCATCGCCAATGTATATTGGGCGCCGCCCGCGAAACGGAATCTCGTCGAGGAATGCACTGACTGCGCCGGCTTTGTCATAGCCGGCAGGTCGGATTTCCAGCGATTTCGGACCCGCCATCAGAGCGGCAGAATCGCCTAGTTGCGCAGCCAGATTCTGCATGAGAACCCGGCTTGCAGGCTCCCAATGCGGGGCGCTGCGAAAATGCAAAGTCAGTGCGAGAGACTTGTCCTCCAGTAGCAACCCGGGACAGCGCTCGGCATGCATCTGCAGCTGCGAGCGCGCCGACGCGATCCAGGCCGGTTGGCCGATTCGCTGCAGACCGCCATTCGCGTTGCGACGCTCCAGTCCATGCAGGCCCGCCATGCTGGGACGCCAGGGCTGCAGAAAGTGATCGATGGCCGCAATACTCCGGCCCGTGATCAACGCGACGGCACCCTGCCAGTTGGCGGCCAATCGCGACAACAAATCTGGCAGTGCAGGGTCGATTTTGATGGCGTCCGGTGTGGGCGCAAAATCCACCAGCGTGCCGTCAAAATCTAGGAACAGGCAATCTTGTCGACTATTCGGGCACAACTGCAACATTTTTCGTGCGCGCCAGATCAAGAACGAGAATTCCCAGCAGGATCAGCGCCATGCCGACAACCTGCCAAACTGTTAGCCGTTCATCCAGCAGCCAGTAGGCCAGGATCACGGTCGTCGGCGGGCCTACGGTGGTGACTACAGCGCCACGGACCGCGCCAACGCGGCGCAGACCTTCGGCCTGCAGTAATACTGGAAAAAACATGCAGACTATGCCGATACAGGCTAACAAACCCCAGGTTCCTGGGTCGTAACTGGACAGGGCGCCGTAGGACCCAGTGGCGACGAAATGCGCAGCGAGCGCGGCGGCAGAGGCGGTCATGGCATAAAGCGTGAATCGTGCGCTGCCGAGTTCGCGGGTAAAACGCGCGCCGATCAGAAAGTAGATTCCGTAGGTAATGCCCGAGAGAATCGCAAAAAGTCCGCCGGCCGCGTTGGCGCGCAGCTCCGTCGGATCGAAACCGCCTACAGAAAAGAAGATCCCGATCCAGGTAAGGCCGACGGCTAACAAAACTGACGAACCGGGTTTCTTCTTTTCGATGAATGCATTAGCAGCGACGACAAATGCCGGGTAACTGAAAAGCAGCACACGTTCGATGCTGGCATCAATCAGCGTGAGAGCATGAAAGTTAATCAGTGCACCTAGGTAATAACAGATGAGTCCAGCGGCCGCAGCGGCCAGCAGGGCGGTTCGTGAGGGCACGACCAACGCGCCGCGGCCTTCGCGCAAAAGGGCGAAAGCCCAGAAGAATGGCAATGCTATGAATGCGCGCACCATCACAACCGATTCACTGGACACACCGCGCGTATACAGCGCCTTGGCCAGCAGTCCCTTGCAGGCAAACAACATGGCACCAAACGCCACCATCAGCAGTCCGACTGTCAGGCCACGCTGGCTGCTGACAGTGGTTGGCAAACTAAGCCGCGTCCCGCGACAAAGCCTGCCGCGCCCGGCCGCGAGTCAGCGTGGCGAGCGCCCAGATGACTCCGCCGGTGATAAACACCTCGCCTAGATTGTCGAGTTTGAACTTCATCCCCGCAGGCGACGCGGACAGCAGCATCACCACGCCGCCTAACAGCATCCAGACAAAGCGCCGCCGTACCAGCAATACCGCACCTGTCACGATGACAATCAGGCAGGTCAAGATCGAAGCGAACGGCGGACTGCCGCGCGGCGTTAGGGCCTGGCCTTCAAAGCACAGGCGATCCGGTGCAACGAAGGTCGAATAGCGCACCAGGCCTTTCTCGCAGACTGGATACAGCTCGTCGCGGAAAAAATGCGGCAAGTCGTAGGCCATCAAGGCAACTGTTAGCAGGCAGAACACCAGCATACCGGCCCGAGTTTGCGCCCAGCGAACTCCGGCCAGCCGCAGTGCCGAGCCGCAGGCAATGATGAGCCAAGTGCCAAATACCCAGTGCACCCAGAATCGTGGCCACGAAAGCGCCTTGAGGGTGTCGCCAATGCCTATCAGCGTACCGGCCGCGACGACGCCGTTGTCCCAAACCAGGCCCGCCTGCGGAATGATCAGAACGGCTGCCGCCAACAGGCCGGTTTGACGGTAGATCCGTACCAGCCAGATGACCAGCAAAACGTGTAACGCAGTCTGTATCCAGAATAGTGCCGTATACATGGGTCTTGAACCTCCCCCCGGGATTTGCGGCGAAGTAAACCACAGTGCAGGGCCCGAAGGCGATTGTGCTTGCGTGGGCTGTCCACTCAACCTAATTTGTAGCAGCGCAGAGCATCAAGGACTACAGCTGAGGGAGCGAGATGGCCGGACCGTTGCAGGGAATCAAAGTGATTGAAATGACCAGCGTGGTGCTGGGCCCCTGGGCCTGCCAGATGCTGGGCGATATGGGGGCGGACGTCGTCAAAATCGAGCAGCCTCGCGGCGACAGCAATCGCACGCTGGGCGCGGCCGCCAATCCCGGGATGGGTGCCCTTTACCTGACCTGCAATCGCAACAAGCGTGGCATCGTGCTGGATCTCAAGCAGCCAGCAGCGCGCACCGCGCTTCTGGCAATGGTCAAGACTGCTGACGTGTTGATGCATAACAACCGTCCACAGGTCATGACCAAGCTGGGCCTCGATTACGCCGACCTCAAGAAGGTCAACCCGCGCATCATCTATTGCGGCGCTTACGGTTATTCGAAAAAAGGCCCCTATGGCACGTTAGGTGCGCTCGACGATTCGATCCAGGCCGTCAGCGGTATCGCGATGCTGAACAAAATGGTGCTAGGCGAGCCGCGCTATCTGCCGACAATCGTCGCCGACAAGACCACGGCTATCACTGCCGTGTACGCCATTCTTGCAGCGCTTTTTCACCGCGAGCGCACTGGGGAAGGTCAGGAAATTGAGGTGCCCATGTTCGAAACCATGACCAGTTTCGTGATGGCAGAGCACCTGTGGGGCATGGCTTTTGATCCGCCGAAAGGTCCGCCAGGCTATGTGCGGTTGATGAGCCAACATCGCAAACCGTATCCGACCAAAGATAGCTACATCGCGATGCTTCCCTATCTCGATGCGCACTGGGAGAAATTCTGTCGCCTGACGGGTCATCCAGAACTCATCGAGGATCCGCGTTTCAAAACACTGGCGAATCGCGTCCGTAACATCGACGCAACCTATTCCATCACGGGCGCGATCATGGCGACCCGAACGACGGCGGAGTGGCTCCAGGTGTTCGACAATTCTGGCGTGCCCGTGATTGTCGTCAATACGCTCGAGGATTTGATGACGGATCCGCACCTGACAGCGACCGGCTTCTGGCAATTCCAGGAGCATCCGACCGAAGGGCGCCTGCGGATGGCGTCTTTCCCAGTCAACTTTGGCGCCTCGCCTGCGGCCATCACGCGGCCCGCGCCTCGCCTTGGCGAGCACACTGTCGAGGTATTGCAGGAAGCGGGCCTGTCAATAGCGGACATCGAGAAATTGACGGCGACTGGTGCGGCCATGACCGCCGAACAGGCACTGAAAACGGTGGGCCAAGGCGGCGACTAACCATTGTGGCGATTCAGGAAATGCGAACATGAAAAAACTACTGGTCATTTTTTTCTCGTTGTCGGCGGCCGGGGCGTTTGCGGACCCGCAACGTGTCTGTGCTAACAAAGACGAAGCAGCACTGATTGCGCCACTACTCGCCAAGGGCCCGGTCGGGCCCGTCAGTAGCGCCGCGATCGGTCTGGAACTCAAGTTGAACGAAGCCTTGGTGGTCAGCACCTATAACCACGATCAGGCGATTGGCGTTAGCGGCGCACATTTTGCCGCCATCTGGAACAGTCTGACCACTTGGGGTGAATCGATGATTCTGATCACCAAGGGCGGCAACGTATTCGAAGTAACCAGCGCCATCAGGCCCGGTGAACCCTCGAAGCGCAGCAAATTTTTTAACCTGCAAGGCTCGGCAGGCGCTTTGGGCGGTCACCTTCGGCCCGACCTGGTGTCTGCGATCTACGGTCTCGCATTGCCTACCAAAGAAGGCGCAGTGCGGGGGCTGATGTTCTTTGGCGAACAGGGTGAAGGCCTGTTTGGGGTTTTCGTCGCCGCAGAGGGCCGTCAGCCAACCGCCGATGAACTTGCCAAGTTTCAGGCAACCTGGTCGTTGCTGAAATCATTGCCGCCAGTGTGTGCCGTGCCGGCTGGCTGATCAGGCAGGCGGCGTCGCGCCGTCGTCATGCGCATCAAGCGCCATCCGAACCAACTGCGCGATTGAGTGCGCGCCGGTTTTTTCCATGACCCGCGCACGGTGTATCTCCACGGTGCGCTGGCTGAGTCCCAGGTCCGCCGCCATCACTTTGTTAGATTTCCCGGCCATTAGTAGCTGCAGGACTTCGCGTTCGCGCGGCGTCAGCTCGGCGAAATGGCGCCGCATTTGTTCGACGTCGCGGTGGGCTTTGCGGTTTTCTTCGTCTTTGGCCAGTGCCCGCTGAACACGGTCTAACAAATCCTGGTCGCGAAAGGGCTTTTGCAGGAAATCGAACGCGCCATGCTGCATGGCTTCGACCGCCATCGGAATATCGCCGTGGCCTGTGATAAAAATCACCGGCAACATCGCACCCCGCAGATTGAGTTCCTGCTGCAATTCAAGTCCGCTCATGCCGGGCATGCGAACATCCAGCACCAGACAGCCTGGCTGCTCTGGCCGGTAGTGCGCCAGAAAATCCTGGGCCGTTGCATAGCAGTCCGCCGTCAGTGCCAATGACTTGAACAGAAATCGCAATGACTTGCGCACCGCGTCATCGTCATCGACAACATACACGGTTGGTTGATGGGTGTTCATTCGGCTAATCCGTCAGGTATGGGGAGCCTCAGCTCAAAACAGGCACCGCTGCCAACTCCTGGAACATATCGCAAGCTGCCTTGATGAGCTTCGGCGATTGAGTGGCTGGTCGCAAGCCCCAATCCGGTGCCGTTGCTCTTGGTGGTCTGCAGGGGCGTGAACATGCGTGGCATGAATTCCGGTGCAACGCCGGGTCCGTTGTCGAGCACGCGCACAAGAACCCACTCGGCATCAAGTTCGCAGCGGATTTCAACCAGTCGTTCTTTGGGTGGGTTCACCATGACGGCTTCAACCGCGTTGCGCAACAAATTGAAAAGTACCTGCTGGATTTGCACCTTGTCGATCAGCAACAAGGGCAGGTCAGTGTGGCAATTCAACTTAAGCGTCACTTCGTTGAGCTTGGCGTCATTGCTGATGAATCCGATCACATCGGCAATTACCGAGCTTATGGCAGCATATTCCTGTTGGGTTTCTTGTTTGCGGATCAGATTGCGCAGCCGACGGATAATCTCGCCGGCACGCAGGGCCTGCGATGAGATCTCCTGCAGCGCATCGCGAATGTCGACCAGGTCCGGACTGGTGGCGCTCAACATTCTATAACTGGCCTGCGCATAGTTTGTAATCGCGGTCAGTGGCTGGTTGATCTCATGCGCTATGCCGCCCGCCATTTCGCCGAGACTTGCGAGGCGCGACACTTCGTTCATGCGATCGGTGGTTCGCCGCGCTGAATCTTCGGCCAAGCGCTTGTCGGTGATGTCGTCTCCCGATAGCAGCAAAGTGCCATTGCTGGTGATTCCCGCCTGCATGGACACGCCGCGCCAGGCCACCAGTCGCAGCGTACCGTCGCTGTCAACGATCTGATACTCGTGATACTGCTCGTCCGCATTTTTGCCGCCCTGATGCCTGAGCGTATCGAATACGGCAGCGACTGCGGCTTGCTCCGCCGGCGGTACCGCCAGTGCCAACCAGTTCGCGCCGATGACGTCAGATTCGTTGCGGCGCAGGATCTCGCAACCTTTTCGGTTCATCATGACAATGCGGTTTTCGGCATCGAGAACCATCAGGGCGACCTGCGCGATTTCCAGGTAGCGACGCGCCATGTCGCGCTCGCGTTGCAATTCATCGAGTGCGCGGCGCCGCGACGTGATGTCATGCAATTGGCCGACAAACCTTCGTGGACCATCGCCTGCAATCTCGCCGATCGCTAGATGCACCGGAAATATCGTACCGTCTTTGCGGCGGGCGAGGACTTCGCGGCCGATGCCGATAATGTGTTTTTCGCCAGTGGTCATGTAACTTTGCATGTACCGGTCATGCGAACTTCGATCAGGGTCCGGCATCAGGACACTGACGTTCTTGCCCAGCAACTCGTCGGCCCGGTAGCCAAACAGTGTTTCCGCAGCGCCATTGAACAACTCGATGCGGCCCGCGTGATCAATCACCATGACTGCATCGATAGTTGCGGCTAACAGCGCGCGCCATGCTTCGAGGACCGGAATGGACGACTGATTAGTCATCTTTCAGAATCCTGTCGGCTTGCCGGTCCAGTTCTTCGAATTGACCGTGATCGACCGCCCAGTAGCACGATAGACAGGGGAATCAACAGATAGGCACTTTCCATATTAGGTGCTCGTTTTCAGGCGCGTGGCATTCCAAACAACCAACAATGAACTCGCAGACATCCCAAGTGCCGCGAGCCAAGGCGCAATCAGGCCCAGCGCTGCAAACGGGATCGCAGCCAAATTATAGACGGCTGCCCAGGTGAGATTCTGGCGGATCCTCCCCAATCGCTGTTGCGCCACCGTCATGATGGCTGACGACCGTATCGTCATACGTTTCGGCGGCAATCGCCATGTTGTTAGAGTTCGTCACCCTGCAGGCCCTCTTCCGTTCGTGTTGTTAGAAATGCGCCACGTCGCGCGCCGAACTGCCTCTGACGAACAGCGGGGGAAGAAGCCGCCAGAGAACAGATCGGCGCGCAGCCGCTTTCTGAGTCAAATTTGTCAGGCCACCGCACCGATCGGTGCTACAGCCACTCTCGCGCCACGCGGTCGGCGTGCAACATCGGCGACAAATCCCGGCGGCTTGACCACCAGTACATCGCAAGTCAATGCATCCAGGACATGCTCCGCGGTGCTGCCGATAAAGACGCGCTTGAATGCGGACCGCGACACCGCGCCCATGACCACCAGTTTGGCGCCGACTCGTTTGGCGGTCGCTGGAATGGCTGCGGCTGGCGGTGCGTTTGCGATATGCGTCCCAGCAGGCTTGATTTTTTTCGCCGCCAGCAACTCGGTCAGCAATTGCGCTGCCTGGTGTTCGGCGCCTTCAATCAAATCGGTGGCAATGCCTGCCGCCGCCATGCCCGCTCCGCCATCGATCAGTGTCGGCGGCGAGAATGCATGCACGACCTGCAATTTACCTCTGAAGGCTGCTGCCCATCCGGCAGCAGATTGCAGTATCACATCGTCCAGGCGCGCGGGTTTCGCATGCGCGTGCCCTGGATCCACGGCGGCGAGTATGGTCGGATGCCGATAGGGTTTGGCTGACTTGACGATCAGCACCGGCAGCGAAGAATGGCGCAACAGGCCCCAGTCCGTATACGACAGCAGCCAGGGCGCATGATGCTTGCCGAGATGACGTTCCACCACAATCAGGTCGGCGCCTATCTTGTTAGCGCGGCGAATCAGCGCTTCGTACGCCGGGAAGTCCCAGTCAGCATGTGCCCAGGCACTGACATCGTGGCGACGAATGCGTTTCGCATAGTCTTCAAGCTGCAGGATTGATTGCTCGCGGCGTTCGGCCTGCCGTTTGCGCAGGGTTGTACCGGTCAAAGATGGCTGGTCGAGATAGAGCGTGTCATCCAGGCACTGAAACAACTCAATCTCAGCGTCCAGCGCCTTGGCGAGTTGTGCTGCCTTCGTCAACGCCGGCAGGGCCGTTGCCGTGACGTTTTTGACACCAACCAGAATGCGGCGAATGGGTTTCATGTTGATCTCTCCGGAGCCCGTTACCAGAGGAGCATGAAATTAGAGCTTGCTGACCACCATTCGCAAAAGCCGGCTGTTGGTAGGTATTACTACTTAAGGTTATAGACCCGCAATGCGTTATCGCGCAGAAACTTGCGCTGCGGTTCCGGTCGAAGTTTCAGCTCGAGAACCTCGTCCATCGTGCGTTTAAAACCTAACACCGGAAAATCCGTGCCGAACATGACTTTGTCCTGGCCGTAGGTGTTGATGTAGTTGACAAAAGCAGTTGGCCAGAACTTCGGGCTATGCGCATCGGAGCCGATGTATACGTTCTCGTGCTTCCAAGACATTGCAATCATTTCCTCGGTCCAGGGAATGCCGACATGAATACCGACCAGCTTGAGTTCGGGAAAGTCGCAGGCCACGCCATCGAGCGTGATCGGACGTCCGACGCTGCGCATGGGCGCTTCCTTGGAATAAACCATCGATTGTCCGACCTGCATCTGGATCGGCACACCGAGTTCGCAGCACTTGGCATAAAAGGGGTAATACTTCGCGTGATCCGGCGCCAGGTCGTACCAGTGCGGATAGAGATGGGCGCCAATGAAACCCATGTTTTTGACCGCATCCTCCAGCGCGCGAACTCCGTTCATGCCTTCGTAGGGGTCGATTCCCGCCATGCCATAAAACCGGCCAGGGTATTTTTCGATGGCGCGGGCGACCAGCTCATAGGGCACGTGGAACGAGCCTGGCAAACCTTTACGGCCGACCTTCGGCGCAAACAGGAACGCTTTCTCGATGCCCGCTTCGGCCATCAAGGCGAGCTGCTCATCGAGGGACACGCCCTGCATGTTGGCCTTGGATTTCATTTTGCCTGCGAAAAACTGCTCCTGCCAGCCGGGGCGAAGAGCAATTGCCTCCTGGGTCCAAAGGCCGCAGACGATATCGATGGCAACGGGTGAATTTTCTTTGCTCATGAAGTGATTATCGCAGAGCGTCGTACCGCAGCCTGGATATCAGTCGTTGCGTGCCCGCAACATGGTATGGAGGCATATTGTCCGGACATTTGTTGGCGTTAGAACGCCGTGCTAGGATGCGCCAGATTTTTTCGCTTGTGGCTCACCTTTTTGGGGGTTTGATATGGATTGCATTCGCGCCAAACGACTGGTCAAGGTTCTCGGCCTAACAACAATGTCCGCTATGGTTACCGCGCTCAGCGCTCCGGTTGCGATCGCGCAGGAACAGGCGCTTGAAGAGGTCATCGTGACCACGGCGCGACAACGCGAAGAGGCGCTGCAGGATGTGCCCGCATCGATCACGGCCATCACCGCAGCGACACTGGAATCTGCCAGCGTTGATCGCGCTGCGGATTTCGTGCGACTGACTCCGGGCGTGTCGTTAGTGCAAACCGCCGAAGTGGCCGACTCTCAGGTCAATATCCGCGGCATCAACGGTGCCCGCGACGCCGAAAACAGCTTCGCGCTGATCATCGATGGCGTTTTGCAAACCAACCCGGCCGCGTTCAACCGCGAATACTCTGACCTCAAGCAGCTCGAAATCGTCAAAGGCCCTCAGGGTGCTATCTACGGCCGCAATGCCGCGGCTGGCGCCATCATTGTCACCACCACTCGTCCTGCCAAGGAATTTGGCGGCGACGCTAAGGTGGGCTTCGGTGAAGACAACACGGTCACAGCCAATTTCACCTTGTCCGGCCCCATCAATCCAAACTGGGGCTGGAAGGTTCAGGCGGACTATCGTGATAGCGACGGGTACTACGACAATTCCTTTGCCACCTTTCGCTCCGGCAATGCTGCTTTCAACTATGCAACCGCCGGCAAGAAAAGCGTTGACGACTTCATGGGCTGGAACGTCACGGCTCGATTCATGGGCGAATTCGGCGAGGACAACACCCTGGATGTCAAAGCGCATTACGGCAAGGTCGATGCGGCTTCGATTTCCTTCAATGCGGCGTTCGCATTGCCGGTGGTCGCCAGCGCCTTCAACATTGCGCAGTTCAGCGAAGATCCTAACAACCACGATTTCAAATTCATCAACAGCGTGGATCCGTTCAATACGCAGGACGCCAAGGACATCTCGATCAAGTGGGATCGCAAGCTGGGCTTTGGCAAACTGACCGCCTGGACACTGTATAGCGACATCCAGAACGCGTTTGGAGCGGACGGCACCTCGGGCGCATTCGGCTTTTTCAACAGCGATCCGGCTTGCCTGGCTTCGGCCGCCGCCACCTTCAACGCCATGTTTCCGTGGCCGTTGCCGCAATTCCAGTTCTCCCCGGATCCGCGTACGCCAGGCGCGACCGTCTTCGGTCCGTATACGCCGGTCACCTGCGATGGCACCCAGTACCAGGAGCGCAATCAAACCGATTACAGCTTCGAGGTGCGTTTGGCCTCTGACAGCGATGGCGCTTTCAGCTGGTTGGCGGGTCTGTATTACCTCAATATCGACCGCGAAGTCGGCGTAAACACCGGCATCGACAACAACAATGGCCAGATTACCCGCAGCCTGTTTGTGCCGCGTTCACAGCTGAACTCCACGGAAGCGCTGGTGTGGGATAACTTCAAGAGCGATGTTTATGCCGGCTTCGGTTCGGTGAACTGGCAGGTTAGCGACCAGTTCGAGATCGGCCTCGCACTTCGCTATGACAGTGAACAGCGCAAAGTCAGCAGTCTCGTTCCGGTGGTGACCGGCGCTTGCACTAATATTGCCCAGCCCTGCACGCGGTATATCGATACGAATCCTGCGGACGGCTTTACGGGCGGCGCGCCGCTCAACCCGGGCCTGTTCCCGGCGATCAATCCGTCAGGTCGCATTGCAGACAAAAAGCAGACCTTCTCGCAGTTGCAGCCAAAGATCACCTTCACCTATGAGCCGAGCCCGAACTGGACGATGTTCGCCAACTGGGGTGTCGGCTTCAAGAGCGGTGGTTTCAATAACTCCGGTTCTGCGGCAACGGTGGACTTCTACATCAACAGCATCACAGGCGCGGGCGAGCCTGGCGGCCGCTCGGTCGTCATTCGCGATGTCTTCGACAAGGAAAAATCCACGGCTGCCGAAATCGGCTTCAAGGCCAACTTGTTAGACAAACGCCTGAGCATTGATGCCTCGCTGTATCACACCCAAGTCGACAACATGCAATTCTTCGAATTCATGGTCGGCGCCTTCGGTCTGCTGCGCGTCGTCAATAACATCGATGAAGTCACGCTGAAGGGCGCGGAGCTGGCGCTTAACTACAAGGTGACTGATGAGTTCCGACTGTCTGCGGGTTACAGCCGTATTTCGAGCAACATCGACAAAAATTCGGCGCGCCCCAAGACGGTAGGCAACAAGTCCCCGGCAACACCGGACTACACGGTCAACCTGGGGGCAGAACTCGACGTGCCAGTGGGCGAGACCTGGTCCGTGCAAGCGAGTGCGTTTTACAACCTGACCGGCAAGACCTGGTTCCATACGATTCAGGACGAAACCAACCTGACGTTGTTCGCCGCGTCGTTCGGCCCGGTGCTCGGCCGCGCTGATTACAGCCGGATGCAACGCGATGCCTATGGCACGGTCGATGCGCGTTTTGCGGTCAAGAGCGACAAATGGACCATCGCGTTGGTCGGCAAGAACGTCACCAACGAGAAGTTCCTGCAGGAAGTGATTGTGGCGCCGGAGTTCGGCGGTTCGTTCATTCATCCGAGCGCGCTGCGTCGCTTGAGCCTGGAAGTGGGCTACAAGTTCTAAGCACCATCGGCCTCACAAGGCCTTAAGATACGACGCCGGCCGGATTCACCCCGCGCCGGCGTCTTTTTTTATGAAGCGCGACGACATCCAGTTTCCAGCCCGCCACAACGCTCTGCGCGAAGATGTGCACGCGTTAGGTGGCCTGGTGGGCGAGGTATTGCGGGAGCAGGGCGGATTAGCGCTTTTTGATGTGGTCGAACTGGACCGCACCACGGCGATTCGACGCCGCAATGGTGATCGCGAGGCAGCGCTGGAGTTGGCGGTGCGGGCGCAAAATCGGCCACCGGAACTGGCGCGTGACCTGGTGCGCTCGTTTTCACTGTGGTTTCAGGCGGTCAACCTCGCTGAGAAAGTGCACCGCATCCGGCGCCGTCGCGAGTATTTTCTGCGGGACAGCAGCCGGCCGCAGCCTGGCGGTATCCAGGATGCGTTGGCGCAACTGAAGGATCGGGGCCTGAGCTACGATCAGGTGATCGAGCTGTTAGGTAGCCTGAGCATCGAGCCTGTTTTCACAGCGCATCCCACCGAGTCAACGCGCCGTACCATTCTGCGCAAGCAATTGCGGGTGGCCGAGTTACTGTTCGACCGCCTCGATCCGACGCTTGCGCCGAATGAGCAGCGCTCCGTGTGGGGGCGCATTCGCCACGAATTCACCACTGCCTGGCAGACCGAAGATCACCCCCGGGAACGATTGACCGTCGCAGATGAGCGGGAGCATGTGCTTTTCTATCTCGCCGAAGTGCTGTATCGAGTGCTTCCGGCATTTTATGAAGAGATCGCCGAGGCGCTCGAGAAGCTCTATGGCGTGGCGTCCGACACCGCTCGCGTGCCGATCATTCTGCGTTTCGGCACCTGGGTAGGCGGTGACATGGACGGCAATCCGGATGTCAACGCCAAGTCTTTGCGCGAGACGCTGGCGCGCGCGCGCCAGGTTGTGGTCAACGAGTATTTTCTGGAGTGTCAGCAACTGGCGCAGAAGCTGTCACAGAGCGCGAACCGAGTTGGCATTGCTGTCGATCTCGAGCGGCGCATGGAGCAATACCAGACCCTGTTGCCAGGCGCGCGCAGTGCAACGCCGGCCCGGCATGACCGTATGCCCTACCGTGTTTACTTTGGGCAGCTTGCCGAACGATTGCGGCTGACCTGGGACGGACGGCCTAACGGGTATCAGACAGCGGCGCAGTTTGCGGCCGATGTGCAGGCGGCCGCGGACAGTTTGTTCGCTCATCGTGGGCGCCATGCCGGCTACTATCCGGTGCAGCGCTTACTGCGCCGCATTGCCACCTTTGGTTTTCACCTGGCAACGCTCGACATCCGCCAGCATACCGACGTCCATCAGCGGATTTTGGCGGTCGGCCTCGACGACCCGGACTGGCTGTCGCGTTCGCATCGCGAGCGCCATACACGCATCGTGGATGCCATCCGCCGCGATCAGGGGCCCAAACAGCCGCTGGACGCAACCGGCAAACGCATGCTTGCGGTGTTCGACGATCTGGTCCAGCTGCGCCATCGCTATGGCCGCGAAGCGATCGGCTATTTTGTGGTCAGTGGCACCGCCGGCTCGGATGACGTGCTGGCGCCGTTGTTGTTAGCTCGTTGGGCGGGTATTGACGATCAGCGTGACAATTCCGTACCGCTGGATATTGCGCCGATGTTTGAGTCAGTGGACGCGTTGCAGCGCAGCGGCGAGATCATGGGTGCGTTGTTGCAGGACCCGGTCTACCACGCCCATCTGGAATCTCGCGACCGGCGGCAGTGTGTGCTGGTGGGCTACTCCGATAGCAGCAAAGAAGCAGGTCTGTGCGCATCCCGAATTGCGGTTCATCAGGCGCAGTTGGTGTTGTCGGAAACCTTGCGGGATGCGCACGAGCGGCACGTGATTTTCCATGGCCGGGGCGGCAGCATTCCGCGCGGTGGCAACCGTATCGATACGCTGGTTCGGGTCGCGCCGCCACCGGCCATCAACGGCGTCCTGCGGCTTACTGAGCAGGGCGAGGTCGTCAGTCAGAATTACGGCCTGAGGCCCATCGCGATGCGGACCCTGGAGCGGGCGTTCAATTCGCTGGTCACGGCGGCCAATCAGTCGCGTTTCGGCACCTTGCCGGCCGAGTCGGCTGGCTGGCAAGAGGCCGCCGCACAGCTGGCAGCTGCCAGCAGCGACTATTACCGCCGTTGGGTGTGGAATGATCCGGCATTTTTTACATTTTTTCAGCAGGCCACGCCGATAGACGTGATCGAGCGAATGCAAATTGGTTCGCGGCCGTCGTACATGGATGGCAAAACAGGATTACAGGGATTGCGATCCGTGCCTTGGGTCTTTGCCTGGACGCAGTCGCGTCTGATTGTGCCCGGCTGGTTCGGCGCCGGCACGGGGCTGACACATCTGTTAGCAAATCAGAGTATCGGTAAGGTTCGTGAACTGTATGCTGCCTGGCCGTTTTTTCAGCACCTGGTCGATGACGTTGAGACCATGCTGGCGCGCAGTGATCTCGACATTGCGCGCGCCTACAGTGAACTTGCCGAGGCGTCACTGGCGCCAGTGTTTGCCGAAGCTTGCCAGGAATATCAACGCACGGTTGAAGCTGTGCTGGAGATCAAGTCGATCCCGCAGCTGTTGGATGGTGACCCGACTTTGCAACGGTCAATCCAGTTGCGCAACCCCTACGTCGATCCGATGAACTTGATGCAAGTCGATCTGCTGCGGCGCTGGCGCGCTGGCGGCTGCAGGGATCGCGAATTGTTTGACGCTTTGTTAGCCAGCATTGCCGGAATTGCGCAGGGGCTGCAGAGCACAGGCTAACGCCGCAGCGCGAATCGCTCGCCATTGTCAAATGCAATTTCGTTGTCGGGCCAGCGTACCGCGCCCAGGCGGGTAAATCTGCCGGGTTCATGGCCGTCTGTGATTTCGCGAAAGCGCGCACCGACTGAAAAGTCGACGCAATAGACGGCTTTGCTATCACCCATCCAATCGAGGGGCCCGGCGCCGGAGAACAAGTCGGGTTCGCCGCGCGAATAAAGATTGGCAGCTCCCTTGTCCCACCAGCGCCAATAGTGACCGACGATGACTGGTCGCTCGCTGTAGCTGTCCCACCAGGGCACGCGTCCAACCATCCGCCACTTGCCACTGGCATAGAAAGGTTGTTCGCAGCGTTTCTCCAGCCCCGAAGTCACTACCCGAATCGGGTTGGCAGTTTGATAGATCTCGTCTTCGGCCGCCAGATTCTCCAGCAACGGAACCACTGCATTCGGGTCTGGAAGTAGCACTGACCACTGCTTTTTCTCGCGCTCCGCAGCCTCGCTGAGCCTGCGCGGAATGAGTTGCGGCAGGCTTGCTTCGAAATGGCGATAGTGGATCAATGTATCTTGCAATGGCCGCTGCGCAAGTTGTTGCAGTGAAGGAGCGTGCCAGGCGGCATGCGTGACGCGCAGATCCTGCCGCTCAAGTGTCAGCGGCAGGCTGTTGAAGAACCGGCGGATGTCTTCGCGCTCGCGGCCGTTGGCGCGCTGGCATGCTGCGTGCCAGGGTTTTTCGTGATCTGGGTGCTGGTCGAACATCCAGCCGTTGCCGTTCTTGCGTTCCTGTCGCAGCAGGTTGATTTCATGGTTGCCTAACACGCACTGCGCCAGATCACGGCCGATCAACTCGCGCACCAGGTTGACAACCGCTGGGCTGTCCGGACCGCGATCGCACAGGTCGCCGACAAAGACCAGTCGGCGGCCGCCTGGGTGTTCGCCGAACTTGTCATAGCCCAGGTGACGCAGCAGTTGGCGAAGCGCGAGATACTCACCGTGGACATCACCTACAATGTCCAGAGCTCCGGAAAACAGGCTCTGCAGAAGCTTGTTAGGGCTGGCGTTCACGGCGGATGCGAATCAAGGTATACCAGGCAGCCGCACCTATAAAAGACACAAGCGCCAGCATCAGCAGCAGCAGCCAGGTGCCGACTCTGGCCGCCTCGAACAGACCCAGGGCGACTCCGAGCGGAGTGGTCGTCAGAAGGATTGGTTTGGCAATTCGCACGCGGCGCATTGTACGCTGCTGCTCCATATGCATAGCTCAGCCAAATGCCGCGCTGTTTCCTGGTGTCTGCGCCCGCTGTGGAGCGGCTGCATGCTGGCAATGATCGTGGGGGATATCGCCATGGCCACTGACTCAGCAGCCGACGAAGCCCTGTACCTGCAGCGCTTCGAACAGCTCGCGGTCGCCGCCCAGACGGGACTAGGTCTCGAACGCTACGAGCCGTTGGAGCGTGTGCCTGGCGCAACGCGCGTTCGGCCATTGCCGCATGCCGGGGGCGCGAGCGGCGGTATCAGCGCTGCCGCGTTGCAGGCAGCCGATGAATACGCGGCACGAAACCGCTCCACGGCCTTGATCGTGTATCGCAACGGGCGTGTGGTGTTGGAGCGTTATTACGGTACCCACACTGCCGGGCAGACCTTCCCATCGCGCTCGTTAGCCAAGCCGATGACGGCTGTTGCAATCGGGCGCGCAGTGGCGCTCGGCAAGATCAAGTCGCTGGATCAACCTGTGGCCGACTTTGTGACCGAGTGGCGTGGCGATCCACGTCGTGCGCGCATTCTGGTGCGGCACTTACTCGATATGCGTTCCGGATTCCTGCCGCAAGCAGCGGCCATGCGCGCGGACGATATTCTCAATCGTGCCTATCTGCACCCCCGGCACGATGACATCATCGTCAAAGAGTATCCGGTCGTCGATGAACCCGGATCGCGTTATGAATACAACAACGCGACCTCGGAAATGGTTGCCATCCTGATCGAGCGAGCGACGGGCCGCCGCTATGCCGAATTCCTGTCCACAGAAATCCTGCAGCCTCTGGGTGCTGCGGGCGGCGACGTATGGATCAATCGTCCGGGTGGCGTGGCCCACTCCGGATGTTGCCTGATGTTGCCACCTGACAGTTGGCTGCGACTCGCGCTGCTGGTCATGCAGGAGGGTCAATGGCGTGGCAAGCGCTTGCTACCCGCGGACTTCGTGGCGCAGATGCGGCAAGGCACACCGCAAAACCCTTACTACGGTATGGGGCTGTACGTGGCCGGTCCCTACATCGAACGTCGCGGTTTCGCGAATCCGGAGCGCGAGCCGCCAGCGCGACGGGTCTGGCATTCAGAGCCTTATTTGGCACGCGATTTGCTGTTGTTCGACGGCAATGCCAATCAGGTGGTGTACATCGTGCCATCGGAGAAGCTGATCATTCTGCGGGTGGGTGATGCGCCGCCGCGTGGGGCGGCGGGCGAGTGGGATAACAGTTTTCTGCCTAACACTCTGATACGGGGTCTGCAGCGGCGTCTTGGCAATCAACCGGCACAGTCGCAACCCTGAGGGTTCAGCGGCGTGCCAGCAGTCGCGTACGCGTGTACTCGCCGAAAACCCGTCCGACAGTGCGCGCAAAGGCGATATTGTCGATGTCGGTAATCCGGTGGGATTCGCTCAGGAGCTCCGTGGCGCCGCTACCCCAGAATTGCTCCCGGTCGGTTCGTGCGCCGTGTGCCTGCGCCAACAGCACAGCACCGGTCCGGTCCATGACGTCAATGCGGACTCGCAACCAGCCGACTGAGCGCGCATAGCTCTTGGTGCTCGCCGGAATCATGACTTCCGGAACATTCAAGTGCAGATCACGAATACTGACCACTACTCGTAACGCGCAGTCTGCGTCCGCAGTGCCATTGACCAGCGAGTAGCCAGCCTGATTGCTAAAGGTTTTTTCGAATTCTGTTCGTACCGCATCGTTGAATCTCTTTTGCAGACTCTGCAGATCGGCCTGACTGATCAAGCGGCCATAGATTTTCCGCGGCGAGTCGGCTGCGAAGGTCAGTTCGCCGCTGTTGACGCACACGGTCCGCGGCGTAACCAGGTCCGACCCCGCGCGGACAAAACTGCGATGAAAACCCGCAATGGATACTTCGGTGAGACCCGTGGGCGCGACAATGGCGGGCTGTTTGCTTTTGGCATGAGACAGTCCGAAAACGGACACCAGCGCCAGTGCGATGCTGGCGCTTCTGCCTAACAAATGGCGGTTTTTTTGGCGGTGGGCCATCGTTGTTCTCCTGACACTCAAACTGCAAACTAACCCGAATTGGACAAGCCTGCAAAGTTCTGGTTCCGTCCGGGTCTCGCATTGCAACAATGGCTTACAATCAAGGTTGAGGAGTGCATGGTCCAGCCGCAGAAAATAGTCATTGTTGGCGCCGGAATCGGTGGTTTGAGCAGCGCCGCGCTGTTATTGCAGCGGGGTCATGACGTACGAGTACTGGAGCAAGCGCCCAGCCTGTCGGAAGTGGGCGCCGGCATCCAGTTCAGTGCCAATTCGACCCGGGTGCTGCGCCAGCTTGGCGTCTTGCGGTCACTGCAGTCAGTGTCGGTAACGCCGATCGAATATCGTTTCCTGCTGCACAGCACCGGCGAGCTGTTGCAGACCATTCCGCTCGGGCAGCAACACGCCGAAAGGCATGGTGCGCCGTATTGTCTCGTGCACCGCGCGGATGCGCATGAGGTTCTGCATGATGCCGTAGCTGCGTTGAGTCCGGGCGCGCTGGTGCTCGACTCCCGCGTCGTCGAGGTGCAGGACGATGAGCAGGGTGCGGTCGTGCGCTGCGCCAGTGGCAAAGAGTATATGGCGGATCTCGTCATCGGCGCGGATGGTATTCATTCAATATTGCGCAAGCGCAATCTTGGCGATACGCCTGCGCATTTCACCGGCAATGTCGCATGGCGCTGCATGGTGCCGGCGGTTCGTCTGCCACCCGGCTTTAAGGAGCCCGTGGTCGAGGTCTGGGCGGGGCCCAAGCGGCATGTCGTCATCTATCCGATTCGCGGCGGCGAGTGGGTCAATTTCGTAGGCATCGTCGAAGATCCGGGCTGGCGCAATGATTCCTGGACCGTCAAGTCGAGTTGGGCAGATTTGCACAGCGAGTTTGCCGACTGGCATCCGGGTGTTCGCGATGTTGTCGCAGCCGTGGACCATGATCAGTGTTATCGCTGGGCCATGCTCGACCGCGCACCCGCGCAGGGTTGGAGTACCGCGCGCACTACGTTGTTAGGGGATGCCGCGCACCCAACCTTGCCACTGCTGGCGCAGGGCGCGAATATGGCGATTGAAGATGGTGAGATTCTGGCGCGTGCACTCGAGCAGGTGGATTCGTTGCGCGATGCGTTGCAGCTCTACCAGCGAAACCGCTATGCGCGAACAGCCCGTGTGCAGACGGAGTCGGCCGCCAACGTTGCGCTTTTTCACAATGACTGTGACGATGAGCTACGGCGCATGTTTGCAGCGCGTAGGATGGCAACCGAGCGATCATCCTGGCTCTATAACTATGATCCGTTGTCGGTCGAGTTGAGTTGATCTGCCTATGCAACGCATTGAACGTGGCTATTGCGCTGGGCCGAATGGCCAGATCCACTACCGGATCTGTGGACCCGCCAATGGTGAGCCGCTGTTGTTGTTGCATCAGTCGCCTTTGTCGGGAGCGCAGTTTTCGGCCGTATTGCCATTGTTGGCCGCGCAAGGGTTCTCAGCCCTGGCGCCCGATATGCCTGGCTTTGGCATGTCCGACCCGAATCCTGAGCCTAACAACTTGGAAAAATATGCTGCCACCATTCCGGCAATTTTTGCCGCCCGTAACTGGTCAGGCGCGCATATTGTCGGCCACCACACCGGTGCGGTGATCGGCGCGGTCTTGGCTGCGAGTACGCCGCGGCGGGTAGGCAAGTTGGTGCTTAACGGATTTCCTTTGCTTAGTGATGTCGAGCGCCAACATTTCAAGTCCTTTTATTTTGGTCCGAAAGAGCCGCTGGCTGACGGTTCGCATCTGCTAACGGCTTGGAAAAATCGGCTGCGGTCCACGCCGGGATGGCAGGACTTGAAATTGATGACTCGGTATACGGTTGAGGGTCTCGTCAGTGCTGAGCACAACTGGAAGGCGTTTCCCCTGATCATCGAGGCGGATCTGACGGCGCTCCTAAAGGCTCTTGCTGTGCCCACACTGCTGCTGACCAATACGGGTGAAGATCTTTATGCGGCGACAAAACGCTGCCATGAATTGCGTCCCGATTTCGCATTCGCGCAGTTGCAGGGTGGGACCCACGATATTGTGGACGAGCAGCCACAAGCCTGGAGTGCCGCCGTGGTAGAGTTTCTGCGTCATGAATAAATGGACACGCCGCGGACTGATAACGGCCGGCAGCTTGGCGGGTGGTGGCCTGTTGTTGGGCGTCGGTGGATTTGTGTTCGCGCCCAACCGTCTCGGTATCGGCCGCCGTCAAATGGCGGACCGCCATGCGCTCACGACCTGGGTGGCGATAGAAGCGGCAGGTGGCATCCATGTCATGATTCCGCATGCGGATCTGGGCCAGGGTGCGCAGACTGCACTTGCAATGATGCTGGTCGACGAACTCGACGGCGACTGGAGCACAGTCAGAGTGACGGAAGCGCCTGCCGAGGCGCAATTTGCTAACAACCACATCATCAGAGCTTTCATGCCGCTCAAGCGTGTGCCTGACAGCATGCGACGCGGCACGGACTACCTGTCCTATTTGATGGCACGACGCATGGGCTTGCAAGTGACGGGCGGCAGCGCCAGCGTGCGAGGTACCGGGCAATATGGCATGCGGACTGCGGGCGCGGCGGCGCGCGACATGCTGCTGCGTTCTGCGGCGCAACGCTGGCAGGTGCCTGTGGGCGAATGTGTTGCCTCGCAATCCCTGGTGCGGCACACCGGCAGCGGCCGCACGCTCAGTTACGGGGAGCTGGCTGCGGATGCGGCCAAGCTCGACCCGCCGTCGCGGCCTCTTTTGAAGTCGCCTGCAAATTTCACCCTGATCGGCAAACCGCAGCGCCGGCTGGATGTACCCGACAAGGTCGACGGCAGCGCTCGCTATGGCATCGACGCTTGGTTTCCCGGCATGCTGTTTGCAGCGCTGCGGGCCGCTCCGGTCATTGGTGGGTCATTGGCAAGTTGCGAGAGCGCGGCAGCCGAGAAAATGGCCGGTGTGAAAAAAGTACTGCGTTTTGCGGACTCGGTGGCTGTCATTGCCGACAGCAGTTATCGCGCGCGACGCGCGTTGGACTTGGTTGTGACCCAATTCAACAACGACCCACTGCTCGAGGCGCAGAGCAGCGCATCATTGCGCGCAAGTTCCCTGCAGGCGCTGACAGCGGGACCGTTCAAGCCGTCCCTGAGTAAAGGCGATGCCGAGCAGGTGATTGCCGCCCATGCCAATGATCAAATCACTGCGCGATTCGAAGTGCCATTTCTGGCGCACGCGACCATGGAGCCGATGAGCGCGACGGCTCAATTCAAGGACGGCAAACTTGAAATCTGGACCAGTGTCCAAGATCCGCTGCACTGCGCGCAGATCGCGGCCGAGGAGCTCGATATCGATAGCGACGCCGTGACTGTGCACAACGGTCGTGTCGGTGGCGGTTTTGGACGTCGGCTGCCCGGCCAGCATGACTATGTGCGCCAAGCGGTTCGAATCGCCCGTGACATGACGCCTGCGGCGGTGAAGTTGGTGTGGACCCGTGAAGAGGATATGACACATGGCTTCTACCGGCCCGCAGCGATTGCCGAATTGACGGCCGTGACTGGCGCCGGGGCCAGTTTGTTAGCCTGGCGCAGTCGCTGCACAGGGGATAATGAATCGGGCGCCGCGAAACCATTGTATGCAGTGCCAGACCTGTCGTTGAGTTTTATGGATGCCGGCGATCGAGTGCGAACCGGTCCATGGCGTTCGGTCGGTCACTCGCAGCAGGGATTCTTCGTCGAGTCTTTTGTCGATGAGCTGGCCGTGCGCGCTGGCCAGGATCCCTATAGTTTTCGCCGCTCGTTGTTAGCCAATGATGCGCGGGCGCTGGCAGTGCTGGATCGCGCGGCGGCCATGGCAGGATGGGGACAGCCGTTGCCGCCAGGGCGCGCGCGCGGCATAGCGATAGTGGGTAGTTTCGGCAGTTACGTGGCTGAAGTCGCAGAAATCGAAGTCAGCACAGACGCCGGCGGCAAACCCAATGGTCTGAAGGTGACGCGGGTATTTGCCGCCGTCGATTGCGGCATTCTGGTCAATCCTCTGACCGCTGAATCGCAGATTCAGGGTGGCATCATCATGGGATTGTCAGCGGCGTTAGGTGAGGCGATCACTATCCAGGGCGGCGCAGTCGTCGAGCAAAATTTCCACCAATACCCGTTGCTGCGAATGCCGGAGGCGCCGGCGATCACAGTTGAATTCATCGCCTCGACAGAGCTGCCGGGCGGGCTCGGCGAGCCGGGCACGCCGCCGATTGCGCCCGCGGTCGCCAATGCCTGGTTTGCCGCCACCGGCCAGCGAGTTCGCCGGTTGCCGTTACTGGCGGAATTGACTACCAGCGCCAGCTAACAACGACGCGGCAGGTCAGCCACTGACTACCGCCGGTTTTTCGGCTTGCGGCGCAGCCAGAATCCGCGAGAACTTCGGTGCCAGCCACTGCTCGAAGTCATCGATGATGGTGAACACCGCCGGTACGACCACCAGCGTCAACGCGGTGGAAGTGATCAGCCCGCCAATCACGGTAATGGCCATCGGACGATTGAAACTCACGTCGCCACCCAGGCCAATGGCAATCGGCAACATACCGGCCACCATGGCCACCGTCGTCATGACGATTGGCCTAACGCGTTTGTGACCGGCTTCCAGCAGCGCCGTACGTCGATCTTTGCCGGCGCGCATTTCCTCGATGGCGAAGTCGACCAGCAGAATTGAATTCTTGCCGACGATGCCCATCAGCATCAGGATGCCAATGGCCACCGGCATTGAGAACGGCATCTGGAAAATCATCAACGCAATCATGGCACCGCCGACCGACAGCGGCAGGGCAGACATGATGGTTATGGGCTGAAACACTCGCGCAAACAGCAGCACCATGACGGCGAACACCATCAGAATGCCGGCGCCGAGCGCAAAGGCGAACGCCGTGAACATGTCTGCGGCGATTTCCGACAACCCGGTTTCCACTTTCCGTACGCCGTCGGGCAGATTCTTGAGGGCCGGCAGTTCCTTGACCAGTTCGTTAGCGTCGCCCGCGACGATGCCTGACTTGATGCCCGATTCGATGTACATGCGTCGACTCTGGTTATAGCGGCGAATAGTGGCTGGGCCCTGCCCAAAACTGATATCGGCCACGGCCTTCAGCGGCACATTGCCACCGTTAACGGTTGGCACCGGCAGGTTCTGCAAGGTTTCCAGGTCCTGGCGCGTGAACTCGCGCAGGCTGACCCGGATCGGGATCTGCCGACCGGCCACCGAGAATTTGGGTGCGTTCTGGGGCAGGTCGCCAAGCGTCGCAATACGAATGGTTTGGCTGATGCTCGCTACCGAGACTCCCAGTTCGGCGGCCAGATCCAGATTGGGTTTCACAACCACTTCAGGTCGCTGATAATCGCCATTGATGCGTGGATCGTCGAGACCTGGAATGGTCTTCATGCCCTCGACCACGTCATGCGCGGCTTTCTGTACCAAATCCGGATCTTCGCCCACAATGTACAGCGATATCGGCCGCCCGCCCCCAGGCGTGAAGCTTTGAAAGTTGACTCGGCCGTCCGCCACTGTTCGCAGCAACGGGGCCATTTTCTTTTCCCATTTGTCCTGGCTCAGCTTGCGTTTCTCGGGCGGTACCAGGGTGACGTAGATTTCACCCTTGCGCACTTCGCCGTCGCCACCGCCAATGGATTCCACGATGTCGCTGACTTCGGGTTGCTGCAAAAGCATGGCGGTGACTTTGCCGGAAATACGAGCGGTGTCTTCCAGGCGTACCCCGGGCGGCAGCTCAACGACGACCTGCGAACTGGAAAAATCGCCTGCCGGCACCACATCTTTCGGAATAATAACGCCAAGAAAGATGGAGAACAAAAAGAAACCGACGGCTGCCAGGCAGGTCAGCCAGCGATGATTCAGCGACATCTTCAGCCAGCCGAGGTATTTTTCCATCCACGGTCCGTCGGCATCGCGAATATTTTCGTTAGGTTTCAGAACGAATGCGGCGATCACTGGTGTAATGAGTCGCGCGACCAACAATGAGAACAGTACGGCTGCGGCAACGGTCAGGCCAAACTGCTTGAAGTACTGACCGGTGAATCCGCCCATGAAACTGACCGGCAGAAACACCACAATGATGGTTGCCGAGGTTGCCACGACCGCGAGTCCGATTTCATCGGCGGCATCCATCGCCGCCTGATAGCCGGATTTACCCATGCGCATATGGCGCACGATATTTTCAATCTCGACAATCGCGTCGTCGACCAGTACGCCTGCTACCAGCGACAGCCCTAACAAAGTGATGCCGTTGAGGGTGAACCCCATCCACTGCATGAAAAAGAAGGTCGGGATGGCTGACAGCGGGATCGCCAACGCCGAGATCATGGTGGCGCGGCTGTCACGCAGGAAAAAGTAAACCACTGCAACTGCAAGGATTGCGCCTTCAATCATGGCGATCAACGCCGAACGATAGGACTTTTTGGTCATTTCAACGGTCGTGAAGACCTTCTTGATCTTGACGTCTGGACGCTCTTTGCGAATCGTGTCGAGTTCTTTGTCGACCAGCTCCATCACAGTGACTTCAGAGGCGCCCACCGATTTCAGGATCGCAAACGTTGTCGCAGGGCGGCCATTGAGGCGCGACTGCGAGCGCAGCTCGGCAACGCCATCGCGCACTTCAGCGATATCATTCAGCCGTACTACACGGCCGCCACCGACGCGGATCTGCCGTTCGCCCAGTTCCAAGGCCGTTCGCGCCCCACCTAACACACGCACCGACTGCTCACCGCCACCAATCTGCACCCGGCCGCCGGGCGCATCGACATTCATCTGCCGCAATTGCTGACTGACATCGACGGCGGTGATGCCGAACGACTGCATCCGCGTTGGATCGAGCTCGACGCGGATTTCCCGGTCTACGCCGCCGTTACGTCCGGCTTGCGATACGCCCGGCACGTTGGTCAGACGCTTTGAAATGGAATTGTCGACGAACCACGACAGTTGTTCTTCGGTCATCGAGGTGGTGCTGACCGCGAAATAGGCGATGGCGCCACCCGTGAAATCCTGTTTCTGCACCACGGGTTCGTTGATTTCCTGTGGCAGATCAGGACGGATTTTCGACACTGCATCGCGCATGTCGTTCATCGCTTGGGAAATGTCCGTGCCGATTTCAAATTGCACGTTGGTGAGCGACTGGCCTTCGATAGCGCGCGACGTAATGTCCTTGACGCCCGTCAGATTGGCAACTGCCGCTTCAATTTTCTGCGTCACCTGCGTTTCTATTTCCGTCGGTGCCGCACCGGGTTGCGAGACGATGACCGCCACCAGCGGAAAATTGACGTCCGGATCCGCATTGATCGGCAACCGTATGAATGAGATCACGCCGACAAAAAGCAGGATTGTGAAAAATACAATCGGTATCAATGGGTTCTTGATGGCCCAGGCGGAAATCTTGTTCATGCATCAAGCTCCTTTGGCAACTCTCACTTTCTCGCCCGGTCGCAAAAAGGCGGCGGCAACCGCGACCACCTGTTCCGTGCCCGTCAGTCCGGCGGCCACTACCACGCCAGCGTTGCGGGTTCCGGAAATGGTGACGCCCCGCCTGGCGACTGCGCCTTCTGCGTTGACCACCAGCACATAGTTACCGTTGTAATCCGTTTGCACGGCTGTTTGCGGCACGACCGGTTTCTGTTCGGTCGACACCAGTACGTTGGCGCGTGCGAATGCGCCTGGACGCAGATTTGGATCGCGTGCCATCGAGATTCGTACCGTACCCAATCGGGTCGCCGGGTCGATCACGGCGCCTAACAAGCGAACCGTGCCGGGAACTTCGTTTTTTATGCCGGTGACGCGGATGGACGCTGCCTGATCGACAGCCAACAGTCCGACGTCGCCTTCCGACACGCGGCCGCGCATCTCGATCTCGCCGCCACGCCCGAGGCGGAACAGGGGTTCGCCAGCCGCCGAGGCGGTTTGACCAACCTCTGCATTGCGCGTCAGCACCATGCCGTCTGCTGGCGCACGAATCTCGCTACGGCCCAGGCGTGCACGCGACTCTGCGAGCTGCGCAGCCGCCACTTTGACCCGAGCTGCGGCGTTGGCTGCCTGCGCACGACGGCGCTCTATGTCTTCGGCCGACAGGGCGCCTGTCGAGGCGACGCCCTGGGCACGACGATAATCCGCGGCGGCAAGATCCGCCGAGGTGCGTGCCTCCTCAAGTGACGCTGAAAGACTGGCAACCTGCGGTGCCGCGATGGCATTGCTCAATCGGGCTAACACCTGACCGCGCCTGACACGGTCGCCGACTTCCGCGAGAACGGCGACGATGCGCAGTCCTTCGCCTTCGACACTGATGGGCATTTCATCACGCGCGCTCAGCACGCCGGTGATCGAGACCTGGGTCTCGACCTTGGTCAGGCCCGGCACAACGACGGTTACGAGTGGCAGCTCGAGGCCTTTATCCGCAGGCACGGCGCCCGTCTTTTGGCCGCACCCGCAGAGCACCAGAGCCAGGCCTATTGCCGTCGCCAAAGCCTGAGTGCGGAACTTGCGGTCCACTGATTCAAAACTAGAATATTGCATGCTATGAAACCCACCGAGGAAGGCGGGCCGGTTGGTTCGTTGGATGGCCGCTAGTTTAGCGGGTTGCCGGTACAACGTCCCATCCAGTTGTTGGCCGGCGGCGCGATCGGCAACATTTCCACGCTTGCTTGGGGCAAACTTGTTTCTTATGAAGCCCCATTGCCGATCATCCCATTCCGGCCTGACCCGTCGCGCGATGTTAACTGGCTTGGCTGCCAGCGGCGCCGGGCTAGTGTCTTGTTCGCGCAACAGTGATGAGGTAGTCATGCGTCCTGACGGCGTTCCGCTGAGTCAATTTGATAAGAAATCCACTGCGGAACAGGTCGTGGCTGGCCTTGACCTCAACGGCAAGGTGGTACTCATTACAGGTGCGACCTCTGGGCTCGGTCAGGAATCCATGCGCGTGTTAGCGGCCCACGGTGCCCGGGTTCTGGCCACCGGCCGCACGCTCGACAAGGCCAAGGCTGCTTGCGCGGCGATCGGCGCGGGCTGTGAGCCTTTTGAGCTGGAACTCGAAAGCATGGACTCGATTCGCTCCTGTGCGGAGCAGGTTCGTGCTCTGGGCGCGCCTATCGACATCTTGATGTGCAACGCCGGCATCATGGCGCTGCCGCAACTCGAGCAGGTCAATGGCATTGAGAAGCATTTTGCTGTCAATCACCTCGGACATTTTTTGCTCGTGAATCTGTTGTTAGGCCAGGTGCAGGCGGCGCCGCAGGGTCGTATCGTCGCGCTGTCGAGTTCGGCCTATAAATGGGCGCCACCCGCCGGCATCGAGTTCGACAATCTTGCCGGTACGCGCGACTACACGCCTAACAAAGCGTACGGTCAGTCAAAGACTGCCAACGGTCTGTTTGTAATGCAGCTGGCCAAGCGCCTCGCCGGCGGCACGGCTACTGCGAACGCGGTAAATCCCGGCGCGGTGGACACCAATCTGCCACGTCATTATCCCGGCTGGCAGCGGGCGATACTTGGCGTCATCTCGGGCTTTTTGCTGAAACCGGTGTCGGTTGGCGCTTCGACCCAATGCTATGTAGCGACCGCGCCTGCGCTAGCGAAGGTCTCTGGGCATTACTTCGACGAGTGCAATCCTCTGGTGCCCGGTGGCCAGATGCAAAACGCTGCACTGGCGGAAAAGCTCTGGCAGGTTTCCACCGATCTCTGCGGCAAATATCTCGCCTGAGAACGGCGGCTGATTATTCGTAACGCAGCGCGTCGATTGGGTCGAGCAGCGAGGCCTTGCGTGCCGGGTAGATGCCGAAAATCACGCCCACCAGGCCGCTGACAGCCAGAGCCAACAGCACAATGTCCGTGCGGATAACGGTCGTCCAACCGAAACTTTTCGCCACTAGCGCGGCGACTCCCCAACCTAACAAAACGCCGATAATGCCGCCGATGATCGCCAGCACCAGTGCCTCGACCAGAAACTGCGCCAAAATATCGCCGGGTTGTGCGCCGACCGCCATGCGAATGCCGATTTCGCGGGTTCGCTCAGTCACTGACACCAGCATGATGTTCATGACGCCGATGCCGCCGACAATCAGCGACACCAGTGCAATGGATGACAGCAGCGCAGTCATGGTGCCCATGGCTGACGTCAAGGTACCGGTCATCTCCGACATGCTGATCACAGAGAAATCGTTTTCCTGTTCGATGTCGAGCCGATGCCGGGTGCGCAACAGATTTTCGATCTCGCGTTTGGCATCGTCGATACGATCCGATGACACGGCACTGACATAGATCATGCCAGGAATAAATTTGCTCAGTCCGCCCTGGACGCGTGACTGGTACGCTGAAATTGGCACGAACACGGCATCATCTTGATCCTGGCCCATGCCAGCTTGGCCTTTTTTGTCCAAGACGCCAACGACTGTGTAAGGCGCATTTCGAATCCGAATAATCTGTCCTACCGGGTCTGAATTCGCACCGAAAAGTTTTTCGGCGACGGTCTGCCCGATAAGCAGGTTCTTGGCGGCACCTGCCTGGTCTGACGCAGTCAAACTACTGCCGCGAACGATGTTCCAGTTGCGAATCGGAAAAAACTCTGGCGTCACGCCATAGACGGTCGTCGTCCAGGTGGTGGAATCCGAGACCACCTGAGTCATGGTGCGGGCCTGGGGTGATGCCGCCCGAACGTTAGGCATTTCAGTCTGGATGGCGCGCAGGTCTTCCCAGGTCAAGGTCGGTTGCGAGCCCATGCCGCCACGCATGCCGCCGCCGACGCTGGAGCCCGACATAATCATGAGGACATTGGTACCTGCGCCTTCAATCTGCGTGCGCACACGTTGCTGCGCGCCTTCACCGATTGCAACCATGCAGATGACGGCGGCGACGCCAATAATGATTCCTAACGCAGTCAGCGCAGCGCGCATCTTGTTGCGGCCCAACGCCTGCATGCCGACGCGGAGGGTTTCACTCATGGAAATCATGTGGCCTTCTCCGATTTGCGTTCGTCACGAATGATCTTGCCATCGCGCAAAACGAGTTGCCGTTTTGCGAAATCGGCGATGTCCTGTTCATGGGTCACCAGTACCACGGTGATGCCCTGGTCGCGACACAGTTCTGTTAGCAGCTTCATAATTTCAAAGCTGGTGGTCGTGTCCAGATTGCCGGTGGGTTCGTCCGCGAGTATCAGAGGTGGCCGCGAAACAATCGCGCGCGCGATCGCGACGCGCTGCTGCTGGCCACCGGACAGCTGCGATGGCAGATGGTCGCGCCGATGCCCGAGACCGACACGGTCGAGTGCTTCCGCGGCCCGTTTGTGCCGCTCGGCAGCAGGTATTTTCGCGTAGATCAGCGGCAGTTCGACGTTATCCACTGCGGCGGTCCTAGCCAGCAGGTTGAAGCTTTGAAAGACGAAGCCGATGGTTTTGTTGCGCAGTTGGGCAAGCTCAACGCGGCTCAGATTAATTGCTTCACGGCCGTTGAGTTTGAACACGCCACTGGTCGGCCGGTCGAGGCAGCCGATGATATTCATCAGGGTCGATTTGCCGGAACCGGAAGAACCCGTGACGGCAATGAACTCACCGTGATCGATCTGTAGATCGACTTGGTCGAGCGCGGCGAATTCCGTATCGCCGGATCGATAAATTCTGGACACCTGCTGCAGTTCGATCAGCGCCACAGCAGCTACCTATCTGCCGCCCATACCGCTGCTGCGCGCACCGCTGCCCGGCGTTTCCAGGCCAACGACGACAGGCTCGTTTTCCTTGACGTTTCCCGAGACGATTTCGGTATGCGTGCCGTCGGTCAGCCCCGACTGAACATCGCGTCGCTCCGGCTTGCCTTTAACGAGGACGTAGACCACGGTTCCGGGCGTGGCGCCGTCACTGCGTTCGCCGCTGCTGCGGCGACGGTTGCCACCCGCCATGCCCGGCATACCGATCGGCATCCCCGGCATCGCGCCACTGCGATTGCCAGCGTTAGCCGCCGGGGGTTCGAAGCGCAGCGCCGTGTTAGGTACGCGCACCACGCCGAGCCGCTCCGCAGTAGTCGCCGACACAGTTGCGGTCATCCCCGGCTTCAATTTGAGTTCGGTGTTAGCCACTTCGATCACGGCATCATAGGTAACGACGTTCTGCACAGTCTGTGGAGCATTGCGAATCTCGCGGATGCGGCCCTTGAAGCGCTCGCCTGGATAAGCATCGACCGTGAATGACGCGTCCATGCCACCGCGCAGCCGACCGATGTCCGATTCTGCGACGTTAGTGTGCACTTCCATCGCGCGCAAATCCTGCGCGATGGTAAAGAGTACCGGCGCCTGCAGCGATGCCGCGACAGTTTGACCGACATTCACTGATCGCGAAATCACGATACCGTCGGTCGGCGCGAGAATGTCCGTATAGCGAAGATTGGTCTCGGCCTGACGCAGGCCGGCGAGTGCCTGATCCATCTGACCGCGTGCCTGCACGACGGCTGCAGCCGCAGAATTCGCGTTGGACTCGGCCGAGTCACGATCATTTTCGGAAATGATTTGCTGTTCGAAGAGAGTGGCGGAACGTTTCGCCAGACGGCGTGCTTCATCCAACTGCACCTGCAACCGCACGACATTGCCGCGCGCCGCACTGACGTTGGCGCGCGCCTGCGCGACCTGCGCCTCGAACAAAGACGGATCGATCTTGGCGATGCGCTGACCCTTCTTGACCTGGCTGTTGAAGTCCGCATACAGGCTTTGCACGCGACCACTGACTTGGCTGCCAACTTCGACGGTGACGACGGCGGCGACCGATCCGGTCGCCGTAACCTTGGCAACCAGATCGCCGCGCGAGATGGGCTGCGTTGCAAAAGTTTGCGTCGAGGTTTTGTTTCCCAGTACGCGCCACAGTGCGAACGCCAGTACCAGTCCAACGACGATGATCCAAGTTGTCCGGCGACGCCAGAGCGGGGTTGGGATATCTTGCATGGTGTGAATTCTGTTTGGCGGACGCGAAAATGTATAGAAAGTCTTGGCATTGTGACCGATTGGTCCTTGCGTGGTTCCTGAGGCAAGCATGAAAATGTTGCGCGGCTACGCCAATTTGCCGAGTGGCGGCCAGATGCATTATCGAACGGCGGGTAACGGTCCACCTGTGATCCTGCTCCACCCGTCACCGCAGTCCAGTCGTTTTTCGGTGCCAATGGCACTGCGGCTGGCCAAGAACTTCACAGCCATCGCGGTCGATACGCCGGGCTATGGGCAATCGGACCCTCTGCCTGGGAATCCCTCTCATCCGGAACTCGCCGACTATATACCCATGTACCGGGAGTTTCTGGATGTGTTAGGTATACGCAAAGCTGCCTTCTATGGCAACGCCACAGGCGCAGAGATTGCGCATCTGTTTGCCTACGATTATCCGGATCGCTGCGCGGTCTGCATGATGGACACGGCCGGGCACAAGGAAGATGCCGATCTCGATCAGATGCTCGAAGGTTACTTTCCCGACGTCACGCCGAAACGCGATGGCAGTCATTTGTTGATGATCTGGCATATGGTGAGTTCGTTGTCCTTGTTTTCGCCCTGGCACTCCACCGATGCCAAGGACCGCATCAAAACGTCATTGCCGCCTGTGGAGCATGTTCAGGCCAGTTTCGTTGACTATGTGTTAGCAGGAACGAACTACGCGGCAGCTTATCGCCCGGCTTTCTATACAGCGAAGCATGAGTTGATCATACGCGTGACAGTTCCGGCGACACTGACACGCTGGCTGGGAAAACCCGATCTCACAGAACAGGATGAGTTGATCAAACGTGGGTTACCAGGCAATTTCACGGTGTTGCATGCGGGTCCGACGGTAGAGGAGCGACAGAAAGTCGCCGAAGACTATTTATTGCGTAACTATCTGCGCACCGCCTCCTGAGCAAGGCTCAGGCTTCGGCGATCAGATCGAGTGGCAGTTCGGTCGTGTTCTTGGTTTCTTCAAGCACGATTCGCGAATCGATGGAATGAACGCCCTCGACCTGGGCGAGTTTCTTTTGCACAAAGTTGTTGTAGTCGTCGATGGTGCGCGTCGCGACTAACAGAATGAAATCGATATCGCCCATCAACACGAAACACTGGATTACTTCCGGAAAGCTGACGACCCGCTGCTTGAACTTGGGCAAGGTCTGCCAGCCGTTGCTGGTCAGCTTGACGTGCACGAACACCAGGACTTCGAGCCCGAGTTTTTCCCGAGCTAACAATGCGACGCGGCGCTTGATGACGCCGGATTCCTCGAGCTGGTTGATTCGACGCCAGCACGGAGACTGCGAGAGTCCTACCGATTCGGCCAGATCGGTTGTGGATACCGTAGCGTCTTTCTGCAATATTTTTAGGATTCCAATGTCCAGTCTATCCAATTTCATGGATAGATTATCCAATAATATAGTTCATTAGGTTAAACTATCGACGATCACGCCACGAATTAGCGGCAATTGCGCAGCATTAGCCCGCGGGCAGGCAGTAACCTTAACCATGGCCAGCAATCCAACGTTTCATATGCCCCTGGTACCTGCGCGCCCCGGCGAGGCCCCGGACTTCAGTTATGTGCGGCTTTCGCCCGCAGGGGCCGTACCGAAACCACCGCTGGACGTGCCGGTGCCCGGTACGGCGGCGCTGGCTGAGGACTTGGTACGGGTGCTGGACGACCAGCACCAGGCCGTCGGACCGTGGAATCCGGGCCTGAACGCCGACACGCTACGTCTGGGTCTGCGGCACATGTTGCTAACGCGAATCTTCGACGATCGCATGCAGCGCACGCAGCGCCAGGGTCGCATCACATTTTATGTGCGTAGTTACGGCGAAGAAGCGGTGTCGATTGCCGCCGGCATGGCGCTCGATGCCGGTGACATGCTGTTCCCGTCGTACCGCAATCAGGGGCTCTTCATTGCGCGCGATATGCCATTGGTCGACTTGATGTGCCAGTTGTTGTCGAACTCGCGCGATATGTGCCGTGGCCGCCAGCTGCCTGTGATGTATCACTCCAAGGCGCGCAATATTTTCACCATTTCCGGCAATCTCGCCACCCAGTTTCCGCAGGCCGTAGGTTGGGCAATGGCTGCCGCCATCAAGGGCGAGTCGCATATCGCGGCAAGCTGGCTGGGTGAGGGCAGTACCGCCGAAGCCGATTTTCATCACGCCTTGCTGTTCGCCAAAGTCTATCGCGCGCCAGTCGTCCTCAATGTAGTGAACAACCAATGGGCAATCTCGACGTTTCAGGGATTTGCCGGCGGCGAACAAAAGTCTTTTGCGGCGCGCGGCCCGGGCGCGGGAATCGCCGGCATCCGGGTCGATGGCAACGATTTTCTCGCGGTCTACTCGGTCATGCAGTGGGCAGCGGCACGCGCGCGCCAGGGATTCGGTCCGACACTGGTGGAGCATGTGACCTATCGCGCCGGCCCGCATTCCACCAGCGATGATCCGTCACGTTATCGCCCCAAGGACGACTACGAGCACTGGCCGTTAGGCGATCCGGTCGAACGCCTCAAGCAGCATTTGATGGCCCGCGGCGACTGGAGCGTTGCGCAGCACCAGGCGTTGACCTCCGATCTTGAAGAACATGTGGCTGCGCAATGGAAAGAGGCTGTGAGCCACGGTACGCTGGAGCAGGGGCCGCAGCTCGATCCCACGCTGATGTTTGATGACGTCTACAAGACCCGTACACCGCGACTCGATCTGCAGGCGCAGCAGATGGTTGAGGAACATGCGGTGCGCATGCGCAACAAGACCGGTGCGACATGAAAGACGTCGAACCGGTCATGAAACAGATGAACATGGTCCAGGCGTTGAATTCGGCTATGGACGTCGCGCTGGCCCGCGATCCGCGCGTTGTATTGTTAGGCGAAGATGTCGGCTACTTTGGTGGCGTGTTTCGCGTGACCGAAGGTTTGCAGAAAAAATATGGCGTGCATCGAGTGATCGACACGCCTATCGCCGAAGGCGGCATTGTCGGCGCGTCCATCGGCATGGCCGCGAACGGACTGCGTCCCGTGGCCGAGATTCAGTTCGCTGACTACATTTATCCGGCCTACGACCAGATCGTCAGCGAACTCGCGCGCCTGCGCTACCGCAGTGCGGGTGAGTTTCCGGCGCCCGTGACCATCCGCACACCCTGCGGCGGCGGTATCCGCGGCGGCCAGACACATTCACAAAGCCCGGAAAGTGTATTTGCGCACGTCTGTGGTCTGAAGGTGATCATGCCGTCGACTCCCTACGATGCCAAAGGACTTTTGTTAGCATCGATCGAAGATGACGACCCGGTGATTTTCTTCGAACCGAAGCGTATCTATAACGGCCCCTTTGATGGCGACCCGGATAAGCCGGCGGTGGGTTGGACCAACCATCCAGCTGGTCAGGTGCCCGAAGGCTATTACACCGTGCCGATCGGTAAAGCTAACGTGGTTCGCGCGGGTTCTGCCTTGACCATCGTCACCTACGGCACCATGGTGCATGTATGCCTTGCCGCAGCGAACGATCTGGGTCTCGATGCTGAAGTGGTCGATGTGCGCAGCATCCTGCCGCTTGATATCGACACACTGGCAACCTCCGTTTCCAAGACCGGTCGCTGTTTGATCGTGCATGAGGCGACGGGTTTTGCGGGTTTTGGCGCCGAGTTGTCAGCGTCCATTCAGGAGCAATGCTTCTGGGATCTCGAGGCCCCCATCATGCGTGTCGCAGGTTGGGACACGCCTTATCCCCACGCATTCGAGTGGGACTATTTTCCCGGTAGAACTCGTGTCAGGCTTGCGCTTGAGAAGCTGCAGCAGGCTGCATGAGTCGCTACGTATTCAAATTACCGGATCTCGGTGAAGGCACCGTGTCTGCAGAAATTGTCGCCTGGCGCGTCGCGGTCGGCGATGCCATCGCAGAAGATGCGCCGCTCGCCGAGATGTCGACCGACAAGGCAGTGGTGGAAGTGCCATCGCCGGTCTCGGGCCGTGTGGTGTCGCTCTCGGGTAAGCCCGGCGAGATGGTGGCCGTGGGCGCTGAGCTATTGGTCATTGAGACCGATGCCGATGCGGTGGTGACATCCGCCATACCGCAGGCGCCGGTGCCGCAAACCAACCCGGCTAACAAAACGCAGGTGACGGCGCGGGTCGATTCCGCAGACGTAAAGCCGCGGGCGTCGCCCAGCACCCGGCGCCAGGCACGCGAAGCTGGCATCGATCTGCGCCAAGTTGCCGGCACCGGCTCGGGCGGACGAATTCTCGCCGCCGATTTGCAGGCAACGCCGCGTGCCGAAGCCATACTTGCTGGCTCCGGCGCCGAGCGCGAGGAAACACCGGTTATCGGCGTGCGTCGCGTGATTGCGCAGCGCATGCTGGACGCCAAGCGCAACAGCCCGCATTTCGCCTACGTGGAGGAAGTGGATGTTACGGCGCTCGAGGCGTTGCGACAGGAATTGAATGCAAAACTCGCGGCCGACGAACCCGCGTATTCCTATTTGCCGTTGATCGTCGCCGCACTAGCGCAGGTGCTGCGGCAATTCCCACAGTGCAACGCCCACTATGACGCCGCACGCAATGTGTTGATTCGCTTTCGTGACGTGCATGCGGGCATCGCAACGCAAACCCGCGACGGACTTAAGGTGCCGGTGGTGCGCCATGTCGCCGGCCGTGCCCTGGCTGATTTGGCGAATGAGATCCGCCGCGTATCGGCTGCTGCGCGCGACAACACCGCCAAGCGCGACGAACTGTCGGGTTCTACGATAACTGTCACCAGCCTTGGCAAGCTCGGCGGTATTGTTTCGACGCCCATTCTCAACGTGCCGGAAGTCGCTGTGGTAGGTGTCAACAAAGCGATCGAGCGTGTGGTTGTTCGCAACGGCGGCATCGCCATCCGTCGTATGATGAACCTCTCCTCCAGTTTCGATCACCGCTTCGTCGACGGCTATGACGCGGCTGCGATGATCCAGGCCCTGAAGGAGAGACTGGAAGACCCCGGAAAAATTCTGCAGAGTTGATGGATAGCTAACATGAACAGTATCAAAAACCAGAACGCACCCTTTGGCAGCCTGCTGACCGACAAGATGTCGGTCGCCCGTTATCGCGACGGCGCATGGTCAGCTGCGGAAATTCAGACCACCGGTACGCTTGCCATGCATCCGGCGATGCATGCACTGCACTACGGCAGTTCCTGCTTCGAAGGGTTCAAGGCCTACAAGCACGCTGACGGCAACGTCAAAATTTTTCGCATGGATCGTCATGTTGAGCGCATGCGCCAAAGCGCGCGCTCTCTGGTGCTGCCAGAGCCCGACACCCACCAGTTACACGAGATGGTGATGGAGCTGGTCGATCGCTGCCGTTCGGATGTGCCAGATGCACCTGGAGCTCTTTATTTGCGTCCGTTGCTGTTTGGCACCATGCCTAACATCGGCGCTGCCGCCACACCCAGCAACGAAGCCTGTCTGGTCGTGCTCGCGAGTCCGGTTTGGGACTACTTTGCCGGCGGCATGAAGCCACTCAAGATACTGGTCGACGATGAGAATCAGCGCTGTGCGCCGCATCTGGGCATGGTAAAGACCGGCGGAAACTATGCCGCGGCTATGGGACCGACGCTCGCGGCCCGCAAGTCACATGGCGTAGATCAAGTCCTGTTTTGCCCTAACGGCGAAGTGCAGGAAACTGGCGCGGCGAATTTCCTGATGATCTGCGAAGGTGAATTGCTAACCCGTTCGCTCGACAGCGGTTTTTTGCATGGCGTAACCCGCGATTCGCTGCTAAGTATCGCGCGCGATCTGGGCTATCGCGTGCAGGAGCGTGTTTTCAGGATTCCCGAGGCTCTTGAATGGGCAAAGACCGGCGAAGCAGCGCTGTCTGGCACAGCGGCCGTGCTATCCGGTGTTGGTACCTTGGTTTACAAAGACCAAAGCGTCACGGTGGGCGGCGGCGACGTCGGCCCGCATACGCGCAAGCTGCGCGCCGCCCTGGTGGCCGTGCAACAGGGCGACGCGCCGGACCGCCATGGTTGGTTGAAGACGGTCTAAGCTCAGTTGTTGCGCGCGATGTAGATCATTCGGCGCAGCTTCTGCTGCTGATACGAAATCCGCGCATGCTCGCGCCGTGAGATTTCGCCATCCGCCCAGGCGCTACGTTTGGCCAATTGCAGCTGGTGATACTGGTAACGCAAACGCGCAGCCTCCGAACGGCCGATTTCCGAAGAATGTGCCAGCGACGCGCCGCTGCCCAGGCTGCAGACCGCGGCCAGCACCGCAAGGCTCAATGATTTTGCTGTCGACATGTGGGAACTCCTGACTGAGACGTAACGACCCTGCTGTCAACAACGGTTCTCGGTCAGGAGGGTTGACGGATTAAGTTACCTTGCGTAAATCTCGATCAGCAACCCGTTAGGTGCGAGCAGGCTCGTCATGCGCACCATGCCGAAACGCGGATCTTCCACCCGCGTCGGAGCGCTGAGCGGGCGCAGACCTAGTTTATGAGCTCGTCGTAGGATCTGATTGAGATCTCGCACCGGGAACGCCCAGCCGGCCAGACCGCGGTTTGGCGGCCGAGGTGCGATGCCTGAGTCTGTCTTGCGGTCGCGCAGGTCGTACTCCACCAGCCCCAGATTGCCAGTGCGGGCGCCGCGCGCATGCAGAGTGATGTAGCGGAAGCGCGGCTGAAACACGACCCATTCACGACTTGAGCGTCGTTCGTAGTCCAAAACCGCGGTAAAAAACTGCTCCATGGCAGCCGCATCGTTGACGATCAGACTGGAATAGTTCGGACCACCCAGCCCGGTGGCCGGATCGATCTCACCGGTCTGATTGAGACCGGCACCGCGTGACATCATCACCAGTCGATTGAAATCGCCGATTTCGTAGCTGGCTTCCGTGACTGGGTAAGGCGTGCCGTCGCGCAACTGCAACGGGTATTCATTGACCGCGGGCAAAGTGCGCTTCAGACCTAACGAAACCATATGAGCATCGACGGCGCGAAGGTCCCGCATCGCGAAACCAAGCGCATACGGTCCAGTTTCTTCGCGCTCGAACGAGCGCCGGATCACGGGTGTGTCGCGGTCCGGCACGATCACCAGCACACGAATGGCGCTGGGCACCGCCGGCCGGCTCAAGTGATAGACCTGCCAGTCCATGCTCGCAGGCATTTGCCAGCGCTGTCGCTGCGCGCGTCGCTGCGTTGCGCTTTGCGGCAACGGGCCTTGCAGCGTCATGCCAACGCCGTCCACGTAGGCGCGTCTTACCATCGCCAGATCGCGGGTAACCAGCAATGCGCCAGACAAGGGACCCGTCAGGGCACCGTCCGCCGCGGCGATGGGTTCCATGGGGTCGTTAGGCAGCTGCGGCTCAGTAGCCCGCCCGTTGGCCAGGCAAGCCAAGGCAATGACTGTCAGGCTCAGCCGGGGCCCGATGCCTGTGTGCAGTGGTAAAATCATGGTGCCAGCCTAATACTGTCTGATGAAGACAGGCAAGCAAGACCCATGCAGCCGACTGAACTCAGCGCGCGCTTTTTTTGCACCGGTTAAGAATAGGACAGAACAATGTCTCTGCGACGGATCGAAAAAACTGTTCGTGGCATGGCAACCTCTGATGGCGCGGGCGTCAAGCTGACGCGCGTGATCGGTCAGCCTGCGCTGATGGAGCTGGATCCTTTTTTGCTGCTGGACGAATTCGGCACTGACAAGCCCGAGGATTACATTGGCGGCTTTCCGAGCCACCCGCATCGCGGTTTCGAAACAGTCACCTACATGCTCGATGGCCGCATGCGCCATCAGGACAATCACGGTCATCAGGGCGTGTTAGGACCTGGCAGCGTGCAATGGATGACTGCAGGGCGTGGCATCGTGCATTCGGAGATGCCGGAGCAGCAGCAAGGACGCATGCGCGGCTTCCAGCTCTGGATCAACCTGCCGGCGCGCGACAAGATGATGCCGCCACGATATCAGGAATATGCGGCCGACCAAATTCCGCTCGTGCCCGCGGATCTCCTGCCATCGGGGGTTGCGGTAAAGGTAATTGCCGGTTCTTGTCGGGGCGTGCGCGGTCCCATCGAGCAGCCTGCAACCGATCCTTTGTATCTCGATCTGTCGCTGGCGGCTGATTGCAGCGTGGAGGTACCTGTCCCTACCGGCCAAACGGCTTTCGTCTATGTGTACGAAGGTTCGGTCGCCATGTCAGTTACGGGTGATGCCGCGCGCATTGTTGCGCCTATGCTCGCGGTGCTCAGTGATGGCGATGTGGTGCTGCTGCGTGGCGGCGCTGTTGCAAGCCGGGCCATCCTGGTCTCCGGTCGAGCGTTAGGTGAACCGGTAGCGCGCTACGGACCATTCGTCATGAACACGCGCGATGAAATCAAACGCGCGGTTGAAGATTTCAACAACGGCCGATTCTGAGGACGCTGCAGCCGCCTGATCAGAACGCCAACACGGCTGCGCGCACCGATTCGCGCAGGCCATTTGTCAGATGTGACTCGCGATTCAGCAGCATCGTGTGCCGCGCTTCGCTGGAGTACGGCGGCCAGACGCCAAGCGATGCAATGGCAGGGTTGCCGTTGCGGACAAATTGCGACCAGATGGCAATAATCTGGTCGCTGAGTTTCAAGTAGTCGCGATTCGGGTCGATGGCCTCGCGTGCACTGCGCGAATCCCGCAGGTCCCAGGATTTCTCGTAATTGTGGTTGCCAAACATGAACGGCAAAATCAGTGAGTGCAACGCCCAGGTGCTGCCATAGGCGGGAGTCTTGTAGCCAAACTCATAGAGATAGGCCGGCGCACCGCCAGCGGCACTCTTGCGGGCGGACTGAGTGATGGCATTGCGCCACATGCCAAGGTCGGTGGTGATGCGAACCAGGAGCTCAGTCCGCGACAATTCAGGCATTGCCAGGCGGTACGTGGCTAACAATGTTGCCACGCGCGCAGCATCACCGGCGCGTCGGCCACCAAAGCGACTGATTTTCGCGATCAGTGCGACGTCATCGGCGATCGGTTCTTCGACCACGCTGGCGATAAATGCCGCGGTTTCATCGGTTGCGCAGCCAATGAGCATGGGCACGTCGCGTGACACCGCAGGTGCGTCCGGTGTCCAGGTTTGTTGCGGGATGGTCTTACCGTCCATGACCGGCCCAAATTGCACCCGCGCGCCGACGCCGGGAATAGCGCCAGCTGTTAGCTTTTCGTAGCAGCTGTAGAAATCCGCAGTGGCAACTTTCTGCAACCCCGGCGCATCGCCTGGTTGCAACTTAAAGTATGCGAAGACTTGCGCTGCAGCCGCATCGGCGGCATCGGCTGGCAGGACCTCCAGGCTCGATCCGCTCATGACGATCGCTTTGTGAAAAAGTCCTTGTGCCGCGGGCATGGCGAGCAGGGCGCTCACTTTGCCGCCGCCGCCCGATTCACCGAATATCGTTACATTGGCTGGGTTGCCGCCGAAGACCGCGATGTTAGCTTGCAGCCAGCGCAGCGCGGCGACCAGGTCGAGCAGCCCGGCGTTGCCGGAGCTGGCGAAGCGCGCGTTAGCGCCTGTGGCGACGTGCGCAAACCCAAATATATTCAAACGATGATTGACGTTGACCACAACCACATCGCCTTTTTTGGCGAGATTGTGGCCGTCGTACATGGGGATGTTGCCGGAGCCGCGTTCGTAGCCGCCGCCGTGCATCCAGACCATGACCGGACGTGCTGCTGACTGCGCTGCCATCGGCGCCCAGATGTTGAGGTTAAGACAATCTTCGCTGGCAGTTACGGGGTCAATCCATTCCGGATAGGGGTAGACGCCTTTGACCCGGAGCACCTGCGGGCTATGGTGACCGTAGGCCCTGGAATCGCGGATGCCTTGCCATTTGGCGGGTGGCTGTGGCGGTAGAAAGCGATTCGCGCCGCCAGTTGGCGCGCCATACGGTATGCCGCAATAGGTGGCAATGTCGTCGACCAGGTGACCTTGCAGTCGTCCCTGAGTGGTTCGCACCGGCGCCAGGCTGGTGTTAGCTGCCGCAGCTCCGCTGGCGGTCGCCGCCAAAGCCGCTGACAGTTGGATCATGGTACGGCGGGAGATATCGCAGTTCATGAGGCCGCTCCTTGAGAGGTTTTTGGCAGGATTATTTTCGAAAATACGGCAGGACGTCGCGGGCAAAATGGCTGGTCTGTCGGACCATGGCTTCCTGGCGCGGACCGTGCTTGGCGAGCGGCGAACCACCTAACAAGTAGACATGATCGAGGCCCATGTCCACCAGTTCCTTGAGCCGCTGGCGGCATTTTTCAGCGGGACCGCAGATCGAGAACCAGTCGACGAACGCGTCGTCGATCATGCGCAGGTGCGAGCCGGTATTCTGCGAGTGGCGCTGCATGTCGTAATCGGTTTTCATGGTTTCGGCGATCGAGCGCAATTGTGCCGGTAGATGTTCCACCGGTGAGTCCTTCATGCCGGCGAAATGCGCGACCATGCCAGCGATCATGCGGCCAAGATCAATGGCTGTTTTCTCGTCCGGATCGCAAACCAAGTTGACATAGGCGCCTATCGACAGGCTTTTTCGGTCACGACCGGTTGCTTCCAGGCGTTTGATGGCGGTGTCCATCGCCCATCGCACGCGCTCAGGCGCGCTGCCGACGGCGAAGCTGACGCGGTCAGCGACATCGACGGCCATCTCAATGGTTTTGGGGCCAGTACACGCGATGTCGATCGGGATCGGCTGGATTTGGATGGAATCCAGCCAGCGCAGCCGCGACGGCTTGCCGTTGCGATCGACGGTTTCGCCGCGCGTGTAAGCACGCAGTCGCTCGACGAATGTACGCAGCTGCGCCGTGGTGCCGTTAGGCAGGCCGATATGCGCGGCGGATGAGTCGCCTCGGCCGATGCCGCAAATGGCGCGACCATTCGACTCGGCCTGCAACGCGCCAAAGGCGGTGGCGGTGACCGAGACGTCGCGGGTGATGGGATTGGTCACGCCGGTACCGATTTTTATTCGGTTGGTTGCCTGTGCGGCTAACGTAAACTGGCCAAACGGGTCGGGGCCCAGGCATTGGGTGTCCGGCGACAACAAATAGTCAAAGCCCATATCTTCGAGTTCACGGGCCAGCCGGGCGGTGTAGCCGGGTGATCCTTCCATGACAACGCCGAACTCGGTCATGTCTGTTAGCTCTTTTTGCGACCGCGAAAGCGATCGATCATTTCTTCGTCCATGCCGAACTCCGCCGCCAGCTCCATCATGTGTTTCTTGGTGACTTGCGTGGCATTTTGCTTCAGGGCGTGCTTTTCGGTCTGCTTCATGACCATTTTGCGCACCATGGCCGGAATTTTCATCAGGTCCGCCATGGCATCGTCATGCCAGGTTAGCTCCGTCTTGAGATTCGCCGCGCGGTAACCGTCCGGTGTTTCCTTGAGCTGATACTTCAATAGATTGTCGGAACGGGAATAAAAGTACTCCTGACGGTCTTCATCGCCCAACCCGATTGGCAGATTCATCTTGTGAATGCGCTCTTCGCGACCCATTTCGTCCAAGCCTTCATCGACCACAATGGCTTCGATGTTAGCAATCACGATGCTGCTGCTTTTTTCCAGCTGGATGATGTCATCGACCGTGCACTCTGCGATCTGCGGACATTGTGCGATGCTGGGTGGTTTTACTTTGAGCGAGGGAACGGTCGTGAAGCGTGTGTGTTCGAGTTCGTTGACGCCTTCCGGATAGAAACGCGCGGTTTCCATGACGTCCTCGAGAAAATCCGCACTCGGGCAGTTGATCACCAGTTCGCGGGTCGCGCAAATGTTCTCGAATGTGTGCGAATCCTGGCGAAAGCCGAGCATCATGCGCGGCCGCTTGTGCATCACGTCGTACTGCATGATGTGGGAGTACGGGGCCGCATTGATGCGGCCCTGTTTATCCAGCGTGGTGATGATGGTGATGAGCTTGGGGAACAGCCAGATGTCTGAGTACCAGAATGGCTTAATCTTGATCTCTTTCTTCATCCCACTATCGTACGCGGCCACCTCGTTGTGGCTGCCAGCGACCGCTGTTCTGACCCGCACTGTGGCCGCTGCGGGCCGGGCCGGTTCGGCGCTGCGCCGGTTTGCCGTGACCGTGCCGCTGGGCGCGCGGATCGACATGCGCGTCGCCGCGCGGGCGAGTGGGGGCAGTCGGCACCTGCTCATAGGCAGGCGGCGCTTGCAACGTGATGCTCTGGCGCATGGTGCGCTCGATGTCCCGCAGCAGACCGTTTTCGTCCGGCGCCACCAGGGACACCGCGAGACCGCTGCGACCCGCACGCGCGGTGCGGCCGATTCGGTGCACGTAGTCCTCGGGCACGTTAGGCAGCTCATAGTTGACGACCACGGGCAACTCGCGGATATCGAGACCGCGAGATGCGACTTCGGTTGCCACCAAAGCGGTGATCTTCTGCTCTTTGAAATCGGCCAACGCTTTCTGGCGCGCGGACTGACTCTTGTTGCCATGAATCGCCGCCGACTTGATGCCGGCATGCTCCAATTGTTCGGCGAGACGGTTGGCGCCATGTTTGGTGCGCGCAAATACCAGCGCCTGTGTCCAGGGGCCTTCATCGGTTGTGCCGGTGCGGAACAGATGCACAAGCAAGTGGCGCTTTTGGTCCTTGATAACCCGAAACGCGAGCTGCTCGACGCGCTCCGCCGTCTTGTTGCGCGAGGAGACTTCGATGGACAGTGGATCGTGCAGCATGGTGGCGGCGAGGCCGCGGATTTCTTCAGAATAGGTCGCTGAGAACATCAGGTTCTGCCGTTGTTTTGGCAGCATTTTAATGATGCGGCGAATGTCGCGAATGAAACCCATGTCGAGCATGCGATCAGCCTCGTCGAGGACGAAATGCCTGACCTCGGACAGCGAGCCGAAACCGCGTTGCAGCAGATCTAACAAACGTCCTGGGGTCGCGATCAGGATGTCCATGCCGGTACGCAGTCCATCGATTTGTGGGTTCTCGCCGACACCGCCATAGATCACTTTGGCGCGCAACGGCTGGTGGGCTCCATAGGTCTTGACGCTGTCGAACACCTGCGCCGCGAGTTCGCGCGTTGGCACCAGAATCAGAACACGTGGGCCCCTGCCAGCCGGCGCACCTAACAACTGCAGCAGCGGCAGGACAAAGCCCGCAGTTTTGCCGGTGCCGGTCTGAGCGGCGGCCATGAGGTCACGGCCGGCCAATACGGCCGGAATGGCCTGTGTCTGGATGGGAGTGGCTTCCGTGTAGCCCTTGTCGGCAACAGCACGGAGCAGCTCGGGCTTGAGCCCGAGATTGGAAAATGACATGAATAAACCTTTAAAAAAGAAACGAGCTAAAGACTCGCAAGGCGCTGTTACGCGCGTCGGTCAGTAGCGAGTGGGGAGTAGTGGAAGAACTCACAAAGGGGGCGCTGACCGCGCGACCCTGATTGGATGCCGGCATCCTACCAGAACGGTTTGCTGCTGTCGAATTCCGCTGAGTTTCTTGCTAACGTCAGTGTGATATGGAGCTCAAATACCGTCTATTGAATGTTTTTGCGCTGGCGGGCGACCCGTTCAGTGGCAACCCGTTGTGCGTGTTCGAAGACGGTCGTGGCTTGGACAGTGCCGCCATGCAGTCGCTGGCGCGGCAATTTAACTTGTCGGAAACGACTTTTGTCCTGCCGTCAACACGCGCAGATGCTCAGGTGCGCATTTTCACGCCGGATTATGAAATGCCATTTGCCGGGCACCCAACCCTGGGGACGGCAGCTGTGGTGCACGCGTTAGCTGCGCATTCGACAAAATCCGCGCCGTCCGTGGTACTGGAAATGCAGGCCGGCCTGATTCCGGTAACACTCGAAGGCGCATTCTGGACATTGCGCGCCAATCCGGCTGTGTTTCGCGAGTGCGCGCGCGATCTATCGGAATTGTCCGCCGCGTTAGGTCTGCAAACGGCTGACTTCTTGCGACAAGCAGACGGACCGCGACCGCTGTGGGTCAATACCGGCGTCGAGCAGCTGATGGTGCCGCTGGTGTCAGCCGATGCAGTTCGGCGGGTGCAACCGAATCTCCAGAAGCTGGGAAATTTTCTGAGTGTCATGGGCAAGCGACAATTTCTGGTGTTCGCCGCCACCGGTGCCGACAGCGTGCTGGCGCGGTTCTTTTTCGAGAACGGCCCGACGGTGTTGGAAGATCCCGCCACAGGGTCTGCGTGTGCAAATCTGGGTGGCTGGTATTTGCAGACCGGCGCGGCGCCGCCGCGCAAAATTCAGGTATCGCAGGGTGAGCAGGTGTTCAGGCCTTCGCAGCTGCAGCTCGAACTGGATGTCGCGGGCAATATATTGGTAGCCGGCCGGGTTATCGAACTCGGCGCTGGTTCGATCCGGCTCTGAGGTGCTCTGCGCGTGCCAGTGGGTTCAGGCGTTAGCGCGTGGTGTTGTTAGCAAAGCTTTGCGCACAAACGATCGCGGCACGCGCGTGCGCGGCACTTTGCCCTCGAACCACTCGCGCACATCGACATCGAGACCGATGCCATGCATGTAGTTATACAAAGCTTTGCTGAGAGCCTTGCCTAGCAGGTCGTGGTCGACGCCGGTCGGGTCGAGGAAAGAAATGTCGTTATGCGCGAACTGGCCCGGCAGCCGTGGCGCGAGCTGCACGCCATAGGCCGCTGGATCCTTCCCGACAGGGGAGTGCACAGTGCAGGTAAAGCGGTGGAAAAAACCGGACTGGATGCAGCCTTCGGCAAACAGCTGGCGCACATATTCCAGCGCATCGACCGTGTCAGCCACGGTCTGAGTGGGGAAGCCATACATTAGATAAGCGTGCACCATGATGCCCGCTTCGGTGAAAGCATGAGTGACGCGCGCGACCTGATCGACTGAGACGCCTTTTTGCATCAGTTTCAGCAGGCGGTCCGAGGCTACTTCCAGTCCGCCGGAAATAGCGATGCAGCCGCTCTCGGCTAACAACTGGCAAAGTTCTGGGTTAAAGGATTTTTCGAAGCGGATATTGCCCCACCAGGAAATTTGCAGCTTACGGCGCAGCAACTCCAGCGCCAACGCCTTCAGTACCTTGGGCGGTGCGGCCTCATCGACAAAATGGAAACCGGATTGGCCGGTTTCGGCAACGATGGCTTCGATCCGATCCACCAACAAGGATGCGCTGGTGGTTTCGTAGCGCGAGATGTAATCCAGACTGATATCGCAAAAGGCGCATTTTTTCCAATAGCAACCCTGGGCGACCGTGAGTTTGTTCCAACGACCGTCCGACCACAATCGGTGCATCGGGTTGAGCATGTCGAGCAGCGACAGATATTGGGACAGAGGCAGCCCGCGCCAGGTCGGTGTGCCGACGTCTGCGAAGGCAACATCCGGAGCCTTAGAATTTCTGTAACGGACAGCGCCGGCTGCGTCGCGTACAAAAGTTCGCACCAGGTGTTGCTCCGACCCTTCGCCGCGCAGGAAACTCAGCAATTGCACCAGTGGACGCTCGCCAGCATCCAGTGTGACGAAGTCGAAGTAATCGAAAACCCGCGGTTCGGCTAGCTCACGGAGCTCGGTATTGACATAGCCGCCACCTAACACCGTGCGTGTGCGGGGCGAGACCGCTTTGATTGTTTGCGCGATTCGAAATGCCGCGTAGACCGAACCGGGGAAAGGTGTTGAGATCAGCACTACATCGGGCAGGTGCCGATCGAGTGCTGCGCGCGTCAGTACATCAAGCGACTGGTCGATGAGATTGGGTGCTGTGGCAAGTGCTTCGGCCAGCGGTTCGAAACTCGCCTGACTCTGCGCCAACGATTCTGCGTATCGCACAAACTCAAAACGTGGGTCGATGGATTCGCGAATCACATCCGCCAGATCATTGAGATACAGTGTGGCCAAGTGCCGCGCACGATCCAGCGTGCCCAAAGCGCCAAAGGCCCAGGCAAGTGGGTCGCCGCTGCCATCGTCGAAGTTGCCGAGGGCGGCGAAGCGCGGACCTTCCGGCAGCAAGTGTCGCTCGGCGATGCGATGCGCCAGAGTCGGATCGCGTCCCTGGAGAAAGCCGATCGTCCGGTCGATCGTCGTTAGGTACGAATCTGCCTGCTCGAGAAAGAATCGGGTCGCCGGACCGCGACGGCGTGTGGCGATCGTGCCAGCTTGCTCGCGAATTCGATGGAGCCCGTCCGTCGACATCAGGCGCAGCACCAGTTGCAACGCGAGATCTTCCTGACGCGCATCGACGCTCTGGCTCAACAGGAAGCCGGTCAAATAGGCGGTTGACGGATAAGCCGTGTTGAGCTGCGTCATTGGTGGGATCAGGGCCAGCACGCGCTGCGACTGCGTCACCGAAGAATGATTGACCATGGTGTTATGACGGGCGGGTAGGGGCCGGTCGTCAGACGCGCTCCAGCGCTTGTGCGAGATCAGCAATCAGGTCGTCGGCGTTTTCAATGCCGACGGATATGCGGATCATGGCATCGGTGACGCCTAACCGCTCACGCGTGGCTTTCGGCACACCGGAGTGGGTGGTCGAAGCGGGGTGCGAAATCAGTGTTTCGGTACCACCCAGGCTAACAGCCAGTTTCATCACTTGCAGGCCATCCAGAAATCGGAACGCTTCGGCTTCGCCGCCTTTGACATTAAAGGCAAATGTTGACCCTGAACTTTGGCACTGGCGCATAAAGACGTCATGCCCTATGTCGCCAGGGCGCAGGAATCCCAGGTAGTTGACGCTGGCGATTTTCGGATGCGCGGCAAGATATTGCGAAACCTGGGCGGCATTTGCCGCACCGGCGCGCATGCGCAGCGCCAGGGTTTCCATCGATCGCATGATCATCCACGCGGTGTTAGGGTCTAGTTGTGTTCCAAGCGCACTGCGCAGCTGGCGGACAGGCGCCAGCATTGCTTTGGACCCGATGACACCGCCCGCGACCAGATCAGAATGACCACCGACATATTTGGTCAGCGAATAGACAACGATATCGGCGCCATGTTCCAGCGGCCGTTGGAATACAGGACCTAGGAACGTATTGTCGACCGCGACCGGCGGACGGCCACCGGCTTGCTCGCCACCCAACCAATTGGACACCTCCCGCCACAACGCGAGATCCACCAGACTGTTAGTCGGGTTGGCCGGCGTTTCCGTGACCATCAAGGACACTCGGCCTTTGGTTTCCCGGGCCATAGTCAGCGCCTGTCGCGCTGCCGACATCACAGCGTCCCTGTCACAAGCGTCGCTGACACCGACATAGCGCACACCAAAATTGGGCAAGGTCTTGTCTATCAGGGTTTCAGTGCCACCGTAGAGCGGCTGACTGATCAGGATCACATCGCCAGGGCGAACATAAGCCCACAAGGTGGTTGAAATGGCAGCCATGCCGCTGGAGAAAACGCCCGCCGCTTCGCCACCTTCCCACAATGACAGCCGGTCCTCGAGGACCTCCAGGTTTGGGTTGTTAAATCGCGAATAGACCAATCCGCCGGTCGCGCCCGCTGGCGCCTGCCTGCGCCCAGCGGTGTAGTCAAAAAAATCTTTACCGTCCTGGGCTGTCCTGAAAACAAAAGTTGAGGTCAGGAAAATGGGTGGTTTGAGCGCGCCCTCGGACAGCGCCGGATCGAACCCATAGCCCATCATCTGGGTTTCCGGCGCCAGAGTTCGCTGGCCAATGCGACGCTTGTGATAGGTGTCGTAGCTCATTGCGTGTCGCTCTATGAATGGGTGGGCGGGTATTATGAACCTTGGGCCGTCGGCTCAGTGAATCGCCTGTGTTTACCCAATTCGAGGTTGGCCGCAGCAATGAAAGTGCAACAGGTGTTGATCCGAACTTTGCCAGCTGGCATGCCAAAGTCAGCAGATTTTGAGTTCGTCGAGCACGATCTGTCATTGAACGTAGGGCCCGGGCAGGTGCTTGTGCGCGCGTTGTGGTTGTCACTGGACCCCTATGTGCGGGCGCTGATGTCAGGACGACATTTTCTGCGCATGCCGCAGGTCGGCGAATTGTTGCCAGCAGCAAGCGTTGCTGAGGTTCTCGACTCACGCAATCCCGCTTTCAGCGCGGGCGATCACATCGTGTTGCCGTTAGGTTTGCAGTCCCATGGCGTGTCGGATGGCGCGACCGCCTGGAAATTGCATGCCGAGCACCAACCAATATCAACTGCGCTGGGTATTCTGGGTATGCCGGGCATGACGTCCTATTTTGGATTGAAGGAAACCGCGCGACTTCAACCCGGCGAGACTGTACTGGTATCGGCAGCATCTGGGCCCGTCGGATCGATGGTCGGACAGATTGCGAAGCTCTGGGGCGGACAGGCGATCGGTATCGCGGGCTCAGACGAAAAATGTCGCTGGACACTTGAGCACGCCGGCTTCAATGCCTGCATTAATTACAAGACCGAAAATGTGAGTGTAAGGCTGCGTGAACTGGCTCCTAAGGGTGTCGACGTGTTCTTTGATAACACCGGTGGCGCGCTGCAGCACATGGTTCTCGCGGATCGACATCTCGCGATGAAAGGGCGCGTGATTTTGTGTGGTCTCATCGATCAATACAGCATGAAAGATGCACCGCCCGGGCCAAACCTGGGTCTGTTAATGGCTTGCCGGGGCCGCATTGAACCGACGATCGTCTATGACTATGAGCATCGGCGTGCAGAGTTCATGGCCGAAGTACTGCCTTGGTATGCCGCGGGCAAGCTTGCGTTCAAAGAAGATGTGGTACAAGGACTGCACAACGCCGCTGCACATTTCTGCAAATTGATGCGCGGCGAGAATTTCGGCAAAGCGTTGGTTCGGCTATAGAGGAACACCAATCATGAAGCGTCGTTACAAAATACTTGGCGCTATCGTCGCATTTCTGCTGGTTACGGTACTCGTCTTCCTGCGCTATCTGAGCCATGAGGGAGAATGCAGCGAACCGACAGCTCTCGCGGCTGGTGCGCCAACGATGAAAGCGATTGTCTATCGTTGTTATGGGGGGCCGGAGGTTCTGAAACTCGAGGACGTTGCCAAACCTGTCGCTGCGGATGATCAAGTGCTGGTCAAAGTCAAGGCAGCTGCAGTCAATCCGCTCGATTGGCATTACATGCGCGGGCTGCCCTTCATCATGCGTATGTCGTCCGGTGTGGGCGCGCCTAACGATATCCATATGGGGGCCGATTTCGCCGGCATCGTCGAAGCGGTTGGAAAAAACGTCACACAATACAAACTGGGGGATGAAGTGTACGGCGGTCGCAACGGCGCATTTGGTGAATACGTGGCCGTCCGCGAGACGCGCGCGATCGCCATGAAGCCGTCTAATATCTCGTTTGAACAAGCCGCTGCAGTACCGATCGCTGGCGTGACTGCGCTGCAGGCGCTGCGCGACGTCGGTGCTTTGCGGCGCGGTCAGAGAGTCCTGATTAACGGCGCCTCGGGTGGCGTAGGCACTTTCGCTGTGCAGATTGCCAAGTCCATGGGTGCCGAGGTGACCGGTGTTTGCAGCACTCGCAACGTAGACATGGTTCGATCGCTCGGCGCTGATCACGTCATCGACTACAAGCAAGAGAATTTCACGCAGGGCTCGCAGGAGTATGACTTGATCATCGACAACGTCGGCAATCATGACTTGTCGGATTTACGGCGTGTTATGACTGACACCGGCAAGATGGTCATGGTCGGCGGACCCAGCGATGAAAAATTTCTGGGCCCCTTGTGGGGTTCCATCAAAGCGGCACTTTTCTCCTTGTTTGTCAGTCAGGAATTCAAATTCATGCTGGCTGACGAAACCCACGAAGACCTGGATGCCCTGCGCGGGATGATGCAATCGGGCAAGCTAACGCCGGTGATTGACCGGAGTTATCCGCTGGCCGACACGGCCGCGGCGATCGCCTACATCGAAGAAGGACGGGCTCGCGGAAAAGTCATCATCAGCGTGGCGCAGTAAATGGATGGCCCGGTTATTCCGGGTCCAGCGGATTGTTGAAGAGCACCGTCAGTTTGATACTGCCGTGGCCGCGCTGCGGGAAATCCGGATTGGCGGGGTTGCCCGGATCCAGGTTGGAAGCGGTGTCGTCGGGCGGAAAAAGCACCAGCGTGTTCAGATATTCGATAACCGCTAGTTTGGCGCCTTCCGGCAGTCGGGCAAAGGCATTGCTCGACGATTGCGCTTCGCCGCCATGCCGCAGGATAACTTCGCGCAAGTTGACGCTGCGCCCATCGTGACCGTACGGTGCGGTCGAACCCACGCCCCATAAAGGTGTCGTCAAGAACTCGCGGCGCAAGGTGCCATCGTAGTTCCGTTCGTAAAATGCCGGTCCGATGTCGTGGCGTTTGAAATCGCTGAAGATGTTGGCGACCTGAAACGGATTGTTGTTAGGGAATTTGAGCGGTGGAAAGCCGCTATTGTCGTCGTGCGCAGTTATTTGTAATGATGCCGTAGCGTAAAGGTTGTTGAAAATGCCGCGTGCTTCATCGTGCCGGGTCTCGACATCGGCGACGCGTCGGTCATGATCGACACGTAACTTCTGGGTATGGCAGGACGTGCAGCCGGTCGCACGCATGACATCCAGCCCGATGCGGGCCAGCGTGGTATGCTGGTAGCGGCCGGGTTTGAAGTAGTTGAAAAGATAAAACTCCATGTAGTCGACCAGCGCCGCGGGAATCTCGTTGCGTGCGCCATCACCGTCGGGATCATCCATAGGGAACTGCGCTTTGGGCGCAGCAACAGTGTCGGTGGCACCGTTGATCAGTGTGCCGGTCGGCGTCGTGACCTGCGCTCCGCTCGCAGCCCGTGCTAACAGCGGATCGACGGCCTGCAGGCCCATTTCATCGTTGAAGGCCCCGACCACGAATTCGCGAATCGTGGCCGTGCCGCCGTGTGCGAAGAACGGCTTGACGCGCAGGTCCGGATCGACGCCGCGTATTCCAGTGGTGTCGAACGCGCCGGTTGGACTGACCGTGATCCGTCCGAAGGAAATTCCCTTGGCAACCAAACTGCGGCTTACCGTCGTGCCAGACCGGGCAGCCTCCTGGTGCGCGCGTTCGCGAATGCTGCGCAATTCAATGGTCATTTCGTCGGCTAACATTTCTTTCAGTCCCAGGCCAAACAAATGGGGTGCATCGCGGCTGTCGGGCCGGGTCACGACATCGCCACCGAAACCGGCCGCACCGCGTGGCCGCCCGTGACAGCCCGCGCAACTGTCAGACACACCGGCACCGATAGCGAGGTTGTGCGCGATATCGCCGACGCCATTGTTGGCACGCGGGCCCAAACCCTGTTGCGGTGTGAATTTCAGCTGAAACAGTTGGCGCCCACGCCGCACGGCGCGGGCCGGATCGCGCGCAATTATGAAACTCGACGAGTTAGGCGTCGACCAGTTGCCAACACCGGCGCCAATTTGCTCAGTCAGCGATTTGGCGATGCCAGCGCCCTCTGGATTCGGAGCCTGGACCAGGTCGGTGAGTTGGGCGGTTGCCTGGCTGGAGGCCAACACAGCAGTCGCAATAAGTAGTAGTGAATAGCGTCCATGAATCATAAAGCCCCCAAGGATGAAGTTGTCCCTGTAGAGAGCTATCGAAATCGGATCGCAATACCCGACAAAGAACCAAGAAAAAGCAGCTAGGGAGGCGGAAAACCTGCCTCCCGGAGAAGCGTCCGGGCGGCATCCTCGCCGACGCTGGCCCGCATTTCCTGGATCGCGGATCGCAGGGTTGCTTCGTACGGCAGGTTCTGCGCACGTTGCACGCGCGCCTTGGCCAGCAACGCGTTGCCTAACGGCAGGCTGTGGGTAAAGTCGCCTAGCGCTGAACGGGCTAGAGATTCGGCGCTTTCGGCTGCAGCTGCGGCGCCGGCCCAATCCTTCTCGTCAGCCGCCGCATTGGCCACGCCGGTCAGCAATTCATGTAACAACACGCCGAGTGCATAAACGTCCGCCAGGGTGTCAGCGGGTTCCCCTAACATCTGTTCCGGTGCCGCGTAACCTGGGGTCATGGGGCTTGCACGCGTAATTCTGGTCACTTCCTCGCTGGCCGGGTCGCCTTCCAGCAACCGCGCGATGCCGAAGTCCAGCAGTTTGGGCATGCCCTCCCGGGTAATCATCACGTTGGACGGTTTGAGGTCGCGGTGCACAATCAATTGCCGGTGTGCAAGCGAAACTGCTTCGAGCAACGGCAGAAAGATAGCAAGGATCTCGAGGACTTCCAGCTTGAGGCGTTTGCAGTGCTCGTCGATGCGTTCGCCCTCAACAAATTCAAGTACCAGATAGGGCTGGTTGGCTGGTCCGACACCTGCATCGATCAAACGCGCAATATTGGGGTGATCCAAACGACCTAACAGGCGAACCTCGCGCTGGAAGCGAGCCTGACCTTCCCGATCGGTCCATGGCGTGCTCAGAAACTTGATGGCAACCGTTTGCTTGAACTTGCCGTCGTCACGATGGGCGCGCCACACGGTTCCCATACCGCCATGCCCGGCTTCTGCATCAATGATGAACGGGCCGATGCGAGTGCCCGCCAGATCCGGCGTCGCCGTGGCAACGGCCAAAGTTGCCACATCACCCTCGAGAAATCGTTCTTTTTCGACCGTCGCGCGCTTACCGAGAATGGTTGAGAGGCGAGCCGCCAGAGCAGGATTGTCAGCGCAGAGTGTTGCCAACCACACTGTTCGTTCGGCCTCCTCCAGGTCGAGGGCATGGTCAAGTGCCCGGCTGAGGTCGCCCCAGGTCGCGTCGCGATTCATTCGGGTGACTTCATGGAGTCAAACAACAGCAGGCGTGCCTTTTCCCAGTCGCGTTGCAGAGTCCGTTCGAATACCTGGCGCAGTGCGGCGATTTCTCCCAGCGTGAGACCGCAGAAAAACTTCAAATCCACGACTTCCGCCAGCGCAGCATCTTTGTGCGCCAGTTCGTCCAGAGCATCGGACAGTTTTTGCAATTCTGTGCCGGTGCTGGCGCTATCTGGCACGCTGGTGTCGAGTTGCGTGAAGTGAAATTCGCCACCCCGTTTTTGTGACTGGCCCTGTCGGACTCGATCGATGATGAAGCCGCGCATGGCGCGACTGACATAAGCCATGAAACGACCGCGGTCTGTGAACGCCAGATGGGGTCAGCCCGCCAGATCTGCATACACTTCATGCAGTGGCGTGGTTGCGCTCAACGGGATCGCCTGCGGTGCGTGCCGATTCAGTTCGCGCTTGGCAATCCGGTGCAGTTCCGAATACAAAGTCGAAAACAGCTGATCGCGAGCCGCGCTGTTTCCCTGCTCAGCGTCGCGCAACAGACCGTCTATCTCGCCGATGGGCAACATGGTGCACGGCTGTTGGGGAGTGATTCCGGTCATTCAGACAGGGTTGTATTGTGCCGTCAAGCACTGGGTTGGGAGGGCGCCACAGACAGACGAGGGGCATCTCCGAGGCCATGCGCAGAATCGCGGGGGGCGGGTCTAGCGGCGCGCGAGAAAATGGTCCTCGTAAAGTTCCCATAAATGGACCTTACGCCCTGGAGGCCTAACGACTTAGGCTCAGCCGGATGAATACTTCTGACAAGTTCAACACAGTGGCGCGTCGCGATGCGCTCAAACTATTGGTGGGATTGGCTGCTATGACAGGTTCAACTTCGACCGCGGCCCAGCCGCTCGACCAGTCGCCCGGTAAGCCCGGTGAATTTGATTTTCTGACCGGCGAGTGGCGTATCCACAACCGCATGCTCGACAAGGGTCAGTGGATCGAATTCCCGGGCGAAGCCACCGTGCGGGGCATTCTGCAGGGGATCGCAAGTATTGAGGAGTTGCGAATCCCGGCCCGCAATTTTTCAGGAATGGGCTTGCGACTGCTGGATGTTGAGAAGAAAGTCTGGAGTGATTTTTGGGTTAATGCCAAGAGCGGCGTCCTAACAAGTCCCGGCCAGACCGGAACCTTTGTTAACGGTGTCGGCACGTTCACCACCGAAGAAGACGACAACGGCACGCGTGTCATCTACCGTGGCGTCTGGGATCAGATCACGCCGCGCAGCTGTCGATGGTTTCAGGGCAGCTCGCGCGATGGCGGCAAAACCTGGGTCGACACCTGGTTCATGGATTGGAAGCGTGCCTAACGTTCGAATGGAGCGCTACATTTCGCGCGATGTACGGCCGCGCCTCGCAGAACGAGCAGTCCCAGCATCAATAGTGTCAGTGTCGCTGGCTCGGGCACGTCCGTGCTGCGCGGGCTGATGGTCACGATCGCGTTCTCAGCGAGACTCTCGAGCGTGTTGAGACCGGAATCCAACAGAGTAATTTCCGACAGCGACAGGGCGGTCGCTCCTTCGTTGAGGGCGATAAACGAAAACGACGCTAAAATGCCGTTGCCGTTGACGCCGCTGATGGCGGTCAGCAGCGTGTTGGCTGTGGCGGAAATAATCGAGCCGTTAACGACGCCTGGAATGAAGAATGTGTCGCCACCGGATGCCAGAAAGGCGCCTTCCGTAGGGTCCGAAGCGGCGAGAAACGTCGGGTCAAATTCCAGGTCGAACTGAAAGCCGAAAAGGTCCGTTGCATTCGAGACCGCGATGTTAATCGTTACTGTGCTGCCAACTACTACAGGACCGACCGGGGCTTGTACGGTCAGGATCGGAATCGCCTGAGACGAAGGCGCCGCAAACCCCAGAATCGCCAGGCTAACAATGGGAAACAGTGCGTTCAATTTCATTGGATACTCGCTTTTCTTAGTTACAGGTTGTGCCGATTTGCAGCTGACGCGCCACCGTCGACAGATCAATCACGTTTACGATGCCGTCCCGATTCACGTCGGCTCGGACATCGAAGCCCGGTTGACCGGTGCGTTTATTGAATGAGGCCTTCACGATGGCGATGTCGGCGCAATTGACTGTGCCGTCACCATTCAAATCACCGGCGAGCGCGCCTCGGCTAACCACCAGGTTGACCGCCGAGCCCGCCGCCACGTTCGAACCCGCCGCGGGGTTCTCGCTGATGACATTGCCAGCAGGGACCGACGCGCTGTTTTGCAGCGTAATGGTGCCAACCGTCAGGCCCGCCGCAGTGATCGCATTGCTCGCAGCCGCTTGTGTCAGTCCAATGACGTTAGGCACGCTCACCGTCGCGACACCGCTTGAAACCACCAGGTTGACCGCCGAGCCCGCCGCCACGTTCGAACCCGCCGCGGGGTTCTCGCTGATGACATTGCCAGCAGGGACCGACGCGCTGTTTTGTAGCGTAATGGTGCCAACCGTCAGGCCTGCGGCCGTGATCGCATTGCTCGCAGCCGCCTGGGACAGGCCGACGACGTTAGGCACGGTGATCTGCACAACACTGCCCACATTGAGAGGGACTCGCTGTACGCCCGAGTTCAAAGAGCCATCTTCGGCAATTGCAATTAGAATGCGTTGCCCAGCAGGGCCAGAAACAGAAGGCACAGTGATTGTCCAAGTAGGATCTGCTCCACGGGTGGCTTCGAATCCTTCTGTATTGATGTCGATCGCCGTGTCGCCATTCACATCGAAGTAGACCCGCGCCGTTGCCACCGACACGTTGTCGGACACACTGAACGCTACAGGAATAGAATTTCCAATCGTGATTGCGGCGTTGGAGACGGGAGACTGAACGGTGACAACGGGACCTGCCAAGTCTGAAAGGCCAAACAGGCGTTCCTGGTCATAGACTGTTGGTTCAGGCGACGGTGCAATGAGCGCCGGCGCAGCGCTGGGCACGGGTCCGAATGCGTTGCCTAACGCGCCCAGGCTGGTCGAGGCTTTGAGATCCGCGCTAGCCCAGCCATTGAAGAAATCATTCGTTGGATTCGTGCCTTTGCCGTAGTCGAACAGAGGGCATGGCAGGCCATTGGGAAAATTGGTGCCATCCAGGAATCTGCCTACGCCCGTTACGCACCCAGAATAGCCATAGTTCATGACACTTCCGAACGTCGGCTTGTAATTGACGTGATTGGTGCCGCCGTGCATCAAACCAAGCAAATGGCCGAGTTCGTGAATCAATGTGCTAGCTTGCTGCAGACCGGGGCCGACGAAAAGCTCGTTGGGGAAACCCGCGAGTGTCGTCACTCTCTTGGATCCCAAAGACACGATCAGGTTGCTGCCCGGCGCACTGGAATTGTCCATTCGGTTGGGTGGGTCAGAGACGCCACTGTGGCCGTCCAGCAGGGCATATTTGCTGGTGATGTCCGGAAGCGTGGTCCAGGGGCGATCATTCATCACGCAGAGACTGCGCGGCGGATCAGTAAGCAGCTTGGACGCTATGCGTCTAATTTGTCCCGCACCCGTGCCCGCGGTGATGAGGACCGACGCACCGGTCGGCCCGAAATCGAAGTCGAAATCCGCATTGTTCGAATCGACGAAGCACAAAGGGCTAACGCCACCTGTGACTTGGCCAACGATAGTCGACGAATCGTCTGGGTACCCCTGATGAAAACCGGTAAAAACCGCGTACTTGAAAGCAAATTCTCGCGCTCCGCGATCGAACTGCCAGACGCGATCCGCCTTGGTGTTGTCGAATGATATGGTCGAGACGTTCGGTATGGTGACGCTGCCTGGTCTGCCGAAGTACAGCACATCGACTGTCCCGCCGATGCCATTGCCGCCTCGGAGTGTGCCAGAGTTCATGTTTCGGGAGAACGCCACTCCAGTCCGATCAAAGCCAGTGCCGCCGTCAACATGCAGAGTAATTCCCGCCGGAATCCCGTTAGGAAGCGCGGGCGCGCCGGCGAAATATTCCACCACCTTGCTGACAACCCCGGGCATGGGTTCGAAGTGGATCCTTTTGCCGACTTCAACGCGATCGTTGGTCCAGTCAAGCTGTAAAAAAATGTCGCGTTGAAACGGATTGGCCCCCATCGCGGCCAGATTCAAATCCACGACGTTGCCGCCGTCGACAGAGATGCCGGCCGTTTCCCAGTGATCAAACAAGCCGTCCTGATCGCTGTCGAGATGGTCGCCCGTCACGATCAGCTGGTTGGCGCCGGCTTGGGCCCAGAACGCCACTCGATGGTCGCCCACGCGCGCCTGACGTGCGACGAAATTCCCGTCAAAATTGGCCTGAGCCAAGGGTCCGTTCACCGATAGGGCGCTGATGGTGTAGGTAGCGGCGCCGGAAAAAATAACGTCACCAATTTGTACTACGGGAATGGGTGAAGATCGCGACAGCAAGGCTTCGCTATCGTCGTTGTTGTCTGATTCGCAAATGCCATTGGGCCCTGGCGCGATGAATTCCGCATGATCATCGTCCTCGACTATCGACGCCGGAATGGCAAAGTCGTCGCCTTTCGTGAACGGCAGGATTGACGTGGGCCTCGCCTTGGCAACGCAGACCGCATTGCCGAGACTGTCTCTGTAATTGGTGAAGCCCAGATCAACGCGAATTGTGAATAGACCTTGTTGCGCAGTGAACGTAAACGGTTTGCCTGTGCTCGGATTGATGCGACTGGCTGCGTTCGGCGTGCCGATAAACGAGACCACCACCGATTTGTTAGGTACACCATTCGAATCAGGCGTATAGACGATGCCGACGCGAGAATCGACCTGTATAGATTGAAAAAACAGGGGGTTTTGCTGTGCGTCAAAACCCAATTCTGGCTTTGGCGCTGCCGCGTTTTCGCCTGCGATGCGTACGATGCGGCGGGTGTTGAGCGATGGATCATAAATAGACAGGAAAATGCCGTCCCCGCCAGCGCCGCGGCGGCCGGCAAATGCCACGACTTTACCGTCCTGTGTCACACCGGGCGCAACACCGAACGACAAGAACCCATCGGCCGTCGTGACAACGTTGTCGGTTCTGGTCGGCGTATTGTAATTGAGTAACTGTATCGGGCTGGTGGGCAGATTCGCGCGCACGAGTACTCGGCCATCGTCGGTCATCTGCGGTCGCACCGCGGTGCTTATGAGTGAATACTGATTGTAGGTACCGTTGCTGGGATTGTTCTCTGTACTGCTGATCGGGTTCTTCACGGTCATGCTCAAGTAGCGAGCAATCGGACTTGCAATGAATGCACCGAACGCAACTCGGGAGTAACAGCCGATGCCACCTATGTTGTCGCAGAGCCCATCGAAGTTAGCTCCGACGAACTGGTCCTTGAGTGCGAGGCTGTTGTCGATGGTCGGATACTGGAACAGCGTGTCGTATTGAAACAAGCCTGTTTCCGCGTGGGCCACGACCGTGCTGTCGTCGGGTTGGCGGGAACGGAATACGCGAACTTCGGACAGTAGAGCAAGAGTGCCGCCGCGCCGGGTCCAGACGACGACTTCGTCGTTGTTATTGATCAGGGCACTGTCGCCGAAAGTGCGGTTGGGGGAGCGGAAGCTGGGCGAAATGTCGAATGCACCGCGTCCGGGCAACCAGACGGAGAGGGAGTCGCCCAACGTTGACTTCGTGACGTAGGCGACTTTTCCTTTGTCGTTGATCGACGGCGCTGGACCGAATCCCGTTAGGCCCGTTGCGGCGGCATCCTGGGCGACGGTGAGCTTGTAGAACACACTGGCGCTGGCAAACTGACAAACCAACGCCAACCAAGCAATAGTCAATCCTGAGATCCATCGCCTGTTGATTCGGCGTGTCGGAATCCGGGTCCAGATTTGCGGGATGTGGCGGCAATGGAAAGCGCGGGCGTCAGTCATCTGGGGGTGCCTCGACTCGGTGGCTAAAAACATGCTCGCGAGCGAGTTTGCAAATTGCATGCCACTCGCAAAAACTTTTACGGAATCAAGGGTCGAGCTGTCACTCGCTTCGCCAGCGGCCTCGTGGCTGTAAAGCGGTGGCAGGTACTTTCGTACTTTTCGATGACCCATTTGAGTAGCAAATGCCGCCTTAACTAATATGGACACAGAAACTTTTAGCGCTCGCGTTTTGCAATGGCACGAGCAGGCGGCAACTCTGGCTTTGCACCAATATCGTCCCTGGGTGCTGGCGCAACTCGCTGAGGACTTGCACGGGACGAGCGCATTCTGGGCATCGGGGTCGCTACTATCGGACACACTGCACGACCTGAAACAGCATGGCGCCCTCGACAACGCGTATCCATCGGAAGTCCGTTCGCAGTCCCTGACGCATTGGTTGCACGGAGTTCGCGCGCCAGGCCATCGAATCCAGTTTTCCTGCAGCGATGATCTGCAGTCAGGCCTGAGCACTATTGTCGTGTTGGAACGCGATGCCAGTCAGCCGCCTTTCAATGAGAACGAGCACAATCAGCTCGCAATGCTCGGGCCCCATTTGTTGGCCGCGTGGCGACGTTGCCAGCAACTGCATGTGTATGCCAAATGTGTTTTGGAGGGCGGTGATGCCGGGGCATTGGTTGACCGGTTCGGATACCTGCATATGACGGATGGTCGGTTCTACTCTTTGTTACGTCGCAGCTGGCCGCTATGGGGTGGAACGCAGCTGCCAGCGGAACTTCGCGATCTCGTGGCCAGCCCGTCTCCACAGGTCATTGGGGGCACGCGCTGGAGGGCTGCAGTTGCCGACGGCCTTGTGCTCCTGACCGGACGTCCGCTGGGAGCGTTGACTCTACTGAAACCAAAAGAACAACTGATTGCGTTATCCCTGGTTGCCGGTGCCAGCTACCGTGAGACCGCCAGCCGCTACGTGATGTCCCCTAACACCGTGCGTAACAATGCTGCGCGCATTTTTCGCAAACTAGGCGTTCGCAATCGCCAGGAACTGGGCTTGCGTCTGTGGGCGGGGCACATTGAGCATGCCGTATAGTTTGGCCAGACTATTTGGCGCTACGTGGCGACGGCAAATTTCAGCATATTCCCATCCGCATGCGCGCGTCTTCCAATTCTTCACTGAGGCTGCTAAACGCATCCTGGTCCAACTGCAGGTGCCGGGGATTAACGTCAAATACGAAGCCTCGGTCGGCGACCATGAGGCGATAAAAAGGTGCACTGCGTGAAGATCGTCCGCTGTAACCCAGATAGCTGATACTCGTTAGCTCGCTGATGTGGAAATTCAAACTATGCGGTGTAAGCCAGCCGGCTACCGTGATCACGATTTGCTCGCCGATCAACTGCAAGCCAAACACGTAACGTCGCAGGAACCAATGCATGCCCACAAGGCCTGCCAGTCCTAACATTGTGACAAAAGCACTAAATGCTACCCGATTTTCCAGGGGCTTTAGCACCCCGCCGTCGGCTGGCAGCAGTCCATACGTCTGATAGATGTCATGACTTAACAGTACACAGACGATGGCCCAAAAGACCAAGACGGCGGTTATGCCACGTATTTTCCAGACAGCCAGGGGGCGAATTGACGCGATCATGTTGTTCATGGATATGCTTCGGAGTTGCATACAAACATAGGCGGAAAAGCCGCGTAAATCGTGTCATCCGGGCCCGATTGGCCCGTTTTTGAGCCAGATAACGCCTTTCCCTTAAACAGGTATCTATTTTCCGGATTCCAAAACGGGTGTCGCATGCGAGATGATCTGGACGTTGACAGTGTGGTGGCCGCAGTCGCCGCGGAATCGAATGCAGACCTCGCCGATCTAGCAAGCGGTGTGCGCACAGGGGTTGTCGATCGGGATATCTACCAGAACATGCGCGACGGTCGCGATAGCATCGCCCGAGATCTGCAACAGGTGGTGCAACGGGAGTCGCAACAATGGGTCGCCGACCTTGAAGCCCACCTGCGCGATCTTGGCTCCAGTCGGGTGCTCGATGCTCCGCCTCAGGACGAGGCGCAATACGATTCCTACATTGATCGCCTGCAGAATGACCCATTGCTAACAGATGCTGCACACGAAGAGTTCCGTGAACGCAGTGAAGATATCGTAAAACAGGAGAATGACGCAGCTCTCGATGCAGCCCGCGACATTATCGACGTCACACGGGATGCGTTATCAGCCAAGGGAGACGCCACGGACGCTGCCGCGAAGCGGCTTGATGACTTGGAATACCGAGTCGAGCGTGCCGAGGCGGTGGCGCGCGGTGAAACGGATCCCGCCCTGGGGAGCGCCCTGGAGAGCACCATGTTGGAATTGGAGAGCGCGAAGCTGGAAGTGGACTACCTGGAATCGGTGATGATCGTCCGCGGTGCGGCAAAAGACGTGCAGGAGCACAGTGCAATGGCGCTCGGAGTCGCGCTAAAGCAGGCGGAGCACGATCACTCTATCGCTGAATTTGCCGTGACCGCGGCTACCAATGAGACTGTGGATCCCCGCACCCTGGATGTCATCGCCGGTGCTCTGGATGCTGGACTGTCCCAGCAAGAGGGTTTGTTAGAGGCCGGTCGCAATGCTACGGATCGTGTGCATCCAAATGTTGCGCGTATGGACGAACTCGACGCAGCCTATCGATTGCTCAAGGCGGAATTCCCGCAGGGCATCCCAACGGATAAAATGCAGGACCTCGCCGATCAGGCGCGTGATATTGCCCTGGATGCGCGCGCGATCGCAGATGAAGAGATACCGCAGATTGACGCGTGGACTGCAGAGCTCAGCGACCACGAGGAACCAGGTGATGGCCCGCCCTACATTTCGTCGGAAGCCGAACATGACAGTCGCCCTGCAGAAGCGGCGCAGCCCGTCGGCATGACTGAATAGGTTGTTGTATCACTGGTTCCTGTCACGCAAAAAGAGAATTGGCGCGACTGGCTACTTGACCGGCCTCAGTATCACGGACTCGACTTTGATGCGCTCTCCTTTCACGGTCGCACGGCAAAAATAGCTCGCGTTGCCATAGGGCTGGCCGCCACGAACGGGTGTCATCGAAAAAGCGGCATAACCATCGACCGTATACACCCCATGCAGCGGCGGCACTAACACCGGGTATCGATTGGCGTCGTCGGAGAGTGGTGGTGGCGCGACTGTCATGACACCCACATAGCGCTGGTCCCGATATACAAAACTATAGATGTAGGCAGTGTCTGGGTTGGCACCTTCGTCCAGTTCGATGAAACTGTAGCGCCGTAATTTTGTGCGAACTGCCTCGTGACAGGTGTGTACCAACCGCGGCACCATGCCGTAGTCATAGCCACCAGTCCCGTTCGCTGCTTCACGTTCCGCCTGCAAAGTGCGTTCGACCGACCCTTGTGTCGTATCGCGCTCGGCGCGCGCGCCGAGTGCTTCGGTGGTGCCGGATGTCATGCGCCAGCGAACTGCCAAGGCAGCTAACAAAATCAATAGCGCGATACCGAACCGGCGCAGGATCATACGCAGAAGTTTTGGGCAGTGGCAGGCATGATGGTTGTTTCGCTCGAATGGTGCGTCAGCCGTCATACGCTGCGGCACAACGGTGGAGTCTGGTGGCCTGGAGACTACGACCAGGGATTCAGAAGTTTGACTAAGGTCCCTTTGAAATCACGCGCATTGCGAGTTGCCAAGGTAAAGTTGTGTTCTATGGCAATGGCGCCGATCGCTGCATCCGCAAAGTCGATCGGATTGCCCGCCGCGTTCGCCGCAGTCACCAGGTGGGCGTAGGCCTCCGCCGAGCGCTCGCCAAAGGGAATAATACGATGGGAGAATAACGACAACAGCGCGCTGTTAAGTACCTTCTGAAGTTCCGTACGGCGCTTGCCCGCGGGCAACGTCTGCACGCCGGCTAGCAATTCAGCCTGGCTAATCGTTGTTAGATAAAGCGTGGCCGGTCCTTGGCGATCCAGCCAGCGCAGGACCGCCGTATCGGGATTTGGTTTCAGCGGTTCGGATACCACATTGGTATCCAGAATAATCATGATTCGAAACTCGCCGCTCTAGCAGGACTGCGTTTACGGCGGGGTGACAGGTCGACGCCGCCGACGCGCTTGCCCAGCGCCGCGAGGGCGGTGCCGATACCCACGGGCGGCCTAACTGCCGCATTCAAAATCTCACGCACTTCCGCTTCGGTACTGCGCCCGGAGTGCGCAGCGCGCGCCTTGAGCGCACGGGCCGTTTCTTCCGGCAGATTCCGCACCGTTATAGCCGCCATTGCATACACTCCAGATATATGATGGCACAACGATATCAAGTAATCGTAATGATTGCAATCCACGTAGTAGCTATCAAGCCCCTTCGGGGACGGCATTGCCTACGGAATTTGAGTCGCGGCAAGATGGCAGGCTATGTCGGCGCTGCATTGACCGTTAAAGGCCAACTGTGCAGGAAGTGCGCAGTAACCAATTGCGTTAATCGTAGCAATGATCGCCACAGGCAATACCAGGGTCTGGATGGAAAAACATAATGGCTACGCAGTGGTTTTGTCGATCAGACCTTGTGGGTTCTGTCTTTCTGGCAATTGCTCATGCGAGTATTCGCGCTGCCATGGCCAGTCAATTTCGTTTCCGCTGCCCACACGTGCATGCCGCCATCTTGGCGATACTGCTGGCGGGTTGCAGCGACCGCGATGCGATCCAAAAGCAAGCGCAGGGCCGCATAGCCGCAGAACTAAGTCGCCGCCAGGATATTCCTGCGGCTGATCGGAATGCCGCGGCGGCAGCCATCGCGTCGCATTTGGTGGACGTCGCCGAGGAGGGCGCAGCCTTGCAACCACAGGTAGACGCAGACAACGCAGCACTCGATGCCAAGTTGGGTGGCGTCGCCAGCGCCAAGGCACGAGAATGCGAGCAATTGGCTCTGGAGCTCGACACGTTGCGCCGCATGCAGTCGACTGGAGTCTCTGCAAACGACGCTGAAAAAACAGAATTGTCAGAGACCATCCAGCGTACCGAAGCACGCTTTGCGCAGCTGTGCCGTCCAGTCTGACGTCGAGAACCCCCGGCCAGGCGGCCGGGGGTTCTCAATTCTGCATACTCCGGCTTGTTAGGTCACTGTTGTCGTAGAACGCTACCATCGGCACTCACGGACAGACGCCATTGGTCTTTGGCATCGCCGTTCGATTCATCCGGATCAGGCGTAATCGTGAAGCCGTCGACCAAAACCGTCCAGATCCCAGGTTTGGGGTTGGCGATTTCAGCACGTTCAGGGCTGCCAATGGTGGCGCCGTCAAAATTCGCTGCGCCGTTGGGATCGAGCAGGATCATGTCAACGTCGTTGGTGGGATATCTGCTCCAGTTGCCCTTCCAATGCAGATCAAACACCAATTTAGAAACGCCAGCCGGAACTACTACTTCAACGGGTATGGTCTGACCCTGACGAATCTTTCCAGAGGCTGTCTTTTTACTGCGGTCACCATTGCGCCTGCGGATGGTGACATCGGCCGACACTCGGCCGGCGTTGGTCCAGTCGCCTTGCAGTGCCACTCGGACCAGGCCGGTCTGCGGTTGGTCGATGACATAAGTCCGGTCGCTGTTAGGTACCGCACCCGAGCCCGTGAAATCCAGTGCGCGAACTTCGGCAAAGGACGTCGGCGCATCGACAACCTGGATAAACACGTCGTCGCCAAACAGCTGGTTTTGCTGTGCCGCCGGCAATTCCGGCCGGATGTTACTCAGGGTGACATCCAAACCATCGGTGTCGCTGTCGGCCTCGACATAGAACTGTTTGACCTGGCCCGGTATCAGGTTTCTCACACGGGTGCTAAAGACGCCGCCGTGAAAATGCACGGGTTCGATGCCGAGTTCTTCGAGGTTTTTGACAACTTTGCCCTTGGCTTCATGTTCCCGATCTGGCAGCGAACGACGCGCACCACCGCTTGCTAACAACGCAGCTGCCGCCGGAATGTTCAGAAAGCCCCGGCCCTGGTCATAACGGCCTGAGCGGTCGCCCAGAACGTTCGGATTGGCGGACTGCATCAGTGCATTGCGTATCTGCGTCGCAGTGGCGCCAGGCGAAGCTTTGCGCAGCAGCGCCGCAGCGCCTGCGACCGTCGGGCCCGAGAATGATGTGCCCGAGGCGATTACCAGCGAGCCGGTTGCGCCATGACCGAAACTTGCCACGCCATTGGCCAGCAGTTCCGGATCGGTGCGTCCGTCAGCTGTCGGTCCGCGGGAGCTGAAATCGGCTGTTTGCAGATGGTTGCTCGGGTGGAACGCTGCGCCTCCGCCCAGTCCGATCTGCAGATCGCCAAGGATTCGCTCATGCACGACATCGTTGGCGGCGCCTACGGTCAACGAGCCCACGCCAGTGCCCGGGCTACCACCGGTCATGGCCGCAAATCCGTCATTTCCCGCAGAGGTCACGATGACGATGCCGACATTGAGCATCTCGCGGGTCAACTGATCTTCGAGATCGAGGCCGGCGAACAAGGTGGGCCCGCCCAGACTCATGTTCACGACATCAATCTTGAGTGAGTTGTAGACGAATGGGCTGCCAGCCGTACCGTTGCCGCTCACCGGGACCGACGGCATGCCATTGTTGTAATTGCGTCGCAGCGTAATTGCGCGGTCCATGGCCGCGATGATCCACGACTCCGGGGCGCCGCCGCCCGCAGCGGGAAAAGTCTTGAGAGCATACAGACTTGCGTCTGGCGCACTGCCAATCATCGGGATCAGCGAAAAGCCTGCTGTGCAGCTCGGCGAAACCGGGCTGGGGCACGGGATGATGCTGGAGCGTGCATGCAGATTCAGCGATTGTGCTAACACCGAGGCGTTAGCGACACGCAAAACAGCTAACGAAGAGATCATCGTGCCGACAAAAGTGCCATGAAAGCCATTGCTGGTCGCCGTGGCTGAAGGCTCGCTGGCTCCCGGCACGAAATTCTCGCCGCCGATAACGGAACCCGTCAATGCGCCAACGTTAGCAGTGCCGGAATCGATGATAGCGACGATGATGCCTTGGCCCGTGTTGCCGCCGTTGTGCAGGACGGCCGCGCCGGTCGCGCCATTGTTAAACAAATAATTATCAGGCAATGCCTCCTTCAACGCGTTCAGGCTCTCACTGCCAAGTCTCGTAACCTGGGCCGACTCCAACTTGGATGACAGGTCCAGCATTCGGCGTGGTACTGGCGCTGGCACGAATTCGTCCTTTCGCACGGTGCCTTCGCCTAACATGACGGTCAGCCGGTCACGCGCGCCTGCGGGCAGATTACCGGCGATCGCATCGACATTGCCGAACTGTTTGGTGACCTGGCCGCCGAGGCTGCGAATAGCGGCGATGGCCGACGTGCAAGGGCGCTGGCATTGAACCAGAACATCTTCGCCCCCGGCATTTGCGTAGGGCGCGGTCAAAATGAGAATCGGTGCGCACCATGCGAGGCGGAGTGCGCGAGCAGAAAAAACTTGCATCTGATGATCTCCCTTGTCGGGCGGCGATCCATCTGGCGCTTTGCTACATGGCGCGAGACGCACCGTCACCTATGTTTGTTATTTTCAAATCTTCACCGAGCCAGCTTGCCTGTCCCCGGGAAGAGCTTATTCTCTACAACTGTTAAGGTGACAATATGCCTCGCATGCTTTTTCGTCAACGGTATGGTTTTTTGCGACCTGCCCCGGCAGGGCTGCTGGTCATGGTATTGCTCTCGACCCCGGTTTTGCCCGCCGAAATGACCTCCGAGATCGCTCTAGAGCGGGCCCGTGTCTGGCTCGCAGCTGAACTAAAGCTGGACGCCCGGCGATTGGATGCGGCAAGTGTCGAGGCGCGCACCTGGCCCAACGGCAGCCTCGGATGTCCTCGGAGCGGTGAAATGTATACCCAGGCCATCGTCTCTGGGTATCAGGTCGTGTTCACAGTCGGTGCGGCTCAGTATCAGGTGCACGTGGGTCCGGATGCCATCCGCCGCTGCGACCAGCTGCAGCGCGCAAAGATCATCGAAAAAACTAATATGGCCTCGTTAGCTCGCGTGGCCGACGGCGCGCGACGGGAACTTGCGCATCAGCTCGCGGTCTCGGCAAAGCGCATCAAGGTCGAGAACGTCGTCAAAGCGATTGCGGCCGATCGAAACGCAGAATGTGCGCAAGCCGATTTCGTTGTGACTTTGAATCATCGCGGCGAGCGCCATCGGTTGTTGGCAGAATCGTCTACCGGTAAATACTGCCGCCTCGCGCGCTGATGCATGCGACCGCCATTAAGGCGTTCGGAAGTGCCCAACGGACAAGGTCTGATTGCCGCCCCGTTCGAGTGCCAGAACCTCCCATTCGTACGCTGAACCTGGTAACAGGAACCCAGGCGGCACCGCCATGCTGGTTGCCGTCGGCGGCATCATGACATCGAGGATGATCTTGGGCATTCCCGGTAGTCCTGTATTCGGTTTCACGACCAATACCTGGTAGCCGATAATCGGGCTGCCGTTAGCGGCCGGAACCTGCTGCCACATGACGACTGTGTTATGCGGATCTACTACCGAGTCTTCGGTTGGATAGGTCAGTACGGGTCCTGCTGGCATGTTGTGGGTGAATTTCGCGGTGCCGATGAACTTTTCTCCTTCCAACCCGCGCCCGATGATTCGATAGTCCCCCTGAGGAAAGCGCCTAAGAAATTCTGCCAGCGGCACGTCGCTGAAATTCGGTTCGCCGCTTTCGAGGAACAACTCGGTTCCACCTTGCTTGGCAAGCCTGCCCTCGTTATTGGCGCGAAAGACTAATTTGCCGCGAGGATCGAAGATCTCCATGGTCTTCCAAGGATCGGCGTCAATAAAGACTTGAACGCCAACGTCCTGATCCGTGGAATTGAGTTCAATTTTGAGGCGCGCATCCTTTAGAGGCACAATTTTGGTCGGCGCTCGCCGAGCATCGTCATTGTCATCGCGATCGCGATCATCCGCCCAGGCAGTAAGCGCGGCAAAACTCAAAATGCCAGCCGCGATGCAAATCAGCACTGCGGGTTTGCCAGCTGGCTTTTCGATGCTCATATCCAGATCTCCTGTTGTTAGTCACCAGTACCCAGGTATCACCATTGCCCAGGTTTAGATTGCGTCGTTCAATGTGGGTTTACATGTTCGCCGGGGGTTTTGACGTTGTTGGTGGGCAAAACCTGTCGCCGCAACAACGTCCGCGCGCATCAATGGTGGATGCACCCAATGACTGACGGTATGAACCGGCCTAAGCCGGCGCAATCTTGAAAAAAGACCTTGAGACAGGGGCATTCGGTAAACTCGTCGAGAGTATTGCCAGGATGCACCCGTACATCGATAGAAATGGGTGGTTCACTGGTCCGTGGCCACTCTGGCTTGGTGGGACATGCCGATGGAAAATATTATTCCCTTTTTTTGGGCGGGCTGTTTGGGCTATTGAGCGCCATCCCCCTCGGGTATCTGTTGTTGCGATTGTTGTTTCGATTCCGACGGTTGCCATCTGACAACCTGCAGACCTTTTATCGCGCATCGGGGATCGGCATGCTGGCTCAGTTATTTTTGGGGCAACGACTATCTCTCGTTTCTGGCGAACGACTTATTGTGGAGCGAATTTTTTCAGGAACGGTCTATAATTTGTCCAGGGGCGAGATATCAACCATCGGGATTTATAAGAGAATCTTTGACCATCCTCATGCAAGAATCCAGCTCAATCTGAAAGACGGAAGAATTTTGCGGTTGTTCTTCGGCGAACAAATCCGACCAGAGCTAACAAGCTGGTTGAATCAGAATTGAAAGACACGGGCATTCAATGATGGATATTGTTAGCTTCACGCGCATGGCCGACGGTTCTGCCGCCGACTACGAGCTGATCAGTCGAAAGCACGCGCCGCATGCGGCGCGCATGCGCGCTGAATTGCAGCGCTACGTCATGCAGCTTTTGCGCGAGGCGGAAGAATTTGATTTGGGCTACCCGATCAACCGGATGCAGCATTCGCTGCAAACTGCCACCCGGGCGTTCCGTGATGGCGTCGATGAGGAGACGGTCGTGGTTGCTCTGCTGCACGATATTGGCGATGGCGTCGGTACCTTAAACCACAGTGATTTCGCCGCCTCTCTGCTGCGACCGTTTATTTCAGAGCGCAACTATTGGATTGTGCGGCATCACGGTCTATTCCAGGGCTACTACTATTTCCACCACCAGGGTGGCAATCGAAACGCGCGCGATCAGTTCCGTGATCATCCGCATTACCAGGCATGCGTGGATTTCTGTGAGCACTGGGATCAGTGCTCATTCGATCCGCACTACGACACGATGCCGTTGCAGGCCTTTGAGCCGATGGTCGCGCACCTGTTCGCGCAAGAACCGCGTGGTTTTGAATAGATTGTTGAATGCCAGTTCATGCGCTCGGCGCAGATCGAGTTGGTACTTTTGAAAAGCCCAGCGTGTGACAGCGGTATCACCGTCGGTTCAACTCATACTGGCAGATGTTCACCGTTGATGCGACGTTCAACGATTCAATCACACCGGTTCCGTCAATGGTGAAAGGCTGTGCCTGCAGCCCAGCCATCGCTTCGCGGGGCAAGCCCCGTGCTTCGTTGCCAAACATGTAACAGTCGAAGTTGCGAAACGCGGGCGTCGCAATCGAGTGACCCCGCAAATCAAGACAGGCGATACGCGCGAAGCGCGCAGGCAGCGTTTCCAGCGGCACGTCGATTTCCACAGGCACATGGAAGATCGCGCCCATGCTGGCCCGCACTACTTTGCCGTTGTACAGGTCCACACAATCGGGGCTGAGCAAGCAACGGAACTCGCCGAACCAGGCGAGGGTGCGCAGGATGGTGCCGAGATTTCCCGGATCCTGGATCTCATGCAAATAGATGGCGCGTTCGCCGGGCTGTGGCGCAGGTGCGCTCAGCAACGGTACGACCGCGGCAATGCCTTGCGGCGAACGCGTTTCACTGAGTTGCGTCATGTGGCGTGAATTGACTACGTGGGTCTGGAGCGGACCGGTCCAATGCGCGTACTCGCGCGTACGGTAAATTTCGCTGGTGCGTAGGCGTGCGTCATGCAGTGCTGCCTTCTGCAGCTCCTGAACCAGGTGCTCGCCTTCCAGCAGGAAGCAGCCGAACTCTTCGCGGAATTTCTTCTGATGGAGTTTCTTGATGTCTTCGAATTTCATGACAGGCTCCGCGCCACGGCTTCCGCGACTTTAATGCCATCGACGCCAGCCGAGAGAATGCCGCCCGCGTAGCCGGCGCCTTCGCCGCAAGGGTAAAGCCCGCGGACATTCAAGCTCTGTAGCGACTCCGCGTGGCGGGTAATTCGCACCGGAGAAGAGGTGCGGCTTTCCACGCCTGTGAGCACGGCATCGTCACGATCGAAGCCACGGATCTGTCTGCCGAAGGCTGGCAGCGCTTCGCGGATGGCGTCGATGGCATAGGCTGGCAGCGCCTGCGAGAGATCGCCCAGCAGCACGCCTGGGGTGTAGGACGGTACGACGGCGCCGAGCTCAGTGGAGCGGGCGCCGCGGATAAAGTCACCGACCAGCTGTCCAGGTGCGCAATAGTCGCTGCCACCTAACAGGTAGGCCTTGGACTCCAGCGTTTCCTGCAGCGCCAGGCCGGCGAGCGGTCCACCGGCGAAGTCCGGCTCAGGATTGATGGCCACGACGATTCCGGCGTTAGCATTGCGTTCGTTGCGCGAATACTGGCTCATGCCATTGGTGACCACACGCTGCGGCTCGGAGGTGGCAGCCACCACCGTGCCGCCGGGACACATGCAGAAACTGTAGACCGAACGCCCATTGCTGGCGTGGTGCACAAGTTTGTAGTCCGCGGAACCCAGTTCGGGCTGGCCCGCGTAGCGCCCCAGGCGTGCTGCGTCGATCATGGACTGCGGATGCTCGATGCGAAAACCGATGGCAAAGGGCTTGGCCTCCATGAATACGCGCCGCTCTTCCAGCATGCGCAAGGTGTCGCGGGAGCTGTGCCCTAGTGCGAGCACCACGTGGCGGCTGTGCAACGTTTCGCCGCTGGCGAGCACCACGCCTTCGATTTGGTCAGCGTCAATCAGCAGATCCGTGACCTTGCTTTCAAAACGCACTTCGCCGCCCAGTGAGACGATTTCCGCACGCATCGCGGCCACCACACTGGTCAGACGAAACGTGCCGATGTGCGGCTTGCTGACATAGAGAATCTCCGTCGGTGCACCGGCACGGACGAATTCACGCATGACTTTGCGGCCGTAGAATTTAGGGTCCTTGATCTGACTGTAGAGTTTGCCATCGGAAAAAAGACCGGCTCCACCCTCGCCAAACTGCACGTTAGACTCCGGTGTTAGCGTGTGCTGTCGCCATAGCGCCCAGGTGTCGCGGGTACGGCGTCGCACGTCGCGGCCGCGTTCCAGCACGATGGGCTTGAAGCCCATTTGCGCAAGCAGCAGCGCCGCGAACAGGCCGCATGGCCCAAAGCCCACGACCAGCGGACGTTCCTTGAGGAGCTTCGGTGCGCTCGCGATCGGATGATAGGTGGTGTCCGGGGCGACTCCCACTTGCCGATCCTGCGCAAAGCGCCGCAGCACCGCCGCTTCATCGCGCACTGTCACATCGACGATGCAGACGTACACAATGCCGCGGTTCTTCTTGCGCGCATCATAGCTGCGTTTGTACAAAGCGACATCGAGCAGATCGGACTCGAGTAACACCAGGCGCTTCAAGATGGCCGCTCGAAGCGCCGCGGGCGTGTAGCCAAGCGGCAGAGGCAATTCAGTAATGCGGATCACCGCGGACTTCCTGGCCGGTTTATCCGGCAGAGGGGTAGAATTGGTCAATTCTAGCGCGTGGTGCCCTCAATAAAATGGCTCGTACAAAAAGCAGCGCGAGCTGGATGTCGCGCCACCTCAGCGACCCCTTCGTCAAGCAAGCACAAAAAGATGGCTATAGGTCGCGCTCCGCTTACAAGCTGATTGAGCTCAACGAAAAAGATCGACTAATTCGCCCCGGCATGCGCATCCTGGATCTGGGCTCCGCGCCCGGCGGCTGGTCGCAGGTGGCCGGCAGACATGTCGGCTCCAAAGGTCGCGTGTTGGCCACGGACATTTTGCCCATGGACGGCCTGACGAATGTCGATTTCGTCCAGGGCGACTTTACCGACGACGCCGTCGTGCAGAAATTGCTCGATTGGTTGGGCGGCGGAAAATTCGATCTCATCATTTCCGATATCGCGCCTAACATCACCGGCATCGATGTAGCCGATCAGGCCTCCTCGATGTATTTTCTGGAGCTGGCGCTCGACACCGTTTGCAAGACCCTGAAGCCTGGTGGCAACTTCGCTGCGAAGATGTTTCAGGGCTCCGGGTCCGATCAATACCTGAAAGAGTTACGCCTGCGCTTCGACAAAGTGCTAATTCGCAAGCCAGCGGCATCGCGCAAAGAATCGCGTGAGGTCTATATTGTGGCGAAGGGGCTCAAGGGCCAATCAGGCTTTCTTGCAGCCTAGGGAAGCTCTGCACAGGTAACGCGGGCGCGGCCGAGGCGGATTTTTTCACTGGCAAGGAAAGACGAGTGAAGTGTATCGAGATACATGAGCGAGGATGGACGCAGCCAGCGG
>JAYVJR010000027.1:0-28953 GCA_043769085.1 Gammaproteobacteria bacterium
GCCGGGCATAAAGTGCAAGCTATGAAGCCTCATCACATTGGTCATGCAGTCTCAGGAGTCGGATCGCTTCGTCGCGCCGGCGCTGAGCGTGGACGTTAGACGGCGCTACAAACTCAGATTTTGACGCCATGCCAACCATTGTTCCCCCTCGTGGCAAAAAAGTTCAGGTAACGCTGCTGGCTCGACCTCAGCAGCGAAGTACGTTTGTGTGGGTTGCGATTCTTTTGGGCATTGCGTTGCGCTGCGCACTGTTTGGCTGGTCTATGCCAGGCGCCCCACCAATGGCCCTTCTCGTGGCTGCTGCGTGCCTTGTAGTTCTCGCTCTGCTGATTGCCGCATTGTCCAGCTGGCGCCACCGCAATGAACCCCCAGCAACAATGGAAATTGAAATCCCTGCCCGTCGGCCACCGGTTCTATGGTCGCAGGGAACGCAAGCGTCCGCCCAGACGAATCAGCAGGCGCCGCCTAACAATCCGCTGGACCGCTAGCGGCCCTAGCAGCATACTTTGCGGATGGTCGAGCAATTTGTTGAGATAAAGTGCATTCGTTTGTCGCCGTCCTGCGGGGCCGCGCGGTCAGCGGACGTTAGGCGTCACCGAGTGCAATTGCCCGGCACGTATGCACTCGACCGAGAGTCCATTCGCCTAGATGCGTACAGGCTTCTGTGCATGTTCTACGCAAACAAAGAAATATCGCGGCTAGCCGATTTGGAAGACGCAAGCGACGCGCATTCCGCCCTGCAGGCACGCTTCTTTGCACGGGAGATGACACATCTACTTCTAAATATTGCTATCGGACTGCGTGTTCTAGATGACCAGATGCTTGTAATGAAACCTGACGCGCAAGAGAGGGCGGCATACCTTCAACGGAGAGATGCCGTACACAAGATTTATGGTATTTCAGTATTTGACGAACTAACGTTTCGGGAAGTATGTAACAAGGTAATTCACGCCATCGTTGTCGAGCCTCATTTTACGGAAGGTTACGAGAAGCATGCCGAAGATCACAAGAATGATCTGGCCTATTCCTATGCAGCAGAAAGCACCACATCCGAAGAATTCCTTGAGCCGGAGCGAGTAAAGTGGCAGCATTTGTCCGGCTCCATTCGCTTGGGTGGAACCCAAAGCAAGGAACAGTGGTGGCATTTGCTTGACGCACCAGAATTCGTGGCCGCGGTGAACTATGTTTTGGGTGACGCCTAACAATCTGCTTGACCGCTCACGCCCCTAAGTGCCATTGTTTTGCGTATGGTCGAGCAAGCCATTGAGATAAAGTGCCTTCGGTTCGCGGTGCCCCATCTGGGGGGCGAGCGGTCAGCAGGACGTTAGGCGACAACCCCGCAACTATGGACACGAATTACCGTTCGGAATCGTCCACAACCGATTCACCGAACGCAACTGGATCTCGGCCGACCCAAGTAGTTGTGGCGGCGATCTTAGCGGCGATGTCGTATCTGGTTCTCGCGCTCGATGCGCTAATTAGAATCAACTATTCCAGGCTATTGTCCGGAAGCGTCGCTTCGCCATATCCTGTCCCAGCGCTTCTCGCGCTGCTGTACACGGCAACTGTCCTTGGAATCCTCGGTGGTCGAAAATTCGCACGAGTGCTCGTACTTCTGACCATGTTGACTGCAATTGCGCCCATTTATGCTGCATTTCTAAACAGAGCCACGGTGGCCCTGATCTACGTTCTCGTGATTTGCGCACCCATCGCGCTTTTGACAATATGCGCTTTCCTGTTGTCGACGGCACCTGGCGCACACTGGTTCAAAAGGCACGATGCAAAGGTTGTCGCCTAACAACCCGCTGGACCGCACGCAGCCTCGGTAGTATCTTTTGGGCATGATTGGTCAAGCCATCGAGATAAAGTGCCTTCGCTCATCGCCGCCCTGGGGCCTGCGGCGGTCAGCGGAACGTTAGGCGACAGCCGAGTACCTACTGCTATGACGAACGTCGCATGGAAAGTACTCGAAACGTTTTCAGACGAAATCTCAGCCCTGACTCTGAAGCAGAGGCTTGAGATAGAAGGCGTTCCGGCCGTGGTGCGTTCAGACACGGCACTCCTTGGCGTCGCGAGGCGATGCACCGTGCTCGTCCCATCGGAGCTACATCATCGAGCGCAATGGCTCCAGGGCGCAGGAACTGTTTCAGATGAGGAGCTCCTGTTCCTGGCGACCGGAGAGCTTTCCAAGGTCTCCCCAGCTAAAACTGAATAGAGCAAGGAGAGGGTTTTTGGGGCTGTCGCCTAACAATTCGATCAACCGCTAGCGGCCCTGGTAGCATTAGCCACTGTATGATCGGTGAGTACCCTATTAACATTAAGTGCCCTCGGTTGGAGCTTTTCCGATGGGCCGCACGGTTATCGAGGCGTTAGGCGTCATTCAACTCACATATTGAGCGTTGTCACAATGATTCGACAAATCTGCATTACTGTTTGCTTAGCCATTGCCCTGAATACAACGGCGCATTCTGGCGATAGCCAGGAGCAATTGAAGTCCTGCATAAGAAAATCACTCACTGCGGCGGACAAAACTATAATGGCTCGTTGGATATTCACACAGATGTCTCAGAATCCCGCAGTCAAATCGATGTCGTCAATTGCTAGTGAAGATGTACCGAAATACGCGGCTCAAGCAGGAAAACTCATGACACGGATTCTTGGAGAAACCTGCGCAGCGCAAACACGCCAAACCAACCGATTAGAAGGATTTGTGGCAGTAGCGGGCTCGTCACCTCTATTCGGTGAGATTGGAACGACTGAACTTTTCAATACGCCTGAAGTCATTGCGGTCGCTCGTTCCTTAGACAAATACATCGACATTAGAAAGCTACAGAGTCTCAAATAGTTCTGAAAGGGATGACGCCTAACAATCCGTTTGACCGCTCGGGGCCCTGGCAGCATCATTGGCGGATGGTCGAGCTAACCTTCGAAATCAAGTGCCTTCGACGAACCTTTTGCATTGGGCCCGCGCGGTCAACGGGACGTTAGGCGACAGTTCCACGGTGCCAGCATGAAACGCGATCTCCATCTTGTTCGTGCGCTGCTGCTGCACTTTGAAGAAAAGCCAGACGACAAGCCCGAGCGACATCCAAAGATAAGTTCCTACTCTGATCTTGAAGTGGCCTATCACCTCATTCTCATGAACGAAGCGGGCTTGATACGTTGCGAGCCCGAAACGACACCTACAGGCCGCGTCATAAGAGTGCTGGCGTTTTCGCTGACATGGAAAGGGCACGAGTTCCTAGATGCGGCAAGGAGTGAAAAGCTGTGGCGCAAAGCAATGGTGATTTCCGGGAAGAAGCTCGGCAGCATATCCTTTGAAATGCTTCAGACTTTGCTGATCCAAATGGCGCAGAAGGCAATAGTTGGGACTGTCGCCTAACAATCCGTTTGACCGCTCAGGGCCCTGGCAGCATCATTGGCAAATGATCGAGCGAGCCATCGAGATAAATTGTCTTCGCCGAGCCCTTTCCATCGGGCCCGCGCGGTCAACGGGACGTTGGGCGCATCATTTGCGGCACCTTTGGTTCAGGGGTAGCATCGGACCATGATCGACTGGAGTGCCTGCCCAGCTGTAGAGCGAAGCCCCGACCGCGTAAGCGGCGCTTGGGTGTTTCGCGGTACCCGCATTCCGGTGACAGCGCTATTCGAGAATCTCGAAGATGGCGCGCAGATTTCTGATTTTGTGAGCTGGTTTCCTGGCGTCACCGCTGATCAGGCGCGCGTTGTTCTAGAGCACGCTGCGCAGTCCCTGCAAACAGCTTAGATGCGGATTCTCTTCGATCAAGGCACTCCTGTGCCTTTGCGAGCGCTACTTACCAAACATAACGTATCGACTGCCTATGAATTGGGTTGGAGCGAGCTCCAGAATGGCGATCTTCTGCGAAAGGCTGAAGAGTCTGGCTTCGAAGGGTTCGTAACTACAGATAAGAACCTTCGGTACCAGCAAACGCTGCCAGGAAGGAAGCTCGCCGTCGCGGTCCTGATGGTAAACAGCTGGCCTCGAATCGAGCGGCATTCGTCCCATGTGGTCGCGGCAATCGATGGCCTGCAGATTGGAGGCTATCTTGAAATCGCTGTGCCCTAGATGCGCCCAACAAACCATTGCAGAGAGCCGGGACGCATAAAGTGCATTGCCGCGGGCGAGTGAACGTGGTTCTCGAATCAAGTCTGGGGCGCCCGCGTGCTGAACTGTCGGCGTGCGGTCGCTGAATGGAACGTTAGGCGCCGCAGGAGATACTCACATGTCACCGGTGGCGCTTGACGGATGGTTGCAGAGTTATGGGTTAGCCTGGCAGAGAAAAGATCCCGTTGCCTTTTCCGAGCTCTTCTCGGCCGAGGCCGCATATTACTGGGGACCGTTTCGGGAGCCGCAGCGTGGGCGGCAGGCGATTGCGTCGGCTGTCCGTGCTGCCTTCTCGGGACAGAGTGAAGTTCACTTCAAATATTGGATTCTGGCCGGTTCCGCTGCTCCATTCGTCGCGCACTGGACGTGCGAATTCACACGAATCTGCTCTGGGAGGCGCATTACCATAGATGGAATCTTCGTACTGAGATTTGACAATCAGGGTCAGTGCGAAGAGTTTCGGGAGTGGTGGCACAGCAACGAGCCCGAGAGTGGCTCGGCTGCAGCGGCGCCTAACAATTCGATCGATCTCTAGCGGCCCTGGTAGCATTAGCCACTGTATGATCGGTGAATACCCTATTAACATTAAGTGCCCTCGGTTCGAGCTTTTCCGATGGGCCGCGCGGTCACCGAGGCGTCAGCCGTCATTTTGGCCCAACATTGCGCGTTGCCGTTGTCGCTGGTATGTTGGAACTATGGCAAGTGCAGTTGACATAATTGAAGAGCAGATTCGCGCGCTCAGCACGTCCGACAAAGAGGCGCTACTGCGTGTACTCCTTGAGGAACTAGATGGCCCTCCTGATCCTCACGTGGAGGCCGCTTGGCTTGCAGAGGTGCAACGCCGCGACGAAGAACTAGATAGTGGTAAGGCCAAATGTATTCCTGCGGACGAAGTGTTCGCTAGACTTCGCGCCCACACCAAGCAATGAGACCGCTGCTTCATCCGTCCGCAGCGGATGAATTGGAAGCAGCGTTTGATCACTACCAAGGACTGTCGGCTGGCCTCGGGTTCGAATTCATCGACGAAGTCGAACGTATAGCGAGCTTGTTGTGCCACACGCCAAATATCTGCAGCCGCTTACCAAGCGCTATAGACGCTTTCCACTTCGAAGATTTCCTTTTGGAATAATTTTTCGAACAGACGGAGACGTCCTTACGATCATCGCAATTGCACATCAAAGACAAAAACCAAACTACTGGCAAAAACGAAAATGACGGCTAACAATCCGCTCGACCGCTCACGCCCCTAGTGCCATAGTTACAGGTATAGTCGAGCTAACCACAGCAATAAAGTGCCTTCGATTCGCGCCGCCCTGCGGGGGCGAGCGGTCAGCGGGACTCTAAGGACTTCCCGCTTGTGTCAAGTTTTTCAATCTTGATTTATGTTCGATCTGTTTCGTTGACTGGTTTTACAATTGAGCGAACAGAGAGGACTGCAGTACTCTAATCGGCCTTGTGGTCAGTGGCACCTAGCCACCGGGGCCCGTATGTAAGCCGCACGCCCGCGCCTCATTCGTTAGACGGCGTTTCCCGCACTCCCGCTGATCTGGTGCTGCGAGCGTTGGATTCTCATCTGTTGGCTGGCACTGTCGCTGGCAGTCAAAACCTCCGGTGGATCAGGTCGTGGATCGTCTGTTCGATTGCGTGAGATCTCGTTAGGCGCTGCGCGGCTCCCGACCCTGCAGCAAGGCCCAGATGACACGCGCATTCTTGCTGGCAATGGCGACGCAGGCCCGGTGATAACCGCGCCGGGCCTTGAGCGCGAGCGCCCACTGAGACAGCGGGTCCTGCTCGCGCGAGGCGCGCTGCATGACAGATCTGGCGCCCGACACTAACAAGGTTCTCAAGTAATGATCGCCCTGGCGGGTAATACGCCCCAAGCGGACTTTGCCCCCGGTGCTGTATTGCCGCGGCACCATCCCCAGCCAGGCGGCGAACTACCGACCGTTCTTGAACTCCGCCCCATCGCCCACCGTGGCCACAATAGCCGACGCACTGATCGGACCCACGCCCAGGCGCTGCTGGATGATCTGGGCACGCGCATCCTGGCGCGCGTGCTGGCGGATCTCGCAGTTGTAGGCGGCGATCTGGGCATCGAGGGACTTCAGATGATCGAGCAGATCGCGAATACAGCGGGCCGCAGGAGCTGGCAAACGATCTAACAGCGCAGGCACTTCGCGCCGCACTTCGATGGCCCGCCTGGCCAGCACGATGCCAAATTCGGCGAGCAGCCCCCGAATCTGATTGCTCGTGCGCGTGCATTCTTTCCCAAAACCCGCGCGCACCCGATGCAGGCACAGCACCGCTTGTTGCTCAGGCGTTTTGATCGGAAAATATCGCATGTTCGGCCGCGCCTCGGCCGTGCAGATCGCTTCGGCATCGTTGCCGTCGTTCTTGCCGCCTAATCGAAAGGGCAACACGAACTTCGCCGCCATCATCCGAGGCGTATGACCGAGTGCCTGAAATTGCCGCGCCCATTCATGCACGCCAGTACTCGCTTCCATCCCAATGGTGCAAGGCGGCAACTTCGCCACCAGCTCCCGCAATTGCGCGCGGCCCACGGATTTGCGTAGTACCACCGCGCCTGCCGCATCGACTCCGTGCACACAAAAACGGCTCTTTGCCAAGTCGATCCCTAACGTAGTAATGTTCATTTGGACTTCCCCTTCTCGTTGGTGATTGAGCATGTCTAAGCACTTCAATCTTGGCACTTCGATGCCGTCATGGGACGGGGAAGTCCCTTACATTCGTTAGACGTCCCTCCATTTGTCACGTTGACGTTCTGACGTTAAAGCGTCATAATTAGCCAATGAGCACACCCAAGCGAGCCACCGTCTATTTCGACCCCGAGGTCCACAAGGCTCTGCGCTTGCGCGCCGCAGCAAACGACCAATCCATTTCGGACATGGTCAACGAAGCCGTCCGTGCTTCTCTTGCGGACGATGCAGTCGACCTGGCTGCCTTTAACAAACGCAAGCGTGAGCGCAGCGTTTCGTTTGATAGCTTCGTGCAGGGCATGAAGCAACGTGGCGCTATATAGCCTTTTTATAAAACCTTCCGCCGGGAAGGAGTTGGAGGCTGTTGGGTCTAAGCCGGACCGGATTCGAATCATCGCAAGGATTCGCGATCTGGCTGAGGAACCTCGTCCGCATGGCGCGGAGAAGCTCGCTGGCTACGACGACCGCTATCGGGTTCGACAAGGCAACGATCGAATCGTCTACTTGATCGACGACAAAGCCAACCAAGTCACCGTCTTCAAGATCGGGCATCGCAAGGACGTGTACCGATGAGCCGTATAACAAATCGCCGGAGCGCACGCGTGCCGAATCAAGTGCCAAGTCCAAACAACTGTAGCCGCGGCGCTCGGCACAAGCGTTAGCCGTCTTTCGAACTTGCAAACGCGATAGTGATACTATAGTATCACTTTATGCGCACTGAACTTGTTACCACTCTAAAACGCCAAGCCACCGAATTACTGGCGGAGCTGGACAAGCATCGCGAACCCATTCTGATTACGGAACATGGCCGACCAAGCGCCTACCTGGTAGACGTTGAGAGCTATGATCTTCTCCAGAAGAGAATGAAATTGCTTGAGGGAATTGCCCGGGGAGAGAAAGCCATTGAGGAGGGCCGATCTCTGTCGCAAGGCCAGGCCAAACAACGAATGGCTCGATGGTTGAAATAGTATGGTCCGAGCCTGCGCTGACTGATCTCGACGCGATAGCCGATTACATCGCGCTGGACAATCCACGTGCAGCGTCCGACCTCGTACGCAGGGTATTTGCGCACACTGACCAACTTGCCGAACATCCTCGCAGCGGCCCGAAATTGCCCGAACTGCCTGGTTGGCGATACCGGCAAATTTCCGAACCACCCTGTCGAGTCATCTACCGATGTGAGAAGGATCGGGTCCTAATACTGCACGTCGTCCGCGCTGAACGTCAGTTGAAGTCGAAAGTTCTCACTGGAAGAGCAAGAAAGACCAAGTGACGGCTAACAATTCGCTCGACCGCTCACGCGCCCGGTAGTACCTTTTGGGTATGGTAGAGCCAGCAATCGAGATAAAGCGTCTTCGTGTATCGCCGCTCTGTGGCGCGTCATTGTTCCCGCGCTACTGTCGGTTATTGCGATCGCGACGCATGCGGGTGAGAATTAGGAAGGAGTGGAAGGACGAACTCACAGTGCGTCTTGAGGAATATCGTGGGCTGTGGAATGGTGTCGGTCCGCGCCTGCTCGCAGAGGCTGCAGACATCACAGGCCTTCCGCAACCAAGTGGGGCAAAGGTTCGCCTGACGTTGTGCAACGTGCCATCGCAATCCATATTCGGCATCAGCGTGAACATGCGCTTCGCACTGAGAAGTTACGCCACGACGCCGGTACCTCTTCGCTACAAAGTAGACACGCAATTTCACGAGCTGCTGCACGATATGCTTGAAGGGCATATACCCGAGAAGTGACGTTTGCTCGCAGCACACTCGGGCGCATCGGAATGCGTAAGAAACCACGTCCATCTTCTGGCTCTACAGAAAGCAGTTTTGTTCAGATTGGATGAACGAGCGGCTCTGGCTGATGTTGTACGTGTTGATAGCTCACTGCCCAGCGATTGCTACAAGCAGGCTTGGGAAATCGTAAATGCATCGGACTCTGCGTACCTATCGTATGTTTCTGAGATCATGAAATAGTCAGCGCCACGGGCAGAGGACGATAGGGTGCCCGTCCGCAATACCTGCAGGCCCGCCGAGTTGCGCGAAATTTTCCAATTCCGTGTTGCGGGCCTGTTAGCTCAACTTGGGAACTAGAAGTCCCTTGTTTCTAAAGGGATTTTTGGCGCACCTCTCGAATTTGACATAACAGTGTCTCCATTTCCGTATATGTACATAGGAAGCACATATATGGCAGTCTGATTGCTCCTGCCAAGTCGTTTGATGGAGACTGATCATGAAATCCAACTACCTACGATTCGTTGTTGTTGCCTGCGTGAGTCTGATCGTCAGTGCCTGCGGTGGCAGTGGTACTGACAGCGGCGGCAGCTTGGCCAGCAACGCACCGGCGCCAATCAGTGCGGTGACCGGAACCATCACGGGCTTTGGCAGTGTGCACGTCAATGGCATTCACTTTGACACGAGCGGCGCGGCCATCGCGAAAAATGGTGCGCCTGCCTTGCAGTCGGATCTTCGGGTCGGGCAGTTGGTCAAAGTGCGCGGCAGCGTCAATCAGACAACTGGTGAGGGCGTCGCGTCCTCGGTGTCCCAAGACGACAACGTCGAGGGCCCAATTGCCAGTATCGACGCCGCGGCTGGAAAATTCGTTGTGTTAGGTCAGACCATTATCCTCGACACGAGCACATCGTTCGACAATCGAATTTCGCCGGCCTCGATTCAAGGACTGAAGGTCAATGACCAGGTCGAGGTCAGCGGCATGGTGGCTGCCAATGGCGACATCAAGGCTACGCGAGTGGAGCTTCGGCGCGCAGGTCAGACGCAGTTGGAGGTGACTGGCACCGTCAGCAGTGCGGACACTGCGGCGAAGAAATTCAAGATCGCCGCGTTAATCGTCAATTACTCGACTGCGCAGCTTGAGGGTTTTGCCAATGGGCAGCCCGGCAACGGCGATCTGGTGGAAGCCAAGGGCACTGTGATCAATGCCGCTGGCGAGCTGGTCGCAACCAAAGTTGAAAATGAGAGCAATGAGTCTCGCGACGCAGATCGCGGCGATCGCCGCGAAGTGGAGGGTCTGGTCACGCGCTACGTGTCGGCGACGGATTTTGACGTTGCGGGCCGTAGAGTCACCACCAACTCGGCGACCCGCTATGAGGGCGGAGTGGTCGGTGATCTGGTGCTCAACGCGCGGGTTGAGGTGGAAGGTAGCTTGGACGCGGCAGGTATTCTGGTGGCTGCCAAAGTTGAATTCCGCAACGGCGGCAACGCCCGCATTGAAGCCAAAGTGGATTCTATTGATTCGGTGGCTAACAAAATCACTGTCCTTGGCGTGGTGGTGACTGTCAACAATGCAACCCGCATCGAAGACAAGACGGCTGCGCGTATAGAAGCCTTCAGCATCCGCAATCTCGCCACCGGTGACTACGTTCGAGTGCGCGGTCGCGAGACTGGTACCAATACACTCACGGCGACGCGATTGGAGCGACGCAACGACAGCGCGACAACGAAGCTTCGGGGTACAGCGCGCGATGTGGTTGCACCGAAGTTTACGATTCTAGGTGTCGTGGTTGAGACCAACTCAAGCACAGTATTCAGAGGAGAGGACGAACAGACATTGACGTCCGAGCAGTTCTTCGCCAATGCAGCGGGCAGGGTTGTTAGTGCCAAAGGCACCCTGGCCGGCGTGTCACTGATCGCGCGCGAAGTCGAGTACGAGGACGAAGACTGAACCAGATTGTCAGGTGACAGGCGCCATCGGCAGCGTCAGGCACAGGCTGGTGCCGCCTCGCGACGAGGCAAACGGTCTGAGACTGCCACCGTGCAGCACTGCAACCCGTTGCGCAATGGCAAGGCCGAGCCCACCGATGCCGCCGCTGGTTCGCTTGATAGGTGGGTCGCGGACCGACTGACCGCGCTCCAGGCGGTCCGCCAGCTCGGCTGGCAATCCGGGGCCGGTGTCCTCGACAAATACTTCTGCAAGCGTTCCATCATGGCGCACGCTAACGCGAATGGGTTCCAAGCCGGGAGCATGCCTTACCGCATTGTCGATGAGATTGGTCAGCGCGCGTTCAACCAGCTGCAGGTCGGCATCCAGCGGCACTCTGCCAGGAGCGGCGCCATCCAGCGTGACGCGCAACGGACCGGTAGCAACGGCAAATTTCTGGACTGCGTCACTCACCAGCTCATCCAGATAAAAGCGTTCGCGGTGCAACACCTGATCCGTAGATTGCAGCGCCGCCAATTCAAACAGCTGCTGCGATAGTCGCCGGACTTTATCGCTCTGCGCCAATGCGGTAGAGAGAATCCGCTCGCGCGGCGTATCCGGCGTGTGCGATTCACTGCCCAGGGCTTCGAGGTGTCCATGCAGTGCGGTCAGTGGCGTGCGCAGATCATGCGCCACACTTGCCATCATTTCGCGGTGCGCGAGGTTCTGTTGCTGCTCGCGCACGGTTTGCAACTCAACTCGCTGTGTCAGGTCATCAAAGGCGCTATTTATCGCCTGCATTTCATCCTTACCAGTCAAGTCTGCGTTAGCTGAGCGCGCCCGGTAGTCGCGCATCCGACTTGCCAGTTGTCGCAAAGGCTGTGTCAGTCGCTGGAACACATACGCGCCAATGCCAAAAGTGGCCATCAGTCCGAGCAGCGCAACCAGACCGGCGTTTTGCCAGACTCGGCGCAGGCTCGATGCTGCGGCCGCCTGTGTGGCGGCCTGGCCGTCCAGCACGACGTAAAGATAGCCGGGTGGCCGCGATGCACCGGGATCCGGCGGGAACATGGCCGCGCTGAATATGCGTGGAATTCCGGAACCCATTGGATCGGTGCCTTGCAGCGGCAGCGGCGCACCGGCCAGAAACTGGCGCACAGGCGTTAGATCGACCTGCGACTCACGAACCATGCCCGGATCGCCGATATAGTCGGCCACGCGACCGTCTGCATTCAGTACATACACTTGTACGCCGGGATTGACTGTCATCAGCATCGACATCAATGCTGAGCGCGTCGCGCGTTCAACTTCATCTGGATTGGTGAGCGTGATTTGTGGCCAGTGGTCGACGATGTTTCGCGCCAGGCCGTGCGACATCCGTTGCAGCGACTCCTGCTGATGTGCGGTGGTGACTTGTCGACCTAACAGGGCAACCAATGCACCATAGGTCAGCAATAAAACACCCAGTGTGATTGTCAGCCGGGTGGCAAATGATTTCGGGAAAGTCACTGCGCATCCTCCGCGAAGCGATAGCCCATGCCCCACACCGTGACAATGTGACGAGGATCCTTTGGATCTGCTTCGATTTTGCTGCGCAGGCGATTGATATGGGAATTCACGGTGTGTTCGTAGCCGTCGAACCCGGCCACCCACACCTTCTGCAGAAGTTCCGCGCGCGAGAAGATTTTGCCGGGATGGCGCACCAGGAAATGCAGCAAATCAAATTCACGCAGTGTCAGGGGCACTGTCTCGGAGTCGCGCAGCAATTCACGTCTGACAACGTCGAGGCGAAAAGATCCGAATTGCAGCTCGTTTGCCGCGCTCACGGGGGCGCGCGCCTTGTCAACCCTGCGCAGCAATGCGCGCACGCGTGCCACCAGTTCGAGCATCGAAAAAGGTTTGGACAAATAATCGTCGGCGCCAAGTTCCAGGCCCAATATCCGATGCGCTTCGGCCGAGCGTGCACTCAACATGATGACCGGCACATCGGCGCGGCTTTGTCGCAAGTGGCGGCAGACATCCCAGCCGTCGGCACCAGGCAATGTGAGATCCAGCAACACCAGGTCCCAACGCTGGCGGTTGATGGCGGCAATCGCCTCCAGCCCGTCGGATTCGCGATGCAGGCGAAAACCGGCCTCTTCAAGGTGAAGACGCAATGCTCCTGCAATAGCGTCGTCATCCTCCACCAGAAGCAGATGTTCATTCATGGAGCGTCCGACGTTACACAAGTTGCTGCAACGCCGGACGCTGTTTTGAACATATGTTCCAGATCAGGGATTTAAGCCGTCCGATTTTTCGCGGCGCGCTTGCGGCGTGCCAGTCCCAGTGGCACCAATCCGGCGGCCAGCAGACCCAGACTCATCGGCTCCGGCACAGATCGGCTGCTGAACGAGATTCGATAAATGTTGGTTTCGGCTCGCAGACTTGTACTGTCGAACACATAACCCGCTGCCGTGGTCAGGCCGTTGAATGCGCTCAGCTCAGAGAAGTTGAACGAAACGACGCCGTTTTGCGCCGTGCGATTGCCGTTCACCCCGCCCACCACGAACGCCGCGTTAGCAGGATCGACCGCTTCGGAGCCGGCATCCCAGATAGAACCGCCAGTCTGATTGATCGAATTGATCCGCAAATTGCCCGCAGCATCGAACAATTCAAAGCGCGAGGGCGAATCATTGCCAAGAAACAGATCATTGCTCGGGATGACCATGGTGCCAAACGTGAAAAAGCGGTTGATGGCGCTGTCAACGATAAAGCTGTTGCTGGCGGTCATGCCGGGCAGGAGAGCTCCATTGATTGACCCCAACACTGCGGTCGGATCGGCCGCCGCGAATGCGGGGAACCAGGCTGCACCGCTACCGCCCTCGGCGACCGAGATGATCGGTGCGGTCGCCACTTGGCCGTTGTTAAACGAGTCAAAGCTGCCGTTGTTGAATGCCAGGCGCAGTGGTGCAAAGCTAACACTGTTAGTCGGTGCCAGGTTCTCGATGGTAACGGTCACCGAAACCGGTGCCGCAGTCGCCGCTAGCGGTCCGGCCAGCAGTGTGAGACCGATCAAACCGCCGGCCAGTCTTTGTGGACTTCTAAACATGAAATGACTCCTATCAGATGAGGTATTTTTTTGGCGGGAGTGCGAATGTCCGCACTCCCACGACCCATCCTAGGAGGCAAGAATTACAGAGTCCTCATCGAAAGATCACGGCGCCGTGATAACTGCAATTCACAGGAAATTCAGTCAGCTGGTGCCGCGTTGCAGGTCGTCGATCTGCGCCAAAACGCGCTCGAATTTCCGCCCAAAGTGGGTCAGACGGTACTCGACATGGGGTGGCACCTCGGCGAAGACTTCGCGCTCGATGATGCCGAAGCGCAGCAGTTTGCGCAGGCGTTCGTTGAGCACCTTGGTGGAGAGCCCCGGGATGCTTTTTTGCATGGCGCCTGGCCGCGATATTCCGCGGCTGACAAGATCCACGACACACAGCGACCACTTGCAGCCGACGATGTCCTCAACCATGCGGTGCACCTTGTTGGCCGCCGGGACGGCGCTGCGCGCAGATTTCTTTTTCGCTTTACGAATCATGATTTTGTACCGAAAAGTGCCTATGTGACCGCAATGTGCCGCATCGACGGGTGCAAATGCAGGTGCCATGATAACGCCTCTAACCTAACAACAGAGGGGAACTGTGATGAAAATTCGCGTATGGGGATTGGCATTGATCGGTCTGGTATCCATGGCGGCTCTGGCATCCGACTCGTCGACCGTGAAATACCCCGAAGGCTGGCGCCAATGGCCGCATGTGAAATCGATGCTGATCGAGGCGGGACATCCGCTGTCGGGATTGGTGCAGGGCCTGCATCACATCTACGCGAATCCGGCGGCGATGCGCGGCTATAAGAAACGGCCTTTCCCGAATGGTTCGGTCATCGTGTTTGACCTGCTCGAACCGGTTGCTGGTGACAAAGCCATGACCGAAGGCGCGCGCAAGGCGGTCATCGTCATGGAAAAGAACAGCAAGCGCTACGCCGCCACCGGCGGTTGGGGCTTCGAAGTGTTTGGCGGCGAAAGCAAGACGGACCGCAAGGTTGGTGCTAACGCGGCAACTGCCTGCTTCGATTGCCACACGGCAAAGAAAGATCAGGACTTTGTGTTCAGCGAATGGCGGCCGTAGTCGCGCTATTTTTTTCCGAACAAGTCATCCAAGGCCGATCGCGACTTGGCACGCTCGCCCAGGTTGGGTGCCACATAGGCACCCGGCCTGGGTTTGAAGAAATCGCAAAAATTGGCGTGCTCCTTGTCGCGCACTTCTTCGGCCGTAGGTTCGCGGCAATGCTTGGCTTTGCTGGTGTCATAGTCGACGCACAGTTTGCAGACATGCAACTCCGCGCGGCACTTGGGGCATTCGTCCAGTCGGCGCAACGGCAGGCTGAGTTCCGCCAGCGCGACGCCGCATTTCCAACACTGTAGGTCGTGTGCCATGGCGCAGATTTAACCTGTCGCTGGCTAGGGATCAAGCCGGCCGCGCAAAAATTCCACGAGCGCCGCGCCCGTATGCGACGTTTTCGCCTTTTTCACGATCATGGCGGGCGGTCCGGCAACGATTATTTCGCCCCCAGCGTTGCCAGCTTCGGGGCCGAGGTCGATGACCCAGTCAGCCGCCGCAATGACGTCGAGGTTGTGCTCAACTACGACTACGCTGTTGCCTGCGTCGACCAGCCTATGCAGCACGGCGAGCAACTTCTCGACGTCGGCCATGTGTAAGCCAACCGTTGGCTCATCCAGCACATATAGAGTGCGTTTGGGTTTCTGTCTGAGCTGACGGACATCGTTGCGCACCTTGGAAAGCTCTGTCACCAACTTGATGCGCTGCGCTTCGCCGCCCGACAAAGTCGGGCTTTGCTGCCCTAACGTCAAATAGCCGAGCCCGACGTCGCGCAGCAGCGCTAACGCGTGCTTGACAGTGGTATGCGCTGAGAAAAATTCGACTGCATCATCAATTTCGAGACTGAGTACATCGGCGATGTTCTTGTCGCGCCAACGAACTGTGAGTGTTTCGGGGTTGAATCGTTTGCCGCCGCAGACATCGCAACGCACCTTCACATCGGGCAGAAAATTCATGGCGATGGTTTGCACGCCCTGACCTTCGCAGGCGGGGCATCGGCCGTCTGCGGTATTAAACGAAAAGCGACTGGCATCGTAGCCGCGCAACTTGGCTTCGCTGGTGCCGGCAAAAACGCGTCGTATGTCGTCCCAGAAACCAACATAGGTGGCGGGGCAGGAGCGTGGCGTTTTGCCGATCGGTGTCTGGTCGACCTCCAACACACGATCCAGTTGTTGCGTGCCGCTGAGTTTGCGGCAACCGCTGAGCGCAGAGGGCTTGTCACCTAACAAACTGAACAGATTGTTGTGCAGGATATCGCGCGCCAGTGTCGACTTGCCGGAGCCCGAAACTCCCGTGACCACGACCAGTCGGCCGAGCGGAATGCGCACATCCACATTGCGGAGATTGTGCAATGTTGCGCCTTCGATCTGCAGTGCTGGTGTTTCGGCGTCAACAGCACGCCGGGGTTTTGCGGGATGGCGCAGCGGCTCGCGCAGGAATCGGCCGGTGACGGAATCGGGATTGCGCATCAGCTGCGCCGCCGTGCCTTCGGCGACGAGGCGCCCGCCGCGTATGCCAGCGCCGGGCCCGAGATCGATGACATGATCGGCGCGTCGAATGGTGTCTTCGTCATGCTCGACGACTAACAACGTGTTCTGGTTGTGGGAAAGCTTGGCGAGCGCCGCCAGCAAGACGCGATTGTCGCGCGGATGCAGTCCAATCGTCGGTTCGTCCAGCACATAACAAACGCCGCGCAGGTTTGAGCCCAGCTGCGCGGCCAGGCGAAGTCGTTGCGCTTCGCCACCGGACAGTGTGGGTGCGGCGCGATCAAGCTGCAGGTAGCCTAGCCCGACCTCACTCATGAATCCCAGTCGACTTCTGATTTCTGATAGAAGATCGCGACCGATGGCGCGCTCGCGGCTGCTGAGTTTCAATCCAGCGACGAAGGTCGACAACTCATCCACCGGTCGGGCCGTCAATGCGCCGATCGACTCGTCACGGAACCGCACCGCGCGTGCGACGTCGTTAAGTCTCTGCCCATGACAGCTGGTGCAGGTTTCCTGATGATCGTCGTACCACTCGTTCCAGCCGGTTTCCTCGCCCGTCTGCTCCTGGTCAAAGCCGGGCAGACTTACGCCGGCACCGAAGCAAGTCTGACACCAGCCGTGCTTGGAGTTGAACGACAACAGCCGCGGATCGAGTTCAGGAAAACTGCGACCACAACCGGGGCAGGCGCGTCGCGCCGACAGGATCTCGATCTTGTCGGTCTTTGCACCTAACAGATGAACTGTGCCTTTGCCATACTCCAGCGCCAACAGCAGTGCGTCGCGCAAGGTGCTTTCATCGCGCGCACTGACTTTGAATTCACCGATCGGCAGCTCAATCGTGTGCTCGTCGAATCGTTTCAGGCGTGGCCAGGGCTTTGTCGAAACTTTGCTGCCATCGACACGCAGTTGTGCGTAGCCTTTGCCATGTGCCCACTTGGCCAGATCCGTGTAATAGCCTTTGCGGCTGACTACCAACGGTGCTAACAATTCAATCGTCTGATTGCGATGATTTTTCAGAATCCGCGCCAGCATGGTCTCAGGAGTCTGCGGCTCGATGGCGAGCTCGCAGGCCGGGCAGTGCTGAGTACCGAGTTTGACGTATAGCAGACGCAGAAAATGGTAGAGCTCTGTCAGCGTAGCTACAGTGCTTTTGCGTCCGCCGCGACTGGTGCGCTGTTCGATCGCAACCGTGGGCGGGATGCCATAAATCGCGTCGACGTCCGGTCGCGCCGCGGGCTGTACGAACTGGCGGGCGTAGGCATTGAGCGATTCCAGATAGCGCCGCTGGCCTTCATTGAAAATGATGTCGAAAGCGAGCGTCGACTTGCCGGAACCTGATACCCCAGTCAAGACCGTAAACTGGTTGCGCGGAATGCTGACATCCAGATCGCGCAGGTTATGTTCGCGCGCGTGATGCACGACAATCGCATTGTCGGTGGCTGTTGCGTCGTATTGGCTGTCAGGTTCGGCGACTCTGCGGGGAATGAAACCCGTCGCGTAATCGCGCAGCGCTGCGCCGGTATGCGAGCTCTTATGGCGCTGCAGGTCGGTCACCAGGCCGGCGAAGACCAGTGCGCCACCCGCATCGCCGCCTTCTGGTCCAAGATCGATGACCCAATCCGCCGCGCGAATCACATCCAGATTGTGTTCTACGATCAGCAGCGAATGTCCTGCGTCCAGTAGTTTGCGCAGTGCGCCTAACAGACGAGCGATGTCCGAGAAGTGCAGACCCGTGGTCGGCTCATCGAACAGGAACAGTTTGCCGCCAGGCTTTGGATCGACTGTTGCGCGAACGCCGGCGTCGGCCAGATGGCCGGCAAGTTTTAGACGTTGCGCCTCACCGCCCGACAGTGTCGGCACTGGTTGACCGAGGCACAGATACTCAAGGCCAACATCCGCCAGCGGCTGCAGTCGCGTCGCCAGCTCTTCGTCCCGGTCAAAAAATGCCAACGCCTGGGCGACTGTCATTTCCAGAACCTCAGCAATGTTAGCTCGCTTGCCGTTTGCGCCGGTCACGGTGACTTCGAGCGTCTCAGAACGATAGCGCCGGCCCTGGCATTCGCCGCAACGCAGATAGACGTCGGAAAGGAATTGCATTTCGACGTGCTCGAAGCCGTTGCCGCTGCAGATCGGGCAGCGTCCGGTGCCGGAGTTAAAACTGAAAGTGCCAGCGGTGTATGCGCGCTGCTTCGACACCGCTTCACTGGCAAATAGCGCACGGATGCGATCAAAAGCGCCGACATAGCTCGCAGGATTTGAACGCGTCGTACGGCCGATAGGCGTCTGATCGACCGATACGACATCGGCGATCAACTCCGCGCCGAGCAGGTCGCGGAATGCTCCCGGTGTCTCCGTGGGTTTGCCTAGGGCTTTTTTGAGCGCGGGTTCGAGCACGTTCTGCATCAACGTCGATTTGCCGGATCCGGAGACTCCGGTAATACAGACAAACTGGCGCAGCGGAATGGCGACGTCGAGATTCTTGAGATTGTTATGGGTGGCGCCTAGCAGTTGCAGCTGATGCTTGGGCACAGCAACCGAACGACTGACCGGCAATTCGACTTTGCGTCGGCCTGCAAGATACTCTCCGGTCAGCGATACGGTCGACTGAACTATATCGGCAGGGCGGCCGTTGAATACGATCTGTCCTCCTGCTTTGCCTGCGCCTGGACCCATGTCGATAATGCGATCGGCCTCGCGCATGATCTGCGGATCGTGTTCGACAACCACCAGCGAATTGCCAGCGTTGCGCAGCCGCTGCATGACCTGGATCACGCGTTGCATGTCGCGCGGGTGCAGTCCGATCGAAGGCTCGTCCAGCACAAACAGTGTATTGACCAGCGACGTGCCGAGGGCCGTCGTGAGGTTAATCCGTTGCACTTCGCCACCCGACAAGGTTCGCGATTGTCGATCGAGCGTCAGATAGGCGAGACCGACATCGCAAAGATAGCCCAGCCGGGAGCGTATCTCGCCTAACACAAGCTCGTTGGCAGCATCGAGTGCGCCGGGCAGGCGCAGAGTGGTAAAATAATCCCGCAACCGCTCGATGGGCAGCTGCGACAGCTCATGCAGATTGAAATCAGCCAAACGCCACAGCAGCGATTCTGGTTTCAGACGCGCACCGCCGCAGCTCTCGCAGGGCGTGTAGCTGCGATACTTCGACAGCAACACGCGGATATGCATCTTGTAGGCTTTGGATTCCAGATATTTGAAAAACCGCTTGGCGCCGTACCAGGTTTTCTTGGTCCAGGCGCCTTCGCCATCCAGTACCCACTGCTGTTCGGCTGCCGTTAGCTTTGCCCACGGTACATCGAGTCGCAGGCCGTGGCGTTTGCCATGGCGCTGCAGATCTTCCTGGCATTCGTGCCAGGCGGGTGTCTGCCAGGGCTTGAAGGCACCCTGCGCCAGAGTTTTGTTAGGATCCGGAATTACCAAACCCCAGTCGACGCCGATGACCCGACCAAAGCCACGGCAGGTTTCACAGGCGCCGAGCGGCGAATTGAAGGAAAACGCGCTGGGGTTCGGTTCGCGGTAACTGATATCGCAGCTTGCACAGTGCAGATCAATTGAAAAACGCGGGGAGAGCAGCGCTGGCGCGTCGTCGGCAACCGCATCAGCGGCAACAAAGTGTACGGCCAGGCGTCCGCGTCCGACGCGAAACGCCGCTTCCAACGCCTCCATGACGCGGCCGCGGTCAGTGTGGTTGAGGCGCACGCGATCCTGGATCACCTCGATTCTGCGGGCTTCACGATGACGTGTGCGCGTATAGCCCTGTGCGAGCAATAGTGCGTCAACTTCCTTCTGCTTGAAGTTTTTGGGGATGTCGATGGAAAAGCAGATGTACTGTCGCGACTGCGGGTGCTGCGCCGCCAACGCCAAAAGTGCGTCATAGCTGCTTTGCGGCGAGTCGCGTCGCACGATCTGACCGCATTGCCGGCAGTAAAGATCCGCCGCCCGCGCGAACAACAGCTTCAAGTGATCGTTGAGCTCGGTCATTGTGCCGACCGTCGAGCGCGAGGTTCGGACCGGATTGGTCTGGTCGATCGCAATGGCGGGCGGCACGCCCTCAATCTGGTCGACCGCTGGCTTGTCCATACGGTCGAGAAACTGCCGCGCGTACGGAGAGAAGGTCTCCACGTAGCGACGCTGACCCTCGGCATACAGGGTGTCGAATACCAGCGACGATTTGCCGGAACCCGACACGCCGGTGACGACGGTCAGTTCACCTAACGGCAGATCGATATCGAGATTGCAAAGGTTATGTTGGCGAGCGCCTCGAATGGCGATCGCTGGGCGCGAAGTTTTCACAGTTTATGGCGAGGCTCGGGCGGAGGGTGAAGCAGGCATGGCCTGAATGCTAAACCAAAATCGAGTGTCGCCTGAGAGTCAAGATCAGCTTCTACGTGGCCACGCTGCGGTAGCAGCAGGCAGCATGCAGGATTCGTCGCGCAATCGTCCGCAGACTGTGCCCCGCTATGAGTCGATCAGGTTTGCGTCAACTAGAAATTGGCATCATCGGCGCCGGCATAGCTGGCCTGACCACTGCGGCTGCGCTATTGCGGCGGGGTTTCGCCGTGCGAGTTTACGAACAGGCGCCACAGCTGGGCGACGTCGGCGCTGGCCTGACCGTCAGTCCTAACGCGACCCATGCACTGCAGTCGATAGCGCTTGGCCCGGACCTGGAGAAATTCGGCATGCAACCCGCGCAGGGCGGTGTCAAACATTGGCGTAGCGGTGAACTGTTGACGTCGATCATGCGCGGCGACGCCATGTTCAAACAATATGGCGCCCAGTACTACCAGATTCACCGCGCTGATCTTCATGTGGGTCTGGTGAGGGAAGTGCGGACTGCGGCGCCGACCGGCATCGATCCCATTGTTCTTAGCCGCAGCTTTGTTAGCAGCCAGGAGCATGCGGGACGAATCAAGATTCACTTCGCCGGCGGCCACACAGCTGTCGCGGATGTGCTGATTGGCGCCGACGGTGCGCGTTCCGCGGTGCGCACCGCCGTGTTTGGTGCCAGCCAGCCAAAGTTCACGGGCTATATCGCCTATCGCGGTCTCGCCGACATGCGCAAACTGACGCCGGAAATTCTCACGCCGTCGTCCTGCCTGTCGATCGGGCCACAACATTCTTTTACACGCTACCCAGTGCGTGCCGGTGCGTTAGTCAATTACGTCGGCCTGGCCGAGCGCAATGATTGGCACGAAGAGGGCTGGTCCATTCGCTCCAGCATCCCTGAATTGTTAGCTGAATTCACGGGCTGGTACGAGGGCGTGCTGCAGATCATCCGCGCCACACCTCCGGACAGCATTTTCAAATGGGCGCTTTATGACCGTGATCCCTTGCCTGCCTGGAACCAAGAGCAGGTGACACTAGTTGGCGATGCGGCTCATCCGATGCTGCCGTTCCTTGGTTCTGGCGCGGCCATGGGGATTGAAGATGGCATCGTTCTGGCGCGCGCCTTCGAGTATTCAGGTTCGGTCGCTGAAGCCTTGCGACGCTACCAGGATGCGCGCCTGGAACGGACCACTTACGTGATGTTGAAATCTCGCGAAACCGCGCTGCAGTATCATGCTGGCGATGTCGATGCCAGGCACCGCAAGCCACATATGAGCGCGGAGTCGCTGGGGCTGATGGCTTACAACCCTGTCACTGTTCCGATTTGATGCGTGATCGAACTCGAACCCGTCGACGCCGGCGCCCTGCCATGACACTGGCAGGACTGCTCGCCGCAGTGTTGACGGCTTTGTTGTATCGCTGTAGTGACACCGCAGCAACAAAAACCGCGGCGGCACCTGGCTCGTTCGATTTCTATTTGTTAGATGTCACCCACGAATCGGCCTGGTGCGATGATGGCAATTCGCAGAAGGGTCAATGCCGCCGGCTCGATCGCGCCGCGGTCGATACACGGCCGCTGGTGTTGCACGGTCTGTGGCCGGAATACCAGTCGCCAGGGTCATATCCCAGCAACTGCGCTGCACAGCCGCTGCGATTGTCGTCTGCGTTGCGTGAGAGGCTCGCAGAGGTGATGCCAGGTTCGCTCGAGGGGCTTGATGAGCATGAGTGGCGCAAGCACGGCAGCTGCACAGGTCTCGACCCCGAAACGTATTTCAACGAATCTATCCGGCTGGCGGAGCGCGTCAATAAGTCGCTGGTGTCTACGTTGCGATCTGCGGCCGGCGGCAGCACGTCCGGAGCCGCCCTGCGGGCAAGTCTGGCGTCAACCGACCCTGAACTCGCGGATAGCATGGTGTTTGTATGCAAGAATCTACGCTCAGTTGCACCGCAGTATCGACGCCGACCTTACCTGGTATCCGTCCGACTCTGCGTTGACAACGATGGACCGAACGGTCGACCCGCGAGTCTGCTCAACTGCACTGCGGTGCAGCGACGCGACCAGGGATGCGGCCGCAGTTTTTTTGTCGATGACCTATGAGGAGCAAACCAATGACGAAGTCCGCCAGTAACGATGTCAGTCGCCGCAACCTGCTGCAGATGGCCACCGGCCTCGGTGCCGCAGGTGCTTTGTTAGCTAACGGCGCGCAAGCCGCAACTACACCGGCCAAGGGAGCGAAAACTGTCAAGTCGGTCGCGCCCAAGATCAAGTTCAACAACTCATTTAATTTTACGGATCCAGAGTGGAACCGTGATGCCTATTGCCGTCTGCAAGGCGATCTGGATATCGGCAAGACGCGTTACGGTTGGCTGGGCGGACCGGTGATGTCGGTGGTGCCGGGCGAAAAGGTCAAGCCACTTTTTTGGATGGAAGGCTTTTCGGTTTGTCGACTGATTCCTTACGAAAACAAGATCAACGATACGGTGGTCGAAAAAGGATTTCGTAAATTACTGCGGGAAGTGGTGTTGTACCGACAGTGGACGCCGAAAGGTCCTGGCGCGATTCTCGACACTTGGGATAACCCGTACAACAACGAAACCGTGCGGGTTGTGCCGATCATGAACGACCCTTTCAACTACAACATCACGCAGTTTTATCCGGACCCGCCGAGCTTCGGCGGGCTCAATACCGAAAAGCCGCCGAAGATGCCGCTGATTCTGCCGTGGTCGGTCAAGAGCGATATGCTGCATCTGACTACGGACATTCATCTTTACTATCCAAACGCGCTGCAGCCTGACAAATGGCCGCGTGAGTCCGCGGGTCCCATGGTGCAGGTGACCGAGCTCTATCGTTACTACATCAGCACCAAAGACATGAAAAACCCGAATCTGACGCAGGTTCCGTGTTCGGGATGCTGGTCGCGCGTTACGCCCTGGCTGCCGTGGATGCTGATGGGAACGCGCCCAGGCCACATGCTCTATATGGTCGACTTTACGGGCGCAGACGATCCTGGGCATGTCTCGCCAGAAATGCGCACCTGGCTGGACAGCACCGAGGATCGTTCCAAGTACCTGACCCCGCCGGACTCCGACTACGGCCCGTCACTGTCATCGCTGGAAAACTACGCCAGAACGCAGAAACCAGCGCCGGCGAAGTAGCCCTAAGGTCGATTGTTAGCGCGTTTGGGACGCGCGCATCGTTTATGCTGTCAGGGCGCCACTCTGGCGTCCTGACAGCAGCCCCTAGTGTTCGCCAATCCCGCCCCAGCCAATATCGCCGCAGTCGCCGTGAAACCGTTGCCGCGTTCGGAGGCGCCGTTTCTGCCGATGTCGCGCGCCGAAATGGATGCGCTCGGCTGGGCCGAATGTGACGTCATCCTGGTGACCGGGGACGCCTACGTTGATCACCCGAGTTTCGGCATGGCGCTGGTGGGGCGCTTGCTGGAGGCCCACGGATTCCGGGTTGGCATGATCGCGCAGCCGGACTGGCATTCCGCCGAACCGTTCAAGGCGTTAGGCAAACCGCGACTCTTTTTCGGCATAACCGCCGGCAACATGGATTCGATGGTGAATCACTACACCTCGGATCGGCGCATTCGCAGCGACGATGCCTATACACCGGAGGGCAAGAGCGGCCAGCGACCGGATCGCGCGGTAATCGTCTATTCGCAACGGGTTCGCGAAGCATTTCGCGACGTGCCAGTAATCATCGGTGGCATCGAAGCAAGCCTGCGTCGCATTGCGCACTTCGACTACTGGTCAGAAAAAGTTCGCCGCTCGGTTTTGTTAGATGCAAAAGCGGATCTGCTGGTGTTCGGCAATGCCGAACGACAGATTGTCGATCTGGCGCAGCACCTGGATGCCGGAGAGACTATCGACAACATTCGCGACCTGCGAGGCACGGTATTCGTGCGCAAAGGGCTGCCGACTGATTGGACTGAAATAGATTCAACTCATCTGGATTCACCCGGACCGCTGGCGCCGCCCGCCAATCCCTATGCCATGCGGCCCGACGTAGGCAGCGCGACCGAGGTCGCGACGCCCGCAGCGTCCGAAAAAGTGGTGCGATTTGCGCGCGGTGCGCGCAATGCGGATCGGGAGCGCAGTGTTATCCGCCTGCCGTCGTACGAGCAAGTACGCGACGACCCAGTCATGTACGCACATGCGTCGCGCATTCTGCATCTTGAGTCCAACCCGGGTAACGCGCGAGCCATGGTGCAACGCCATGGCGATCTCGATGTCTGGTTGAATCCACCGCCGATTCCGCTGAGCACGCCGGAAATGGATTTCGTGTACGAACAGCCTTATCGCCGCCGCCCGCATCCCGCGTATGGTGATGGGAAAATTCCCGCTTACAAGATGATCAAATTTTCCGTGACGATTCAGCGCGGCTGTTTCGGCGGTTGTACGTTCTGTTCGATTACCGAACACGAAGGACGGATTATCCAGAATCGCTCGCAGGACTCGATCCTGCGCGAAGTCGAGACCGTGCGCGATGAGGTGCCTGGCTTCACGGGTGTCATCTCCGATCTCGGCGGACCGACAGCTAACATGTATCGGCTGGCCTGCAAGAGCCGCGAGATAGAAACCGCCTGCCGGCGACCGTCCTGCGTTTATCCGGGAATCTGTCCCAATCTCAACACCGACCATGCACCGCTGATCGAGCTGTATCGCAAAGCGCGCGCGCTGCCGGGCATCAAGAAGGTGTTAGTCGCGTCAGGCGTGCGCTACGACCTCGCGATCGAGTCCCCGGAGTACGTCAAAGAACTTGCCCAGCACCATGTGGGCGGCTATCTGAAAATCGCACCGGAAGCGATTGGCGAGGGACCGCTGTCGAAAATGATGAAGCCCGGCGTGGGCGCGTATTACAAATTCAAGGAACTTTTTGACCGCTTCTCGAAAGAGGCGGGCAAAGAGCAATACCTGATTCCGTACTTCATCGCGGCGCATCCCGGAACGACCGACGAAGACATGCTGGAACTTGCCTTGTGGCTCAAGCACAATGGATTTCGCGCCGATCAAGTGCAGGCGTTTCTGCCGTCGCCCATGGCAACCGCCACGGCGATGTATCACACGTTTAAGAACCCGCTGAAACGCGTCACCCGCCAGAGCGAAGAAGTGCATATCCCGAAGGGCATGCGGGTGCGACGGTTGCACAAGGCACTACTGCGCTATCACGATGCTGCCAACTGGCCGTTGTTGCGCGAGGCGCTACGCGGCATGGGGCGCGCCGATCTCATCGGCAATGGCAAGCATCAGCTGGTGCCAGCCTGGCAACCTGTTAGTTCGGGCGGCGTCTCACGGCCACCCGGCCGGCCGTTCAAAACGCAGCACACGGGGCTGCCGCGAACACCGAAAGCGCCTGCCCGCAGCCGCCGATCCAAGCCCTGAGTTATATTCCGGCCATGACAGCACGCAGTCAGAAATTACTGGTGACCGCCGGGTTACTGCTGGTTGCGGCCACCGCCTTAGGTGCATTTGGCACGCATGGACTCAGGCCGCGACTGGACCCGAAAGCGTTCGAATCGTATGAGTATGCGGTCCAGTATCACTTCTTCCATACGCTCGGTTTGTTAGGCATCGCGCTGGTGATGCGCGACGGCGATAACAGCTGGCTGCGCTGGTCGGCGCGGCTGGTGATCGTCGGCGTTGGCTTGTTCGCCGGGAGTCTCTACCTGCTGACCTTCGGCGCGCCGAAATTCGTTGGCGCCGTCACGCCCGTGGGCGGTCTTGCGCTGATGATCGCGTGGTTACTGTTCGCGGTCGGTGTCACCAAGCCGCGCAGCTGATCGCCGCGCTCAGCGGGACCCTCTGGTCAGCGCCGAGAACTGAAAGTATCGCAAGCCTGGACAGATCCTGACTCGAAACCGCGCTTGAACCAGGCCATGCGTTGCTGGGCGCTGCCATGGGTAAATGATTCCGGCACCACCGTTCCCTGCGTACGCTTCTGGATGGTGTCATCGCCGACGGCTGACGCAGCGCGCAGACCTTCTTCGATATCGCCAGGTTCGAGCGTATTGCGCTGCGCATTCGAATGATGCGCCCAGATGCCCGCATAGCAATCGGCCTGCAGCTCCATCATGACCTGATACATGTTGCCTTCGGCTTCGCTGACGCGTTCCTGCGCCTGGCGAACCTTGGCAGCCGTGCCTAACAAATACTGCACGTGATGGCCTACTTCATGCGCGATCACGTAAGCCTGGGCGAAATCGCCTGGCGCGTTGAACTCCGATTCCAATTGGTTGTAGAACGCCAGATCGATGTAGAGTTTCTGGTCGGCCGGGCAATAGAACGGCCCCGACGAGGTGCTGGCGTTGCCACAACCCGAGCGTACACCGCCGGTGAACAACACCAGCCTCGGTTCCGAATACTGCGCGCCGCCGGTGCGGAAAATATCGCCCCAGGTCTTTTCCGTGTCGCGCAATACACCTGAAATAAACTGCGACTGCGGATCGCTAGCTGCGCTGACGCCGCCAGCGCTTGACGGCACCGGTGTGGCCGGTGCGCTCATTTCAGGAGCTGCGGACTGCACACCCTGCAGCAGTCCAAAAATCAGCCGCGGGTCGAAGCCGAGGAAGTACGCAATCGCCAGCACGACCAGCGTGCCGATGCCAAAGCGAAAGCCACCGCCGCCAGCGCCGCCCCCACCGCCGCCAGTGCGGCCACGGTAATCTTCGACATTGTCGCTGCGCTCATTCGGATCGAGTCTCATGGGGGACCCTCTTGTGTTTGTGCTGCCATGTTAGCAGAACCTGCCAGCCATTCCTGCAGGGCGCTCGCGACCTCGGCGGCCGCTTCTTCGTGGACGTAATGCCCGGCGTTCGCAAAATGAACGATTTTCGACCCTGGCAACAGGCCCTGCAGCTGGATCGCTTCGGCAAGCGGTTTATTGCGGTCCTGGTCGCCCCAGAGAAGGAGGGTGGGCGTCTGGATTCGAGCTGCCAAGACGATTTCTTCACCCTCGCGGTACTGCTTCATCATCGACGTCATGCCGGTCAGATAGCCCTGGCTGCGGGCGCCGAGCATCAGGTCATCGACCACCGTGTCGGTGACAATGGTCGGATTCACATAGGACTTGCGCAGGAAGTCGGCGCGAAAACTGCGACTGCCAAACATCCGCGCTGACAGTCTTGGCAGTGGCGCGACACTGAGTTGGACAATTTTCGGCACGCCTGTGCTGATGATGCCGGGGTTCATCAGGACCAGGCCGCGCGCGGCCGGATCGAATGCTGCCGCCTGCAAGGCGATCGCGCCACCGAGCGAATGACCCGCATAGACAGGGTGATCCTGACCTAACGCATGCGCGGCGGCGATGACCCGATCAGCCTGCGCGCGGTTATGGTAGTCCGTGTCTTGCGGCTTGTCGGACAGGCCGAAACCCAGCATATCGATTGCCACCACGTCACAGCAGTCAGCTAACAACGGCGCCAGTTCGCGAAAGCTCTGCAACGAATTGGCAAAACCATGGATCAGCATCAACTGCGGCCGGCCCGGGCCGGCGGCGCCGTAGCGGCGATAACGCAGCTGAGTGTCGCCGAGTTTCACAAACTGGTCCGCCGGGCTCGCCAGCTGCGCCACCGGTACTTCGGCTTCACCCGGCCAATAGGCATAGGCCATCAGCAGCGCCCACAGGCCGATGCAGATACCCAGTGTCCAAATGACTATTCTCTTCAGCATTTCCTTACAATCCTCGCCGATGAAGGCTACCGGTCTGCCAATCGACGCAGCGCTGCCCGCGCTGCGGGCAGCCTTGACGCAATCAACCAGCGCGGTGCTGGTAGCGCCTCCGGGCGCGGGTAAGAGTACCGTGGTCCCACTGGCTTTGCTCGATGAACCTTGGCTGCTGCACCGGCGCATTCTGATGCTCGAGCCGCGCCGGCTTGCCGCGCGCGCTGTGGCGCAACGCCTGGCATCGCAACACGGTGACAAAGTCGGCGCAACAGTCGGTTTGCGGATGCGCTTCGACACGCGCGTCTCGCGCGCGACTCGCATCGAGATCATCACCGAAGGCGTGCTAACAAGAATGCTGCAGTCGGATGCGGCGCTGGAGGACGTCGGCCTGGTCATTTTCGACGAGTTTCACGAACGCAGCCTGCAGGCCGATCTCGGGCTGGCGTTGTGCCTGGACTCCCAGGCGGTGCTGCGCTCCGATTTACGCCTGCTGGTCATGTCGGCGACATTGGATGTCGAACGGATCGCAAGATTGTTAGGTGACGCGCCAGTGATCAGCGCTGCGGGACGCAGTTTCGAAGTCAGCACGCACTTTGCTGGCCGGTCGACGCCGCCATTGCCAGGCTTCGATGGCAGTTATGAGCGTGGTTTCGCGACCCTGATCGCGACAGCGATCCATGAAACCAACGGCGATGTGCTGGCATTTTTGCCAGGTGCGCGCGAGATTCGCAATACCGCGCGCCACCTGGAAGACCAAGTCGGCGGTCGGGTTCGCGTGCTGCCGCTATACGGCGATTTGAGCGGCGCGGCACAGGAT
>JAYVJR010000028.1:0-28952 GCA_043769085.1 Gammaproteobacteria bacterium
GCACTATCCATCCTGATATCAGGCAGTTGTTGATCGTTGGCCATTTGAATCTCTCAGTTGATCGGGCAGTCGACGAATGCGCTATTTTAACCGGCCGCCGCGGGCGCTGCGGTATTTTCCGACATCATCTCCAGGGTCAACGGCGCGCCGTTCTGGCGGATCAGCGCCTTTTTTCGGAAAAATCGCAGGTAGCCGGCTGGCCCCATTCGCGAGCCACCCATACCAGACAACTTGAAGGAATTTTTTTCAGCTTCGTTCATGACGCCGGTTAGGGAGCCGTCGTTGAGACTCACACCACCGGCATCGAGACGCAGGCCAATGGCCTCTGCTTCCGCCAACGTCCCGGCGATCACCGCGGCCGACAATCCGTATACCCCTTCGTTAGCCAGATCGATGGCTTCATCGACGGAGTCATAGGCCATGATTGGCATCACCGGGCCGAAAGTTTCTTCGGTCATGACCGACATCGAATGATTGACGTCCACCAGCACTGTGGGTCGCAGCCATTTGCCACCATGATCTTCGACTTGGCCGCCCGTTAGTACTCTGGCACCTTTGGCAACCGCATCGGCGATCTGTGCCGCAACAATGTCGGCCTGCTTGCCGAAGATAAACGGACCCGAGGTGCCTCGATGGATATCTGGCCAGTTGGTATCGACTTTCAGTGCACGCGTTGTTAGCCGATCAACGAAAGGCTGGTAGATCTTTCGGTCGACGTACACTCGTTCCAGGGATTGGCAAGCTTGACCAGTCGCTAGCACCGATGCGCGCAACACGATATCGGCGGCGCGATCGAGATCGGCGGTCGCAGTCACAATGACCGGGTCGTTCCCGCCCAGCTCCAGAAACGCGGGGACAAAGTGCTTGGCGGCATTCTCCGCCACCAGGCGACCAGTGCGCACGCTGCCTGTAAAGCAGATGACATCGGTCAGACTGACCAGCTGCGCGCCGGTAGCGCCCGCACCGGGCCACATCTGCAGCACTGCGGCCAGCTCCGGCACCGCCATGATTGCTTCGCGCACCGGTGCGGCGAAACGCGGCGTCACTTCACTGGGTTTCATTAGCACGGCGCACCCCGCTAACAAAGCCGGTATCGCATCGATGAATGCCAAAGTCAGAGGAAAATTCCACGGACTGATCACACCGACCAGTGCATACGGGACATACTGGCTGCGATATGAAATGGTGGGATGCACCGTCGACTGACCTTCACTGGTTTTTGCCAGATCCGGCGCCAGCCGCGACCAACGATCGATAGCACCGACCAGCGAACCGTATTCGCCGACCGTAATAGCGTAGCGACCCGTATCAACGCTTAGATTGCCGACAATGGCATCGCGGCGTGCAACTAACTCGGCTTTGAAACGCTGCAAAACTGCGATGCGCTCAACCAGCGGCCGACCAGTCCACGGCTTTTGTGCGAGGCGTAAATGCCGCGCCATCTCTGTTAGCTGCTCGGCCGACGGCGCGTGGAAAAAATAGTCCACGACACCGGTGCGCGGATTGCGCACCTCAATCCGTTCGCCCTGCATGCTGGTTTCGCCATCCATGGTTATCGCCTTTTCGCTCCGTATGGACATTATCTTCCGCCTGCGGCGTGCGCCTGCAAAGCGGCAATGAATGGCCGATCCGCGTCGAGGATGTCTGCATCCTGCAAGGCTTTCAATGGCACCCAACGCAGCGCCTGCCCATCGAGTCCCTGGACGGTGCCACACCAAGCCTCGACAATTCGCAATCGCAATTCGACGTTGCGATCCGGATATGCATGTATCAGGCTCATGAACGGTGAGCACGTCAGCACCGTAACGCCGAGCTCCTCCAGCAGTTCGCGCGCCAGTGCCTGCGCATCGCTCTCGTCGCCTTGAATCTTGCCACCCGGAAATTCCCAGCCGCCGGCCAAATGCTTGCCATGCGGGCGCTGCGCAATCAGCACAGCCCCCGATGAATCCGACAACACACCGGCTACAACAATTACCCGCGCCTGCGGCAGCTGCATGATGCGCAGGCTCGCTACGCTGCGATCAGCCCACTTGCCCGTGGCAGTGCTTGAATTTCTTGCCCGAACCACAGGGACAAGGCTCATTGCGCCCAACTTTGCGATCAGAGCGCACGAAAGTCCCGGCTGCCTCGCTGGTGTCGGACACAGGACCTGCACCTGCCAGGCCAGACCCGGTTGGTTCACCTGCGCTGGTACCGCCCAGGATCGAACTGGCGGCAGCATGCTGCGTTTCGAGTTGCCGCATCAGACGTTGGCGACGCTCTTCTTCTTCGCGTTCCAGTTCTTCGGCCGAACGCAACTCGATACGCACCAGCATCGAGGCGGTATCGTATTTGACGCGATCTAACATGCCGGAAAAAAGCTCGTAAGCTTCGCGCTTATATTCGTAGCGATAGTCTTTCTGCGCATAACCACGCAGATGAATGCCCTGGCGAAGGTAATCCATCGCCGCGAGGTGCTCGCGCCAATGCTGATCGAGCATTCTCAGCATGATGTCTTTCTCGACGACTTGCATCACTTCAGCGCCATAGCGCTCGCGCTTGGCTTCATAGACTGCCGTCACCGCATCGCCGACCCGCTGGCCGATCTCCTTGTCGTCGAGTTCAGGCTTATCGGCCAGCCACTGTTTCGGTTCGATGGTCACCGCGAAATCTTTGCCGGTGGCGGCCCGCAGACCATCCAGGTCCCAGTTATCGGCCGGCTGATTCGGCGGCAGATACAGCTCGATCATGGCATCGACCGCGTCTTTACGAATGCCATCGATCGCGTCGGACAAATTCTCAGCCGCCATGATCTGGGTGCGCTGCTGATAAATCACCTTGCGCTGATCGTTGGCGACATCATCGAAAAGCAGCAACTGCTTGCGGATATCGAAGTTATGCGACTCCACTTTACGCTGGGCCGCTTCGATACGCCGCGTCAGCATTCGGCTTTCGATGACTTCGCCAGACTTCATGCCGGCAGCAGACAACAAGCGCTTGGTGAAATTCGGATCGCCGAAAATCCGCATCAAATTGTCTTCCATCGACAGATAGAATCGCGATGAACCCGCATCGCCCTGACGGCCGGACCGGCCACGCAGCTGATTGTCGATACGTCGCGATTCATGGCGTTCGGTGCCGACTATGTGCAGTCCGCCCGCCGTCAACACCTGATCGTGACGCGACTGCCATTCGACGCGCACTTGCTCGCGCTCGGCATCGGTAAACTCACTGCTGTCTGCGGTGGCGCGCGCCGTCCGGTCAGCGAGTTCGGCATTGAGATTACCGCCTAACACGATATCGGTGCCGCGGCCCGCCATGTTAGTGGCGATCGTGACTGCAGCCGGACGGCCGGCTTGTGCAATCACCTGCGCCTCGCGTTCATGTTGCTTGGCATTCAGCACCTGGTGACCAATAGCCTCTTTTTGCAGGATGCCTGACAACAACTCCGAGGACTCGATCGACGCCGTACCCACCAGCACCGGTTGTGATCGCTGCACGCACTCCTTGATGTCTTCGACAATGGCGGCGAATTTATCCTGTTGCGTCAGGTACACCAGATCCGGGTCATCTTTGCGGACCATCGGTCTATGGGTCGGAATGACGACCACTTCCAGGCCATAAATCTGCAGGAATTCGGGCGCCTCGGTATCTGCGGTACCGGTCATGCCGGAGAGTTTGCTGTAGATACGGAAATAATTCTGGAAGGTGATCGAAGCGACTGTCTGATTTTCCTCGCGAACCTTGACGCCCTCCTTGGCTTCGACCGCTTGGTGCAGTCCATCGGACCAGCGGCGGCCCACCATGGTGCGGCCCGTGAACTCGTCGACGATAATGACCTCGCCGCCGCGCACAATGTATTCGACATCGCGCTTGTAGATCGCATGTGCACGCAGAGCTGCGTTCAGATGATGCATCAGACGAATATTGGCCGGATCGTACAAACTCTCGCCCGTGGTCAACAGCCCGCTGTCGATCATCAGGCGCTCAACGTTTTCATGACCTGCTTCAGTCAGGTTTACCTGTTTCTGCTTTTCATCGACACTGAAATCGCCGGGCCCGTCTTCTTCTTTCTGGCGGACCAAGCGCGGGATCAGGCGGTTGATTTCAACATAGGTGTTAGCACTCTCATCGGCAGGTCCAGAAATGATGAGCGGCGTGCGGGCTTCGTCGATCAGGATGGAATCGACTTCATCGACAATCGCATAAGTGTGCCCGCGCTGCACTCGATCCTCCAGGCGAAAGGCGAGGTTGTCGCGCAGATAATCGAAGCCGAATTCATTGTTAGTACCGTAGGTCACGTCGCAGGCATAGGCCGCACGCTTCTCATCGTTAGGTTGTTGTCCACGAATGACACCAACGGTCATACCGAGAAAGCGGAAGATGGGGCCCATCCAATCCGCATCGCGCTGCGCCAGGTACTCGTTGACCGTGACCACATGCACGCCTTTGCCGGTCAGTGCGTTCAAATACGCAGGCAAAGTCGCAACCAATGTTTTGCCCTCACCCGTGCGCATTTCTGCTATTCGCCCTTGGTGCAGGGCCAGACCGCCGATCAGCTGCACGTCAAAATGACGCATTCCTAACGTACGGTGCGCGGCCTCGCGCACGACCGCAAAGACCTCGGGCATCAAATCATTCAGAGCGGTGCCAGCGGCCAGTTTCTGACGGAACTCCTCGGTTTTGGCGCAGAGAGCTTCATCGCCAAGGCCTTGCAGGTCATTTTCGAGGGTATTCGCAGAACGTACAGCGGACCGATAGCCTTTGACGATGCGATCATTGCGACTGCCAAAGATCCGCGTGAGAAATTGCAACACTCTGATGAATCCTCAAAAAAACCTGCGCCGACAAAGGCTTAGCCATATCCGCGCTTGGGCAAGCCGCGCATTGTACGGATAGAGGCAGGGTGGCCGCAAAAGTTCGTCCACAAAAACAGAAACCCCGCCGAAGCGGGGTTTCCAAGAGCTCAAAAGTTGCTTGAATTCAGGCGCGGCGGCGGCGCGCGAAACCTACACCCGCAAGGCCCAGACCCAACAAGGCCAACGTGGCGGGTTCCGGAACGCTTTTGCGGACACCAAACAAAGTCACGTGGCTGAACTTGCCGACGTTGCAGCCGTTATTAGCGCAAAGGCCCTGAATCAAGCTACCGTCGATCGCACCCCACTGCGTATTGGCCCCGTTCGTGAATAACCAGTGATTATTGGGAGTCACCTGCAAGTTGCCGGTCTTGATCCCAAAGAACAAGGTACTCGCACCGTCCGCGCCAAAGTCGAACGCTAAGTCGGTAGCCGGACCAGCATCGATCGGCACCCACCCCGCTCCCTCGCTGGTTGTTATTCGATTGATGATCACAAGGTTGTTGTTACCTGAGATCGCTCGGGCCCAATCCGTTTCCAATTGGTCGCCGGAATTTGCCAAATCATCGGCATTGGTGAAACCCCCGGACGCTCCTACAGTCAGGCCATCCAGACTACCGACCGTGCCCATCGGCACCGCCAACGCCGCCGCACTGGCCAAGGCAAGCGCGAGTGATGCGATCGCAATATTCAGATTTTTCATTTTTTGCTACTTTCTAACCCTGGCGACGTACGCCGTGAAATGACTTAGATGCAATTTTTAAGCCATTGTCACTTAATGTTTAATAATCAATGAGTTATAGAATTTCGCAACCGCCCAACCAGCAGACAATGTAAAGTTTCCCGACTGAACGGAGGTCAGTTGCAGCCCGCGAGCTGATTGACCCACGTGGTGAGCAGCTGCAGGCCGGCAGAATCGATCTGAGTTGAACTCAGCGGCGGCATCGCAAAACCATCCCGCCGATTGACCCTGGACACCAGCACCGACCGGGCGGCCTCGCCGACCGCGATCAGTTGGGCATTGGCAAGCCCTAAGTTGCCGGCCTGCGGCGGCAGGTTGCAGGTGTTGGTCGAGTTCAGCGTCGTCGTAGAGCGCAGATCGATATTGGAAGGCGTTCCACCACCGGGACGATGGCACTGCGCGCAGTTGGTATGCAGATAGGCCCGCGCTCTGTCGGTCAGGCTGCGAGTTGTATCGGTTGGGCTTGGAATCACGGGTTGCGCCGACACCGCCCCACTCAACGCCGGCGAGAAAAGGCCAATGGTATTGAGCGTGGTCAGCTGATTGGCAACACGCCCAGTCGAGGTATAGGTAAACGAACCATTCAACTGACCAGTTTCCAGGCCCAACGAAAATCCGGCACCCGCGGTGTGGCACAGCATGCACTGCGATTCGCTCGGAAAAATCCATGCCTGGTTGTTGATGGTGGCGGTTTTGCCGCCGATCACGCGATTGGCTTCTGTGCCCGCGGCATTCCATTCATAGGTGTATCCCGCCCAGCTACCATCGGTATGGCGCATCAGCAATCGCGTTTCGACCATGCGAGTGCCAAGACGAAAATTCTTGACCAGCACCGAGTTGTTAGGCAGCGTCCAGTCATTGTCCGAACCAATCGCAACATTCTGGCTGTTCGGCAGTGCCATGAAACGGTCTTTGGCGGCGCCGTCGGACCAGAACTCGGCATTGGGCGCATAGGGAATGGTGTTTGCCAACGGGCGGCCAGGCGTCTGCATATCGACGCATCCGCTGCTCGATAGCAGATTCGGCACGCTGCCAGTGCTCGACGTTGTCCCGGTCAATCGATGCAGCGACCCCGAATAATTGACGACATACAGCTCGCCATCCATGCCCTGCGCGAAGCTCGCTATCTGCAGACTGCTGTCGAAGCCGCTCGTCATCGTCAGGGTCGGGGTTGCATCCCGTGCGATATGCCAGATACGACCGCTGGAGAAATCACCAAACACGTAGCGGCCCGCGAGACCAGGAATGGCCGATCCGCGATAGACAAAACCGCCGGTGACCGACACGCCAACCGCGTGCCCATACTCCGCAATCGGATCGATCAGATTGTTAGCCGGCCCACAAGTTGAGTTGAAGGCATGGGCAGCTTCACGACAACGCCATCCGTAGTTGCCACCCACGACAACCCGATTGACCTCTTCCCAGAGATTTTGACCGACATCGCCAACCCACAACTCGCCGCTGCCGGTATCGAAACTCCAGCGCCAGGGATTGCGGAAACCATAAGCAAAAATCTCAGGGCATGGCTGCGCGCCTGATCCCGCATTACACAGCGTGTTTGCAGCAAATGGATTGCCACTAGGAATACGATAAGGCAGCGGACCGGTCGCGCCGCTCACATCAATGCGCAGCATTTTTCCGAGCAGCGTCTGCAAATTCTGACCGTTGCCGATCGCGCCAAACGGATCGCCGCCACTACCGCCGTCTCCCAGTCCGATATACAGAAATCCGTCGGGGCCGAAGGCAATATTGCCGCCGTTGTGGTTGCTGGCCGGCTGATCGACAGTCAGCAGGATCACTTCAGAATTGGGATCGAGAGTGGTACCACCATCGGCGGTGCGAAACTCCGAGACCCGCGATTGCAGCTGACCCGCACCAGTGGTGTAAGACAAATATGCCCGCGGGTTGCTGGGAAACTGTGGATGAAAGGCCATACCTAACAAGCCCATCTCGCCACCAGAACGCACGCGCGCCGTGATATCGACCACCGTCGACGCGCTGGCAACCGCCGCATTGTCGGCGAAACTCAACACTCGCCCGCCCTGTTCGACGACAAACCAGCGACCGCTGTTGCCGGGCGCCTGCAGCATCAGGATCGGCGCCGAGAAATTGAGATTGGCGAACACCCGCTGCACACCCAGTGACAAAGTGCCGCCGGGCCGGTCGCCTGCCAGGCAACTGGTATTCGACGGCCGCGTATCGAGGCCTGAAGGGTTGGCCGGAGGAGGATTGGACGGCGGTAGATTGATCGGTGGCAGCGTGGCCGGAGTATCGAGCGCCGAGTTGCTGCAGGCTTGCAGCAATCCCAGGCTAACAAAAGTGACGGCGACGCGGCGCAATAACTGCGGCGCGTTCAACACTACCGCCCTATGTAACTCAGAGGATCGATCGCGGAACCGTTCTTCAGAACTTCAAAGTGAACATGCGGACCGGTGGAATGACCCGTGGAACCCATGGCCGCCACAACTTCGCCTCGCGTCACCATGGTTCCCACGGGAACCAGGTTGCGGTTGTTATGCCCATAACGCGTGACGTAACCGTTGCCATGATTGATTTCAATGACATTGCCGTAGCCGGACCGAACGCCCGCGAACGACACCACGCCGGCGGCGACTGCGACCACCGCATCGCCGGTACTGCCGGCAAAATCGATGCCGCGGTGAAACGCGAAGCTGCCGTTGATCGGGTCATTGCGGCTGCCGTAATAAGAAGAGATAAAACCCTGCTTGACGGGCCGGCCTTCAGGCTGGATCTGCTCACGCAATTGTCGCGTCAGAATGACATTTTCAAGTGCCGCCATTTGACCTTCGCGCGAAAGCAGGCGCTCTTCCACTTGGTTGATCATTTGCGACAGATCCGGTACTTCGGCCTGCTGGCCGGGTTCTTCGGAACCACCACTTGCGGGCAGAGTGTCAAAATTGAATTCGCGCGTGTCGATGTTGGCCAGACTGGTCAGACGTTTGCCGAGCGCGTCGAGCCGAATGACATGCGCATTGACCTGGCCAACACGAGCGGCCAGAGCATCAACGCGGCGCTGCAGCTGTTGGCGCAGGTCGGCAATTTCAGCTTGTTGCCGGCTAAAGGTACGAGTCCATTCGAGTGGTGAATCGCCGGCATTGACTATCCGGTTGCTCTGGCCCATGCGCATGCCGAGCGAAAACACGCTGGTCGCCAGACCTAACAAACACAGGCTCACAACAGCGACAGCCAGTGGCTGCGCCAAGTTCATCCGCCAAGCGCGACCGCCGCGGTGCAGAAATAAAATCACGTTCATCCTGTTAGCCTCGGATGATCAAGGTTACAGCGACACGCACGAGCCAAAGCCCGCGCGCTCCGCAGGGCATGCGCTTACCCCGGTCACGTGAGTTGCCTGCAGCAAAACTTGCGTAATGCTGGCAACCCCGCTTTCATAGCGCCCTCAGATGTCCGAAGGTGCTTTAGATCGGTGGCTTTGCGCCCCTGCCTTTCGACAGGTATGCCCTGAATCAGCCGGTGGACTATGCCCAAAGCAGCCAACAGTGACAAGAGAAGAAGAGTGATGCGACGCAAGTCCAAGACGGTTGTTCGGTCGAAACTTAGTTCTATCAAAGACTTATTGACAAAAGCTGGACTGAATGAGAACCAGATCACACAACGCATTGAACCTCAACAACATTGGGGCAAACTCGCGCGCGAAATCGTGGGCAAGGAATGGGCGCCCTACGTAACCCGCATTGAATATGAACGCAATGAACTCACGGTCTGGGTGCAATCGGCGGCACGCGCGGGGCGCGTGCAGTTGTTGCTCGCTGCCGCACTCGTGGATGGCAGGCTGGCAATGCCGTTGACCGGGAAGGCTCCCGGCAAACTCAGTGTCAGGGTAAGTCGTTAGCTTTGTTAGCCGGCGGCGAGCGCCGGGATGCGCACGTAGGAAATCGGCGCATCCTCGGGTTTTTCAAAAACCACGGATTCCCAGGCTGCGCGATCCGCGAGCAGGGTGCGCAACAGACGGTTGTTGAGCGAATGTCCCGACTTGAATCCACTGAATTCGCCGATCAAGCTATGACCTAACAAATAGAGATCACCGATGGCGTCCAGGATTTTGTGTTTGACGAACTCGTCTTCATAACGCAGCCCGTCGTCGTTCAATACACGGTAGTCGTCCAGTACGATCGCATTATCGAGCGTGCCACCAAGCGCCAGATTCTGCGAGCGCAAGGTTTCAATGTCGCGCATGAAACCGAAAGTTCGCGCGCGGCTGACTTCCTTCAGAAAAGATGTGGTTGAAAAATCCATCGACGCGCGCTGTGCGTGGCGCCGAAACACCGGATGATTGAACTCGAGCTCAAAGTTAACCTTGAACCCGTCAAACGGACGGAACTCCGCCCACTTGTCGCCGTCTTCGACGCGCACGACACGGCGAATGCGCACAAACCGCTTCGGCACCGGCTGCTCTTCCAGACCCGCGGACTGCAACAGGAATACAAATGGTCCAGCGCTGCCGTCCATGATCGGCACTTCCGGCGCGCTGACTTCGACAATCGCGTTATCGATGCCCAGACCGGCAAACGCAGACAATAAATGTTCTACGGTCGAGACACGCGCTTCGCCATGGCCCAGGGTGGTGCCCAGAGTCGTGTCGCCGACATTTTCGGCGTGCGCAGGAATGTCCACCGGCACCGCAAGATCCACGCGGCGAAACACGATGCCGGTGTCCGGCGCCGCAGGACGCAGAGTCATGAGGATCTTTTTGCCGGTATGCAAACCGACGCCGCTGGCGCGAATGCTGTTCTTGAGTGTTCGTTGTCCGAGCATCGAGCGACCCGCGATGAAAAATAACAAGCCCCCCTGATGACAGGGGGGCTTTAGCCTAACACAGCCGGCCTACCGACCATGCCCACAGGCCCGGGCTGTCGCCGATTGGCGTCAATCGGCCTGGCGACGCAGGAAAGCTGGAATGTCCAGCACGTCGTCCGACTCAGGCTCGTGCCGCAGCCCATCGCCGACCGCCACTTTGCGCTGGATGGTAGGCCGGTCGAGCGACGCGTAGTCAGGCGCCGACTGCGACATGCGCGCGCCGGGACGGGTCGCCGCCGAAGCAGCCGCCGCCTTTTCAGACGCGGCGCGAGCCGCTGGCACCAAAGACGGCACGAAGTTCGGACGTTGCGAGGTAGCGGCCGCGATGCGACCCAATCCGGTCGCCACCACGGTCACCCGCAATTCGTCGTTGAGATCTGGGTCGATGACTGTTCCCACCACTACGGTGGCATCGTCCGACGCAAATTGCTTAATGACATTGCCCACTTCCTGGAATTCACCGATCGACATGTCCATGCCTGCGGTGACATTGACCAGAATGCCGTGTGCGCCCGACAGATTGACGTCTTCCAGCAGCGGTGACGACACCGCGGCCTCGGCGGCCTCACGCGCGCGATTTTCACCACGGCCGATGCCAGAGCCCATCATTGCCATGCCCGTCTCGGCCATGACCGTGCGTACGTCCGCAAAGTCGACGTTGATCAGACCCGGTCGTGTGATGAGCTCGGCTATGCCCTGCACCGCACCTTGCAACACACTGTTAGCTTGACGGAAAGCATCCAGCAGCGTTGTCTTGGGACCCAGCACCGTCAACAGTTTCTGGTTTGGGATCGTAATCAGCGAATCGACATGCCGAGCCAGTTCGCTCATACCGTGGTCCGCGATCAGCGAGCGCTTGTTGCCTTCCATCTCAAAGGGACGCGTCACAACAGCGACTGTCAGAATGCCAAGTTCCTTGGCGATCTGTGCCACAACGGGCGCAGCTCCTGTGCCGGTGCCGCCGCCCATACCAGCGGTTATAAAGAGCATGTCGCAACCTTCGATCAGCTCGATGATGCGATCGCGATCTTCCATCGCGGCCTGGCGACCGATTTCCGGATCAGCGCCGGCCCCCAGCCCTTTGGTAATGTTGCTGCCGATCTGTAGCGCCGTCTTTACTTTCGAATGCTTCAGGGCCTGCGCATCGGTATTGATGCACATGAAGTCAACGCCTTCGATTCCGGTACTGACCATGTGCGTGACAGCGTTGCCGCCGCCTCCGCCCACGCCCAGCACCTTGATCACTGCGCTTTGGCTGTAGGAATCCATTAGTTCAAACATGAGGGGAGTCTCCCGGGGGTGTGGGTCATTTCAAGTCGAGTTTTTGCGGGTCTGTCAGTAGAAGTGTCAGCTTCATTTGGCGGTTGTCGTCTTCATCAAAATCTAAAAATTGCCTTTGAACCAGGCGCCCATCCGATCGACCATGCCGCGGGCATTGCCGCCGATCGAGCGAGCGCGATTACCAGGCAGCGAATTTTCGCGCGCGAATAACAGCAGGCCGACGCCCGTGGAGTGGATGGCATTACTAACGACGTCGGAAAGGCCCTTAACGCCCGCGGGAATTCCCAGGCGGACAGGGACGTGAAAGATCTCTTCGGCGAGCTCAATGGCGCCTTCCATCTTGGCGCTGCCGCCTGTGAGCACAATGCCCGAGGCGATGACTTCTTCAAAACCGCTGCGGCGTAATTCATCCTGGATCAGACCGAAGAGCTCCTCATAGCGCGGCTGGACAATCTCGGCGAGTGTCTGACGAGCGAGTCTTCGAGGCGGTCTGTCACCGACACTCGGCACTTCAATCGTTTCGTCAGGATTCGCAAGCTGCGACAAAGCGCAAGCATAACGGATTTTTATTTCTTCTGCGTACTGAGATGGCGTGCGCATTGACACCGCGATGTCGTTAGTTACTTGATCGCCTGCAATGGGGATCACTGCCGTGTGGCGAATGGCCCCATGCGAGAACACTGCGATGTCAGTTGTGCCGCCGCCGATGTCGACGAGACATACGCCCAGGTCTTTTTCATCGTCCGACAACACCGCCATGCTCGAGGCCAATTGCTCGAGCACGATGTCATCGACCGATAATCCACAGCGTTGAATGCACTTCTCGATGTTTTGCGCAGCGCTATCAGCACCGGTGACGATATGCACCTTGGCTTCCAGCCGCACACCTGACATGCCGATGGGATCGCGGATGCCTTCCTGGCCGTCAATAATGAATTCCTGCGGCAAAACATGCAGAATTTTCTGATCCGCGGGTATGGCGACCGCTTTGGCAGCGTCGATGACATGCTCGACATCTGCAGCGCTCACTTCTTTGTCGCGTATGGCAACCACACCGTGTGAATTAAGACTGCGTACGTGCGATCCGGCGATACCGGCGAAGACCGAGTGAATCTCACAACCTGCCATCAGCTCAGCTTCTTCGACTGCACGCTGAATCGATTGCACGGTCGATTCGATATTGACGACCACACCTTTCTTGAGACCACGCGAAGGTTGCGAACCCACACCGATGATTTCAATACTGTTGTCCGCGGCGATCTCACCCACCAGGGCGACAACCTTGGACGTGCCGATATCGAGGCCTACAATCAACTGTCTATCACTTTTTTTGACCATCAGGTATCCGCGTCCTCATTAATGGTTGCTGCTGACCTTGTCGGTACGCCGGCCAGCGTCGATGCCGTACGTACACCACCGGTTCGCCAACCGACGGCAAAGCCGTTGGTGTAGCGCATGTCGACATAATTGATTTCGCTACCGCGCTGCGCTAGCAAGCGCAGTCCCGCGAGCACAAACCGTTCGAATCGTTCATCGACTTGCCGGCGCCCGAGACGAACAGTCACCCCGTTGTCCAAATCAATCTCCCAGGCGCCGCGCGCATCGAGCCGCAACGATGTAATGCGCATGCCCGCTTCGACCAATCGGCCCTGGGCTGCGAGATAGCGCTGCGCAACTTTTTGTTCGGAGCCCGTGGGCCCGGACAACTTCGGCAATTCCGTCGGGATATGGCGTGTCTCGCTCATGAAGAGCTCGCCGCGCGCATTCAATATGCCATTGGCGCCCCAGCGCGCCGCCGCCACCTGTTCGCTGACCGTGACTCGCAGGCCACGCGGCCAGGCTCGCTCCACCGTCGCCTTGTCGACCCATGGCAAGGTCTCGACCGCATGGCAAACGGCCGCGAGATTAACGCCGATCAAACCGACGCCACGAGTGCGGCTGCGAACCGCCTGCTCCACATCGATCGGCTGCACACGCTGGAAACGACCGAGTATGTTCACCGATTCGATAGGCTGGTCGAGCGCGAAGCGGACACCGACTGCGCCGCCCGCCAGCGCCACAACCACACCGAGTGCTGGCAGCCAACGTCGCCAGTTGACGTCCGGTAAACGCCAACGGCGCTCGCCTGATTTGCGCCGGTTGCGGCGTGAGCTGACACCTAACATAGAGGCCTCCGCGCAAAACTGGTTTCCAGAACCTGCCAAACCAGGGTTTCAAAATCGATGCCCGTGGCGCGGGCTGCCATCGGCACCAGACTGTGATCAGTCATGCCCGGAACCGTATTGATTTCAAGCAGCAAGGGTCGTTGCGTGCGATCCATCATGAAGTCGACTCTGCCCCAACCGAATGCGCCAACGGCCTCGAAAGCCGCGGCAGCGAGCGCGCCCAGGTGCTTCTCAGCCTCGGACCCCAGCCCTGACGGACAGAAGTAACGTGTATCGTTGCGAAAATATTTGGCTTCGTAGTCGTAGAAAGTCTTTGGCGTTTCGATGCGTATCGATGGCAGCGCCTGACCCTGCAACATGCCGACGGTGTATTCGCCGCCGGTTAGCCAGGCTTCGGCGAGCACCGCCGGATCGACGGCCTTGGCCGCCGCGAATGCCGCGGGCAGGTCTGCCGCATGCTCCACCTTCGAGATTCCCACACTCGAACCTTGCGTCGCAGGTTTGACAACCATCGGCAGGCCGAGCCGCGCGATCGTCGTTTCGAACTGCGTTGGCGAATCGAGTACCACGAAATCGGCAGTGGCAATTCCGACCGCGGCCGCCAACCGCTTGGTCCGCACTTTGTCCATCGCGATGGCAGAACCTAACACTCCGCTGCCCGTGTAAGGCATGCCGAGAAACTCCAATGCGCCTTGGATCGTGCCGTCTTCGCCGCCGGGGCCGTGCAAGGCAATCCAGACACGGTCAAATCCGTCGCTGCACAGCGCCTGCAGCGGCCTGGCAGCAGGATCGAAGTCATGCGCATCAACGCCCCGACGGCGCAGCGCCGCCAACACGGCATTGCCAGTCAGCAACGATATCTCGCGTTCGGTGGATGCGCCGCCTAACAGCACCGCCACCTTGCCGAATTCGGCTGCGCCCGTGGCCTGCTTCGGTCGGGGTTCAAATGCCAGTTTCATGAAATTTCTCTCTCACCGATAATCCGCACTTCCGTGCTCAGCGCCACACCATGCTGTTCGAGCACACGTTGCCGCAACAAATCGATCAGAGTTTCGATATCCGTGGCGCTTGCCTGGCCTTCGTTGACGATAAAGTTCGCGTGCTTTTTTGAAACCACAGCGCCACCCACCCTGAATCCCTTGAGCCCAGCGGCCTCGATCAGACGTGCGGCGTGATCGTTCAGCGGATTCGCGAATACCGAGCCGCAATTCCAAGTGCCAATGGGCTGAGAGTCCTTGCGCTTTTGCAGCAGCTCACGCATCGCCGTATCATCCGCGTCGCTGCGATGTTCAAAAGACAGTCGCGCGCCGACAAACCAATGATCGGATTCCGGCAATAGCACCTGACGGTACGACACCTTGAACTCGTCGGGTTCGTGTGTACTCACCGCGCCGTCGCGGCCCATCAACTCCACTTCGCGCACATGCGTCCAGGTGTCGCCACCAAAGGCGCCAGCGTTCATGGCCAGCGCTCCACCGAAAGTCCCGGGAATTCCGGCGAACCACGCGGCGTCGCTCATGCCCCATTTGATACATTGTTTCGCGAGGCGCGCGCATGGCACGCCCGCCTCACAATAGACGGACGTCTGCGACAATCGATCCAACCTGGCTAACGAACCGTGCAGTGCGATCACCGCACCGCGGATACCGCCGTCGCGCACCAGAAGATTGCTGCCCAATCCGATCCAGTGCAGCGGCACGTCCTCGGGAATGGTACGCAGGAAAGCCGCCAGGTCATGTCGGTCGCGCGGTTCGAAATAGTAATCGGCGGGCCCGCCAACATGGAAGGAGGTGTGTTTGGCCATCGGTTCATCGCGCCGCACGCGCTGGGCGAAGTCGGGCGAGAGTCTGTTAGCCAGCGTCACGCGCGATCTCCGCGACGACGCTCGATCATTGGTCCGGCGGCCGCCAGCTTCTGCGGCAACTCACGAGCGATAGCACCAATATGGCCGGCACCCATCATCAGAATTACATCACCATCGCGAGCCACCTCGCGCAGCGCGACCGCGATCTCATCGATGTTCGGTACGAACACAGGCTCCACCGCGCCGCGACCGCGCACTGCCCGGCACACGGCCCGGCCGTCAGCGCCTTTGATAGGAGCTTCGCCTGCGGCGTAGATCTCGCTGACCAGCAGCACGTCGACTTTGGACAAAACGACTGCGAAGTCGTCCAGCAGATCACGAGTGCGCGAATAGCGGTGCGGTTGAAAAGCGAGCACGATGCGCCGACCTGCATAGGCCTGCCGCACAGCATCCAACGTTGCCGCAATTTCCGTCGGATGATGTCCGTAATCGTCAACAATCGTAACCATGCCAACCGACATGCGTACGTCCGCGATGTGTTGCAGTCGGCGATCAACGCCCTGAAAACCATCAAGCGCGCGTTGAATGTCGCTGTCGCGTACGCCCAGTTCCTGTGCGATAGCGATCGCCGCCAGCGAATTGCGCACATTGTGCAGTCCCGGCAAATTCACCGTGACTGCCAGCGGCGCACGACCCGCGCGCTCGGCTATATAGGAAGTCTTGAGACCGCGTCGTTCAATATGTGTGGCGCGAAGGTCGGCGCCGGCATCCACACCGTAACGAATCAACGGTCGGCCGACGCGATCTAGAATACTGCGCACATGCGCGTCGTCGCTGCAAAGCACTGCCAGACCATAAAACGGCAGGTTGTGAAGAAATGCCACAAAACTATTCTTCAGGCGCTCGAAGTCGCCATCGTGAGTTGCCAGATGATCGTTATCGATATTGGTCACGATCGCCATGACGGGCTGCAGATGCAGGAACGAGGCATCGCTTTCGTCGGCTTCGGCAACCAGATACTTGCCCGCACCGAGGCGCGCATTCGTGCCAGCGCCCTGCAGACGGCCACCGATGACAAACGTCGGGTCGAGACCGCCTTCAGCGAGGATGCTCGCCACCAGACTGGTGGTAGTCGTCTTGCCATGTGTGCCAGCGATCGCGATCGACTCGCGAAAACGCATCAGCTCGCCTAACATTTCAGCGCGCGGCACGACCGGTATGCGCCGATCGCGCGCAGCCTGCACTTCTGGATTGTCATCTGCAACCGCCGTCGACACGACGACCACGTCGGCTTCGGCCACGTGCTCGGCACGATGCCCAATGTGCACAGTGACACCCAGTGTCGCCAGGCGCCGGGTGGCTTCACTTGCCTTGATATCGCTGCCCTGCACGCGATAGCCAAGGTTGGCAAGAACTTCGGCGATGCCATTCATGCCGCTGCCACCGATGCCGACGAAATGAATGCAGTGAATGCGACCCATACGCGGATTCATGCGGCCTCCAGCGTCAGGCCGGCGGCAGCCAATGTCGCACGGGCCAGTTGCTCGGTTGCCTCGGGCCGCGCCAGCGCGCGCGCATGCTGCGCCATGGCTAACAAACGTCCCGGCTCGCGAAGCAGCAGGCGTACTTCGGTGGCCAGCCGGCTGGCGCTCAAGTCGCGCTCCGGCAACAGTACAGCCGCGCCCGCGCCCACCAGGAAACGCGCATTGGCGGTCTGGTGATCATCGACCGCCGCTGCAAATGGCACCAGCACGGATGCCACACCGACGGCAGCAATTTCCGAGACCGTCAGTGCGCCGGACCGGCAAATGACCAGATCGGCTGCTGCGAAGGCGCTCGCCATGTCGTCGATAAATGGGTCCGTTACCGCGGCTATGCCTGCTGTTCGATATTGGCTTGCGGTCTCGGCGAGCCAGCGTTCACCGGTCTGGTGGCGGATCACAAATTGCCAGCCTTCTTTGCTCAACTCAGCAAGCGCTGCCGGCACTGCGGCATTGAGTTTCAGAGCCCCCTGACTGCCGCCCACGACTAACACCCGCACCGAGCCCGGGCTGGCAGGTCGCTGCGCGGGGTCTGGTTGGGCAAAAAATTCCTCGCGCACTGGATTGCCTATTGTGACTTCGCCAACACCGGTGCCGCCAAAACTACCCGGAAAGGCTGCCAGTACCCGTTTCGCCAGCCGAGCTAACAAACGATTGGTGAGTCCGGCAACCGCATTCTGCTCGTGGATAACCAGTGGCCGGCGCGACAACCAGGCGGCCACGCCGCCAGGCCCCGACACGAAGCCACCGAGACCCACGACAACGACCGGCTGATAAAGACGCATGGCACGCCATGCCTGCCAGACAGCACGGGCAATGCGAAAAGGCGCGGCAAGCAGTGTTGCCACATGCTTGCCGCGAACTCCACTCACATCAACCCATGCAATCCTGATTCCGGCGGCCGGCACGATGCGCGCCTCAATGCCTTTGTGGGTACCCAGCCACACCACATCGCAGGCGGCACGCTGCAGCCGGCGCGCCAGCGCAAGCGCCGGGAACACGTGGCCACCCGTACCTCCAGCCATGATCATGGCAACCGGCCGCTGGTTCATGCACCAGCCTCGGCAAGCTTGCCATTCGACGCGGCGCGCGTGTTAGCTTCACGCTGACTCGCGGAGCCACGAGCGGAGATCGCCGCTTCGTGATAGACGCGCAACAGCAATCCCACCCACGCCAACGCGACAATCAGGCTGGATCGTCCGTAGCTCATCAGCGGTAGCGTCAGACCCTTGGTCGGAAGCACGCCCATGTTGACGCCGATGTTGATCATCGACTGGATGCCAATCCAGAGGCCGAATGCCGCTGCCAGATTGGCCTGAAACTTCAGTCCTGCGTCCGCCGCCAAGCGCGCAATCCACAATGAACGCCACACCAGCATGACAAAAAGACCCAAGGTGAGTATCACACCGGCCAGACCCAACTCTTCCGCCAGCACAGCGAACAGGAAATCGGTATGGGCTTCAGGCAGATAAAAAAGTTTCTGCACCGAGGCGCCAAGCCCGACGCCGAACCACTCGCCACGACCAATAGCGATCAGCGACTGCGTCAGCTGGAAGCCACTGTTGAACGGGTCTGCCCACGGATCCAGAAAAGTCGTGAGTCGTTTGATCCGATAGTTGGCACTCATCATGACAAGACCCAACAGAGCGGCGCCGGCCAACCCAAGGGCAGCGACATAACGAAGTCGCGCACCGGCGAGGAACAGCACGCCGAAGCCGGTGACAAACAACACGGTGGCAGCGCCGAAATCCGGCTCAGCCAGTAAAATAACGAAGAAAACCAGCAGAATACCGAGCGGCTTGGCGAGACCTGCAAAGGTGGTGCGTAACTCTTTTTCACGGCGGGTTGCGTAACTGGCAATGAAGATCAGCACCAGCACTCGAGTCACCTCTGAGGCCTGCATGTTGAAGCCAGCCAAACGAATCCAGCGGCGGCTACCATTGACTGCAAAACCGATTCCCGGAATCAACACCAGCAGCAACAGAACTGCAGCCACAACCAGTAACGGCACAGAGGCTTTCTCGAGCCACTCGGTCCGGATGCAGAAAACAGCGGCGGCAGCGGCGAATCCAAAGGCGGTCAGCAACAACTGGCGCTGCAAATAGGCGAATGGCTCGCCAGATTGCTGGCTGGCGATGGAAATGGAGGCCGATGTCACCATCACCAGTCCTAACAAACTGATGGCCAGCACCAGTGCGACTGTCAGCCAATCGATCCGAATGCCAGTGCGGGCTTGTGCGCGTGTCGAACTCATTGCGGCAGTCTCCGGACAGCATCGGCAAAAACATCACCGCGATGGGCATAGTCGCGGAACATATCGAGACTTGCACAGGCGGGCGACAGCAGGACCGTATCGCCTGCCAGTGCGTATTCCGCGGCCGCGATCACTGCCTGCTCCAGGCTCGCGCAGAATTGCAAATCGCAAACACCGTGCAGCGCGGCGGCAACCTGCGCAGCATCACGACCGATCAGTAATACGCGTTTGACTTTGCCGCGAAATGCACTTGCCAGCGGCGCAAAGTCCTGCTGTTTACCATCGCCGCCTGCGATGACGAGCAGTGGTCCGTCCATGCCACTGACCGCAGCCAGCGTGGAACCCACATTGGTGGCCTTGGAGTCGTTGACGAATGCGATGCCATTAACCTCGCGCACCACTACCGACCGATGCGGCAGACCGGCAAACTCCCGTAATGTCTGCAGCATCGGCGCGCGCGCAATACCGCAAGCATCGCCCAGCGCGAGCGCCGCCAGCGCATTCGCGGCATTGTGACGACCACGAAGCCGCAGCTGACGCAAAGCTAACAAAGGACCTTCCGGACCTGCGAGCCAGTCTTCACCCATGTGGCGTTGCAGACTGTAGTCGGCCGGGCGAGCTAACGCGAAGCTGCGCCGGACCGCGCGGCCGGTCGTCATCGCGGCGACCACGGCGTCGTCACTGTTGACGACGGCGGTACCGCAGCGGGCAAATATGGCCGCCTTGGTTGCAGCGTATTGCGCTGTGTCCCGGTAACGATCCATATGATCCGGCGAGACATTGAGCACCGTGGCCGCCAGCAGTCGCAGCGACTGCGCGGTTTCCAGCTGATAGCTCGACAGCTCCAAAACGAACAACTGGGCCGCCGGATCGTCGAGCAGGTCAAGCGCTGGCGTGCCGAGATTGCCGCCCACTTTGACGCGTATGCCGGCGCGTTCCGCCATGTCACCTAACAAAGTGGTGACGGTGCTCTTGCCGTTGGTGCCGGTAATTCCAACCGTTGGCGCAGCGACTGCGCGCGCAAACAACTCCACGTCACCGAGCACTTCGGCGCCGCGCGCTCGTGCGGCCGCAAAGATCGGCTCCTGCGGTGACACACCAGGAGACGCAACCACGATGCTCGCGCCCTCCAGTAGTCGCGGCGCCAACTCGCCGGTGGCCACCGGCGCCTGGGGCGCAAGCCGCGCGAACTCATCGAGTCCAGGCGGACGATCCCGACTGTCGGTCGCAGCCAGCGACCAGCCGCGCGCGGCGAGGTATCGGGCAGCGGACAAACCGGATTTGCCGAGGCCCACGATCAGTGCTTTGGGGTAAACGCTGCTCACCTAACGGACCTTCAGAGTCGCAAGACCCGCTAGCACCAACAACAGCGACAGGATCCAGAAGCGCACGATCACTTTGGGTTCGGCCCAGCCCTTGAGTTCATAGTGATGATGGATCGGCGCCATCCGAAAAATGCGCTTGCCGCGCAACTTGAAAGACGCGACCTGCAAAATGACCGAGGCAGTCTCCAGCACAAAAATGCCACCCATGATCAAAACAACCACTTCCTGGCGCACGATCACGGCCACCAGACCAAGCGCCGCACCTAACGCCAAAGCGCCGATGTCGCCCATGAAAACCTGTGCGGGGTAGGAGTTGAACCACAGAAATCCGAGCCCGGCGCCGACCAAGGCACCACAGAAAATCAGCACTTCGCCGGCTCCTGGTATGGCGGGGATGCCAAGATAGGTTGAGAACACCGCGTTACCGCTGGCGTAGGCGAATACACCTAACGCGCCCGCCACCATGACCGCCGGCATGATCGCGAGCCCGTCAAGCCCGTCAGTCAGATTGACGGCATTGCTCATGCCGACAATCATCAGGTAGCTGAGTGTCACAAACAGCACGCCAGTCATCGGCACGGCGAAATCCTTGACGATCGGCAAGTAGAACGTAGTTTCCGCGGGTACCTGCGCGGTAACCCACAGATAGATCGCGGCACCAAGGCCGGCCAAGGTCTGCCAGAAATATTTCCAACGCGCGGCAAGCCCCTTGGGATTCTTCTTAATCAATTTCAGGTAGTCGTCGTAGAAGCCGATCAAGCCGAACGCCGCTGTTACCACCAGCACCACCCATAGATGGCGATTGTTCAAATCGCCCCACAGCAGCGTACTGACGAAAATCGTCACCAGAATCAGCAGGCCTCCCATGGTCGGAGTGCCAGCCTTTTTCAGATGGCTTTGCGGCCCGTCATCGCGCACCACCTGACCGATTTGGTAGCGTGACAAGCGTTCGATCATTCGCGGTCCGATGACCAGCGAGAGCAACAACGCCGTCATCACAGCAAGAATGGCGCGCAGAGTCAGATACGAGAAGACGTTGAATCCGGAAGCAACCGGAGTAAGTTCGCGTGCCAGCCAATAAAACATAGTCAGCCTGCCTTTCCGGAAACCAGCACATCCACGAGGCGTTCGAGGCGATTGGAGCGCGAACCTTTGATCAGCAGTCGCACCGCTGGCGTCAAGGTCCGCAGCAATTCGCTTTGCAAGCTCTCGAGATCGGCAAACCAAGTCGCTCCCGCGCCGAATGACTCCACGGTCAGGCGCGCATCCGCACCAAAACCTAACAACCGACTGACGCCTTGCTGTCGTGCGTAGTCGCCGAGCTCTCGATGGCTGTCCACGGCGGCCGCACCCAGCTCACCCATAGCCCCGGCAACAAACCAGCGCGGCCCATCCAGATCTGCAAGCACATCCAGCGCCGCGCGCATCGAGCTCGGATTGGCGTTATAGGTGTCGTCTAACAACCAGGCACCGCCAGTGGCGCGCTTAAACTGCAGACGACCTCGGACCGGGCGCATTTTCGCGAGCCCCGCACTGACATCGCTCAGCCGAGCCCCGGCCGCGATGGCGGCCGCCGCGGCGCCGGTCGCATTGAGAATATTGTGCATGCCGGCAAGTCTCAGCTCTATTTCGGCACGCCCCTGTGGCGCAATCAGGGCAAATCGTGACAAGAAACCGTGTTCGTCGATTCGACAATTGGCGGAAACCGCTCGGACCTCGGCGGGCGCCTGGAATCCGAAATGCACGCGAATGGCCTTATCGGCCTGCGCGTGCCAGGACGCCGCGAACGGGTCCTCGGCATTGATCACGGCAGTTGCGCTTTCCTGCAGCGCTGCAAACAACTCGCCTTCTGCGCGGGCCGCACCCGCGATATCGCCGAAGCCCTCCAGATGTTCGGCGCCTGCATTGGTAACAATGCCAACTTCCGGCTGTACTAAAGCGGCAAGCTGCGCCACTTCACCGGGGTGATTGGCGCCGATCTCAATAACCGCGAAGTCTTCGGCCGAAGTCAGGCGCAACAGCGTCAACGGCACGCCAATGTGGTTATTCAAGTTACCCGCGGTCGCCAGCGTGGCGCCCCGTTCGCTCAGGATGTTAGCCAGCATCTCTTTGACAGTGGTCTTGCCGTTGCTGCCCGCCACCGCAACGACTTTGCCGGTGAAGCGGCGGCGATTCGCGCGTGCAGCGCTCTGTAACGCAGCCAAGACGTCAGCGACCACAAGAATGGGCAACGCTGCAGTCACTGCCGCGGGAACATCCCGGGACGCCCCCGCATCGAGCACAGCGGCAACTGCGCCTGCGTGCGCGGCAGCTGCCACAAACTCGGCACCGTTGAAACGCGGACCCCGCAATGCCATGAACAACTGGCCGCCCGCGAGCGTACGACTGTCAGTCGAAACGCTGAGCACCGCACGTTTCGCGGTCGCTGTGTGGATGGGCTGCAGCCATTGCCCACCGAGATCCTGCCGCCATTCTTCCAGGCTACGCATCAGGACAATATCCCGAGCGCCGCGCGCACGATGGCCTGATCGCTGAAAGGTCGGCGCTGAGTGCCGATGATCTGATAGTCCTCGTGTCCTTTTCCGGCGACCAGCACGACGTCGCCGCTGCGCGCGCCCGCGATGGCGCCGCGAATGGCCTTGGTACGGTCGTGCTCAAGATGCAAAAGCGCAGCAGCAGGAATACCGCGTTGTATATCGGTGGCGATTTCTGCAGGATTCTCAGTGCGTGGATTATCGTCTGTGAGCCAGATGCAATCCGCGAGTTTGGCGGCAATGGCTCCCATCAAGGGTCGCTTGCCGCGATCACGATCGCCGCCGCAGCCGAACACCACATGCAGTTGAGCGCGACAATGACTGCGCGCCGCCGCCAGCGCTTTTTCAAGGGCGTCGGGTGTATGCGCATAATCCACCAGCACCAGCGGACCGCTCGGCGCGCTAATCGCTTCCATGCGGCCGCTCGGCGCGCGCACACTAGCCAGCACGCGAACCGCCTCCGTCAGCGGCACCTCCAGTGCTAACAAACACGCCAATACGGTCAGTACATTGTCAACATTGAACGCACCGATCAGCGGCACTGCCAGGGTCGCAGCGCCAAATGACGACTCCAGTTGCAACTCGATACCTTGGTCTGCCATGCGCACACGCGGCGCACCCAGCCAGGCGTCGGAACGGGTCAGGCGTGCGTTGGCGCGCGACGTCGCGAACACCCGCCCCGATGATTGCAGCGCGCGATGCAAAGCCATGCCGTGTTCGTCGTCAATATTGACCACGCGCCACTCGAGGCCCGGCCAGTCGAACAGTCGATCTTTGGCGGCCGCGTAACGCAGCATGTCACCGTGATAGTCGAGATGATCCCGGGTGAGATTGGTAAATGCAGCGACCTTGAATCTGACGCCAGCGACACGGTCCTGATCGAGCGCGTGCGAAGAGACCTCCATAGCCACGCAGCTCGCGCCAGCGGCACGCAAGCCCGCCAATTGGCGATGCACCGTCACCGCATCGGCGGTGGTGAATTCACCGGACCGCAATTGATCGCGCAGTCCGACCCCGAGCGTCCCCAGGTAACCGCTCGGCCGGCCGACAGCTGTCAGCGCCTGAGCTAACAACCAGGCGCAGGTGGTTTTGCCATTGGTACCGGTGATGCCGGTAACATCGAGGCCCGCAGAGGGCGAGTCAAAAAAACGATCGGCCAACGTGCCTGCCAGTGCACCCAGACCAGGTACCGCGATACCTAACACATTCGCCGGGAAACTCGGCGCCGCCATGTTTGCGACTGGTTCCCACAGCACGCCAGTGGCGCCGCGCGCCAATGCGCTGTCGAGATAGGCAAGACCATGGCTGCTGCGCCCCTGACAGGCGAGAAAAAGACTACCGGGCTGCACGCTCCTGCTATCGAGCGTCAGGTCGCGAAATGCGGCATCGCGAGCCAATGCCAACTGCCCTGCTAACAGTTCCGACAGCATGACAGCGCGCGCACTCATCGCAGTGCGCCGTTCGCTGGCGTTGCCGCGCGTGCCGGCGCCGCGGCGATCTGCCCTGGAACCACCGCGATGGGTTCTGCTGCATCCGGTATCGCTGGCATGGGCACCGTGCCATCGGGCTCTTCCGCCGGTGGCGCCAGTGGTCCATCTGGGGCCACGGCTAACAGACGCAGCGCGCCACCTAGAATCGATGCAAACACCGGCGCCGCGACATCGCCGCCGTAATACAAACCCGCGCCCGGCTCGTCAATGACGACCACCGCCGCAAGTCGCGGCGCAGTCGCGGGAGCGACACCACCAAATACCGCCATATATTTGTCAGTGGAGTAGCCGCCGGCGTTGGCTTTCCAGGCGGTGCCGGTCTTGCCTGCCACGCGGTAGCCGGGAATTGACGCACGGATGCCCGTGCCGCTCGGACTAACAACCTGCTCCAGCATACGCACCAGTGACTGCGCGATGCCGGCATCGAGTACGCGCTCGCCCGGCACGCTACCGTCGACCCGCAAGAACGAGATCGGCCTGGCAACACCGGAACTGCCTAGCGTTGCGTACGCATGGGCCAATTGCAGGGGCGTAACCGACAGACCATAACCGTAGGACAAGGTCGCAATGCCCACGGGTCGCCAGTGCGAGTAGTGCGTGAGCGTGCCCGCTGATTCACCCGGATAACCGCTGGTTGTGACCTGTCCGAAACCGAGCCGCAACAGGGTGGTGTAGATCAACTCGGGTTCCAACGACAGCGCCATTTTTGTCATGCCGACATTGGAACTCTTAGCTAACACCGTGCCGAGATCAATGGCGCCGAGATTGTGCTTGTCTTCGAAAACGCGCACACCCACTTTGACGAAGCCGGGCGCCGTGTCGATAACGCTATGTTCGTTGTACTTGCCCGACGCCAGTGCGGCGGCCATGACAAACGGCTTGATCGACGAGCCGGGCTCCAGAATGTCTGTGACCGCGCGGTTTCGATAGCCGGCAGGCTTGATCTGCATCCGGTCGTTAGGATTGAAGGCTGGCTGGTTGACCATCGCCAGTACTTCGCCGCTCGCAATGTCGATCACCACCACCGTGCCCGCCTTGGCTTTTTGCGCGCGGATCGCCGATTTTAATTCACGGTAGGCCAGATACTGCACGCGCATGTCGATTGACAACACCAAATCCCGTCCGGGTCGCGCGGCGCGAATTCCTTCGACATCCTGCACAATCTGGCCCATGCGGTTCTGGATTACGCGCTTCTGGCCGTCTTCGCCCGCCAGCCAGTGATCGAAAGCAAGCTCAAGACCTTCCTGACCAGAGTCGTCGACACTCGTGAAACCTAACGCGTGGCCGGTGACCTCGCCGGCCGGATAGTAGCGCCGGTATTCGCGCAGACTGTAGACGCCGGGTATGCCCATGGCTTTGATGCGCAGCGCTTCCGCGGGTTGCATGTGTCTGCCGAGATAGAGAAACTCCCGATCCAGATTGCTGGTGATTCTTCTTGTTAGCTCAGTCTTGTCGCGACTCAGTGCTTTGGCAAGCTGCGGCATTTTGTCGATCGCTGCAGACAACTCCTTGGGATTGGCCCAGATAGAATCGACCGGCGTACTGACCGCGAGAGGCTCGCCAAAGCGATCAGTAATCGTGCCGCGATGCGCTGCGATGTCAGCCACACGCTGCACGCGCGCATCGCCCTGGCGCTGCAAAAAATCGCGGTCCAGCCATTGCAGGTTGACTGCGCGCCACAACAAACCGAACGCCGTGAGACTCAGCACGCCGGCAGCCACGAAGGATCGCATTCGGAAACTACGACTGGGTGTCAACTCGGTCCACTTCACGGTGACAGGACCTCGATCTCTTTCGGCGCTGGTGCGTTCATCTTGAGGCGGCTGGCTGCGACGTTTTCAACGAACGAGTGAGTTGACCATGAGCTCTGCTCGAGCTGCAGTTGACCCCACTCGATTTCCAAGTTGTCGCGCTTCTGATTGAGCTTTTCGAGCTGCACGAACAGTTCTCGCGCCCGGTGCTTGGAATAGATCGCGCCGGCGGCCGACGCCAGTGTTGCAAACCACAGCAGCGGCAATGCGATCATCAGCCAACGCTGTCCCAGCTTGTTCACTTCGCCTCCCGGTCGGAAATTTTCTCTACGACCCGCAGCACGGCACTACGCGCTCGCGGGTTGCGGGCCACTTCGGCGTCGCCCGCACGCTGTTTGCGCCCGACCAGCCGCAGAACCGGTTGCACCGACTCGGGAATCTGTGGCAACCCCGCCCATATCGGATCGACGCTCGACTGCTCGCGCATGAACTGTTTGACGATTCGGTCCTCGATGGAATGAAACGCAATCACGGCGAGGCGTCCGCCCGGCAACAACGCCGCAAGCGCCGCCGCGAGCCCGGCGCGCAACTGGCCGGGCTCGTCGTTAGCTTGCATGCGCAGCGCCTGGAAGGTGCGCGTCGCGGGATGCTTGCCGGATTCGCGTGTACGGACAGCGCGCGCCACGATGTCAGCGAGTTGAACCGTGCGGGTGATGAGGGTCTCCCGCCGGGCGGCGTCAATTGCCGCTGCAACCCGACCTGCAAATCGTTCTTCGCCATAGTCCACTAACACGCGCCGCAACTCCGCGACGCTGACACTTGCCAGCCACACCGAGACCGGCGCGCCATGGGTAGGATCCATCCGCATGTCGAGCGGTCCGTCGCGCATAAAACTGAAGCCGCGTTCCGCGACGTCCAGCTGCGGCGACGACACGCCGAGATCGAACAGCACCCCGTCGGCCCGGCGACCGCCCATATGCTCCGCGAGCACCTGGCCGAGTTGCGCGAAGGTTGCATGCACCGCTTCAAAACGCGGGTCCCCGGCAAAACGCGCGTGGGCATGACGAATGGCCTCGGGATCGCGATCCAGTCCAAGCAGTCGCCCATTGGGCCCCAACCGCTCGAGCAGGCGCGCGCTGTGTCCGCCGCGCCCAAAAGTCGCATCCACATAAAATCCATCCGCCCGCGGAGCGAGTGCCAAAAGCACCTCATCCGGCATTACCGGCTCGTGCTCATTCACCCGTTCCCGCCCCTGGACGAGCCGCTGTCAGACGGTCATCCTGCTAACACGTTGCTGCCAAGACTTGCCGTTTGAAGACCGTGCGATCGCTTTCGCGCGCGCCTGATCCGATAACCACATGTCTCCCCGGTCACGAACCACCGAACCTAACAAAAACTACAGCGACAGCGAATCCAGTTGCGCCGAGAGATCGGAGGCGGTTTCCTCGCTCTTCATCCAGAAATCGCGGCGCTCATTCCAGCGCTGCTCATCCCAGATTTCGAGGCGGTTACCCTGCCCGATCAACATGGCGTATTTGGTCAGTTTCGCGAATTCGCGCAGTTCAGCTGTTAGGGCCAATCGCCCCTGCCCGTCCAGTTCCATTTCGTTAGCATGGCCGACCATCAATCGCTGCAGGCGTCGCGCACGTTCATTGAGCGACGGCAGACTCATCAGCTTGCGTTCGATCAGTTCCCAGTCAGGCAGTGGGTAGATCAAGAGGCAACCATCGCGATCCACGGTGACGACAACGGCATTGCCGCCGCGCTCAGCCAGCCGCTGACGATGCCGGGTGGGTAGTACCATCCGGCCCTTGTCATCGAGCGTAACTTTGCTTGCACCACGAAACATTTTGGTTTTTAAGGGTTTGTACGAACCCTCTGCCCCCACTTTCTACCACTTGCCACCACTATAGGAAGCGGCGCAGCCGGTTGCAAGCGCAAAATGTGACGAAAATCACAGTAACGCCAGCTACTTAGGACAGATAGAAAGTTGGAGTCGGCCTGTAAGCCGGGTTCTGTCGAGGACGATCATTCCTCTAGGGCTCACGTCACCGTGAACCTCGAGCGGCCTACCCGGAAGTCCCGCAGGACTGGCGTTGTTGCTAGCTGTTTCCAGCCGCAACGACTTCCCTATTTGGCCTTGCTTCAGGCGGGGTTTGCCGTGCCGTCGAGTGTTACCACCGACGCGGTGCGCTCTTACCGCACCCTTTCACCCTTACCGGCACTCTTGCGAGCACTTAGGCGGTTTACTTTCTGTTGCACTGTCCGTGGGCTCGCGCCCCCCAGGCGTTACCTGGCGCCGTGTCCAAGAAGCCCGGACTTTCCTCCCCATTTCTGCGACAAGTCGCAGGAAATGCAGCGATCGCCCGGCCGACTCCGGGCGCGAAGATAGGC
>JAYVJR010000029.1:0-5207 GCA_043769085.1 Gammaproteobacteria bacterium
TGAAGCTGCGGTTTTCCGCGCGTCACCCTTGCCACAACCGCCGGATGCCGCTTTGTTTGAGCGCCGGTTGGAACTCATTTTCGCTCCGGAGGACTAAGCCAGATCATGTCCGACCTAGCCCTAACAAAATATCCGGTATTTATGCTCGCGGTCTTGTGTCTGGCTGCCCCGGCAATGGTCAGCGCGCAGCTGCGCATCGAAATTACCTCTGGCGTGAACGACCCGGTACCGATCGCGATCAACGAAAAGGGCGACCCCGCGGTCACGCAGGCCACCGCAGTAGTGCAAAGTGATTTGACCAGCAGTGGACGAATCCGTGTTGTGCCGACGACCGTGTCGACCCGCAACAGCGGCGCCGACTTCGTACTTGATCTAGACAACCGCATCGCCGCCGATGGTTCACTGACCGCCACTGCCAGCCTGTCGAACGTGGCCACTGGCCAGCCGATAGGCGTCGAGACCGTGCGGGCCGCACGCGGCAATCCCAGATTGTTAGGTCACAAGGTAGCGGATTGGGTCTATCAGAAAGTGCTGGGTGTGCCAGGCGCATTCGCGTCGCGAATTGCCTACGTGTCGGTGGACGGACGCGCACCGCGACAACGATTCCAGTTGATTGTCGCCGACTCCGACGGCGAGACGCCCAAACCCATCTTGGAGTCGGCACAACCGATCATGTCGCCGTCCTTCTCGCCCGATGGGTTGTGGCTCGCCTACGTATCGTTCGAATCGCGCGTGGCGGCCATTTACTTGCAAAAACTTGCTACTGGCGAACGGCGTCGCGTGTCGGCTCGGTTGGGTGTCAATGGCGCGCCATCCTGGTCGCCGGACAGCAGCAAACTGGCATTGACGTTGTCGGGTTCGGGCGGAAATCTCGACATCTATCTTCTGGACCTGGCCACGCAGGGAGTGATGCGCGTGACCAACGATCCAGGCATCGACACTGAAGCAGTCTGGTCTAACAACGGTCAGGAGCTTTATTTCACCTCCGACCGCTCCGGCGGACCCCAGATTTACCGAATTGCGATGGCGGCGCCCAGTGACAGGCCACGCCGAGTCACCTTCGGCAGTTCCTACAATGCACGGCCAAGAATTTCACCAGACGGCAAGTGGCTCGCCATGGTGACACTGGACAGCGGCGCCTACCGAATCGCTTTGCAGGACATGAACGGCGGCAGCAGTCGCCTGGTAAGCCGCGGCCGTTTTGACGAATCGCCCGCATTTGCCGCCAACAGCGCTACGCTGATTTATGCGGCCAAAGAGCAGGGTCGGGATATCCTTGCCACCGTTTCTGTCGATGGCCAAATTACGCAGCGACTGAAAGCTGATCGTGGCCAGGTGCGCGAGCCTGTTTTCGGACCCCGTTTGAATTAGCCTTGCGTTAGCATCGCACCCGGAGGACTTATGAATAACCCAATGAAACTGACATCTGTTGTGGCCATGGCATTGCTAATGGCAGCCTGCGCGTCCCGCAAATCCACCGCTGAGCCAGAGACCGCAGCGGCTGCCCCGGCCGCGACGACTGCGCCGTCGGACAATGGCGTGGGACCTGCCGCAACTGCTGAGACCGCAGCGACCACCGCTGGGCCCCGCGGCGGCTTGCTCGACCAGCGGGTTGTCTATTTTGATTTCGACAAATCCGAAGTCCGCGCGTCAGATCTCGACATCGTCAACGCACATGCCCGCTATCTGGCTAGCAATCCGCAACAGAGAATACGCCTCGAAGGCCACACCGACGCGCGCGGCACACGCGAGTACAACATCGGCCTTGGTGAACGGCGCGGCCAGGCAGTCAGACGGCTGCTGATGTTGCAGGGCGCCTCAGATGGGCAGGTCATGACCGTGAGCTTCGGCGAAGAACGACCCGCGGTCGACGGCGACGAAGAAGCAAGTTTTACGCAAAACAGACGGGTGGAGTTGGTATACGCGCCATGACAGACCGAGTGACCAAGGTTCTGCGGGCTGCGCCACTGCTGGTCGGCGTGATTCTGGTTGGTTGCTCACTGACACCTTCGGAGCCGGACCCAGTGCAGGTCAAGCTCGATGATGTGGACCGCCGGGTGGGTCAGGTGGAACGCGTGGTCAACAACCAGAGCCTGGTAGAGCTGACGCAGCGCGTCGACACGCTGCAAAACGAACTACGAACACTGCGGGGTCAAATCGAGGAGCTGGAAAATTCCAACACAGCATTGCGTAAACAGCAGCGCGACCTTTACCAGGATCTCGACAACCGCGTCAATGCAATGGCTCCGGTGGTTGCCAATGCAACAACCGAGGCTACGGCTGTACCCAATACCGCGCAGCAAAGCTATGGCCGCGCATTCGACGCTTTGAAAGCTGGACAGTATCCGCAGGCGATCAAGGGGTTTCAGGGATTCCTCGCAGCCTACCCGCAGGGGCCGCTGTCCGATAACGCCCAATACTGGCTGGGTGAAGCGTTCTATGTCACACGCGACTACCCGCAGGCACTGATCGCGTTCACGCGTGTTAGCAAACAGTGGCCCGATTCCCGCAAACTCGCCGATGCGCTGGTCAAGCAGGGTTTCACCTTGTTTGAACTCGGCCGGCAGGCTGAAGCACGTGTGGTATTCAATGACGTGCTGAGCAGGTTTCCTGGCAGCGAGGCGGCACGACTCGCCGCAGAGCGTTTGCAGCGTATTGCGACTGATGCGCGCTGATTGCCATGTCTCTGCAGACCGACCTCAGCGCCGCACCGCGCCTCAAAATCACCGAAGTGTTCCTGTCACTGCAGGGCGAAGCTAACAGCGTTGGCTTTCCTACCACCTTTATTCGCCTGACCGGCTGCCCTTTGCGGTGTCAGTACTGCGACACCGCTTACGCGTTTCATGGCGGCGACTGGCGCGCCGTGGATGAACTGGTCGATGCCGCACAGCGCGAAGGCGCGCGGCATGTTTGCGTGACCGGCGGCGAGCCGCTAGCGCAGAAGAACTGTTTGACCCTATTGACGCGCTTGTGCGATGCCGGATTCGAGGTGTCTCTGGAAACCAGCGGTGCGTTGCCAATCGAGGCGGTCGACTCCCGCGTGTCGCGGGTCATCGACGTGAAAACGCCGGGATCCGGCGAAGTGGGGCGCAACCTGCTGGAAAACTTCAGGCATCTTAATCAACGCGACCAGGTGAAATTTGTGATCTGCGATCGGCTGGACTACGACTGGAGCCGAGAACAGTTCGAACTACATGATCTCGCGCGAAAATGCACGGTGCTGTTTTCGCCCAGCGCGGATCAACTGCTCGCCCGCCAATTGGCTGATTGGATTCTCGCGGATCGCCTGCCGGTACGCTTCCAATTGCAGTTGCACAAAATCCTTTGGGGCAATGTACCGGGGAAATGAGCCACGCTCACAAAATCGCCGTGGTGTTGCTGTCGGGCGGTCTTGACTCCGCGACCGTGCTGGCGCTGGCACGGTCCCAAAGCTATGTCTGCCATGCATTGTCAGTCGAATACGGGCAGCGGCACCGTGCCGAGCTGGTTGCCGCTGAGCAGGTCGCCAAGGCTTTGGGCGCTGCATCACATCGCACCATTCGCGTCGATCTGGGCAGCATCGGTGGTTCTGCTCTGACAGATTCCGCTATCGACGTGCCGGTTGCATCGAGTGCAACAGCCCATGTCGCAGCCGGCATTCCCGTCACCTATGTACCTGCACGCAATACCGTGTTGCTGGCGTTGGCCATGGCTCAGGCCGAAGTGTTAGGCGCCGGACAGGTTTTTATCGGCGTCAATGCTGTTGACTACTCAGGCTACCCGGATTGTCGAGCGGAATTCATTGCGAAGTTTCAGGAACTCGCGCAGCTTGCGACCCGGCAGGGTGTGCAGGGCGCATTTCTGCAGATAGAGACGCCGTTGCTGACGCTCAGCAAGGCCGACATTATTCTCCAGGGCATGCAGCTCGGCGTCGACTACTCACTGACCGTTTCCTGTTATCAGGCAAATGCCGCCGGCGAGGCCTGCCGCATTTGCGATTCCTGCCGCATTCGCAGCGCTGGCTTCGCCGCTGCAGGTGTTCCGGACCCGACACGATATGCGGCGGGTTCCCGGCCGACGCCTTTCAGGTAGAATGCGCGGCCCTCGTCGGGCACTCCCTTTAAAGGGCCCTTAGCTCAGTCGGTAGAGCAGCTGGCTTTTAACCAGTTGGTCGCGCGTTCGAATCGCGCAGGGCCCACCAATATCTATATTGAAAACAAATACTTGTTTGATTTTGTTTATGTGAAGAATCGCCCGTTTATTGGCGCACCCGCCGAATTCTGTGACCCAATTCCATTTCGTGACGCGCAAAGGTGACTTCGGTCGCTGGGGTGGCAATTTGTTTCACGTATTGTTCTGAGTCTGTTTTGGACGCGCAGCTATCGCGTTAACGCAAGAGGACGGAGATTGGTCACCCGGTTAGCGCCTTTTCGGCAGCTTGTTATCTCACTGAGCCCGGTGCCCGTGACAGTCACGGGATTTTCTCTCAATGGCCAATCCATATTCGGAACATTGGGTCCATCCCAGATTCCAAAAGCACTACCCAACTGGTGCGACTGGTTCAATTCTGAGGCTGGCCAGCGGGTGCCCGGATTTGCACAGACCCACCGGCTGGGAATGTTGTTTGTGTTTCCCCTGCGATTGACTGACAGCGCGCCGTTGCTCGGCGTGCTGGTGTTGGCGGCGGCGGGTAGTCCCGATTCCATGCCGGCTCTTGGCGCCGTGCATGCGCGTGTAGCGCCGGTGCTCGCGCTCATGGCGCGGGAGATATCATCGCCGGAGCGCGCATCCGCGAGCCCAGAGGTTGCAGCAACCATGCTGCTGAAAGCGCCTACGGCGAGCGAGACACCGGACCCTAAAGGACAGTCCGAATTCACCGATTCGGTTGGCGCCAGCGTGCGCACGCTGGATGACCTGGTGGAAACGGTCCGATCAGATACCCGTAGTGATGCGGTACTGCTGTTAGCTCCCGAACGCGGGCTGACGCGACTGCGCAGCAGCGGGCGATTCCAGGCCAGCGATGCCGTGCGCCTGCGCAATCTTGTCAGCGCGCATTTCGCCAAGGTAGTACATGATCGTGCCGCGCCGCTGATCATCAACAAGGTGCGCGACGATAAGACCGGCGAACTGCTGCCATACCGTTTTCTGTGCGCAGCCTTGCGCCAGGGCGCCAGCTTGTTAGGCACTATCGTCTGCGTGCGGCGCATATCGGAACCCGGATTTGCAGC